>CAMRCO010000042.1 GCA_947040945.1 uncultured Spirochaetia bacterium
TATCTTATCTTGCAAGTATCGTGTTTTTTGGACATAGCATTATTATATTTTTTTATAAATTATGTATTAAAAAGTCATCAAAGTTTTTCGCATATTCATCCTTCGTAAAAAGAACAATGGGAATATTTTTCTCCTCTGAAAATGCTTTAAGAAACATTAATGCATTAATTGTTCTGTTATGGTCAAAAGTTATAAAAGGGTCATCCAACAATATTATTCGTCCATGTTCATGTATTTCCGACAACACCGAAAGCCTTATCGATAAATACATAGCGTCCTTTGTTGCCGATGACAAATAATCGACTGGACGTTCTTCATTTTGTTTGTCTTTCACAATTATTTTATCACTCTTAAAACCACTAATAGAAATGTCATCACTACCTTGAGCATTATCTGTAATATGTGAATATAAAACCTTTGAGTTTTTAGACAAACTTAAAAAGACTTCATCATTTTTTTTATTTAAATCGCCAAACATTTTCTCGAGTACAATTAAAGCATCACGCTTTTTTTCCTCATTCACTATGCTTTCTTTTATTTTTGACAAATTACTTTCTTTGTCTATTATTTCACTGTGAATATTATTAGTATTATGAAGCTCTCCTTCAAGCCTTGAAATATCTAAATTATAGGCAGAAATTAATTCTTTTATTTTATTATAATCAATTAATATTTTTTCATATTCTCTTTCTCTAATTGAAATATCAACTTCATTCGCATCATTTCGAGCAATTCCCTCATTACTGAAATTATCGATATTTCTTCTTATTTCAGAGTAGAATTTATTTATGTCGTCAATACCAAGATTGGAAGCTTCAAACATAATTTTTTTATATAATATGTCAGCCTCTTTATAATCTGATATATATGTTTCTCTTTTTTTAATGTACTCGCTAATTGATGAAACGAAGCTTGCTCTAAATATAGATTTAAGTTCATTTTTAAGTTCAATATTATTTTCTCGTTTCTCATTTATTTCGTGCTCCATCTCTTCTAAACTATCATCACTAAAATTAGTATTAATATTTTTACTTGTAATGCGACCAAGCTCTTTAAGTAAAAAATCTCTAAGAGCAGGCAAATTATCGACCTCTATTTCTAGCTCTGGAAGCACTTTTTTTATATTATTTATAATTGGTGTTTCATTTTTAGAAGAATCAGAGCCCTTATTCATTTTCATAAAAAATAAAGGCATTGTAGGAATTATTGCTAAAAACCAAATTGGAGTTTTAGTAAACACTACTAAAGCTGTAGAAATTGCCGCTACAGTTAAGAAAATAGAAAGAAAAATAGTTTTACTTCCGCCTTCTTTTTTTGTGGGCAAACTCGCGTCAATAGTTTCAATAGAATCCTCTATTCTTTTTTCTAAACTTGAAGAATTAAAACTTGATTTATTATTAATAATATTCTCAGTTTCTAATACTTCAATTTTTCCACGAAGATATTCAATACTATTTTCATTTTCATTTATTTGATTTTCTAAACTATAAAGTTCATTAGTTTTATCATCACTTAAAAAATTATTTTCTTTAAGTCTTTGATCCGTTCTAAAAAAAATATCTATATCTTTTAATACATTCTCTTTATTCTTAAAACTCAAATGCTTTTTATATACTTCTATTTCAGATTTTTTTTCTTTAAGTAAGTTTTCAATATCTATTCTTTTTTTGTCTAAAATACTCGTTTCATTTTTTTTATTTGTAAGATTCTCTTGTTTAATATCTAGGCTGTTTTTGGTTACATATAATTTTTCAAGATTGTCTACTATATCGTTATGCTCTGTTTTTATTCGTCCCATTCTTTTTAAAACTGAGTTTTCACTTCTGCCTGTATACTCATTATTTATTTCAGCTATAATTTTATTTATGTCTATGTCAGAGGAAAACATTTTCATCTTTATAGACTGCTCCCAATCTTTTGTATCTTTTTTATTATCAGTAAGTTCAAACAGTATATCACTTTCTCTTATCGCATAAATATTTTTATAAGCCTCAGGATGCATTTTAATGTTGGCAGGCACAGGAGGATTTACATTATAATCAATGTCCTCACCATATCTCGCCTTAATATTTTTTATATGCACTGCCGACTTTTTATCATGAACAGAAAATGCAAGCATTAACGCATCAAATATAGTCGTTTTACCTGACTCATTTTCACCATAGAATATAGTTATATTGGGTGATATTTCAAAACTTTTATCACTGAACTTTCCAAATTTAATTAAATTAAGTATCATAAAACAGCCTATTTTTTACTTTTAAGAGCCAAAGATATTTTCTCAAGCCCTATAAAACGAGCCATTTCTATTATCTCTTTTTCACTATCACTTTGAGCATTTTTCATATATTCATCACTTAAAACTAAAAATTCATTAATAATATTTTCATGTTTCTCACTTGATAAAATTATAATATCTTTACTTTTAACATTTATCTCTCTAACATACTTCCCATACCTGTTAGCAATATCTTCAAGTTCTTTATTAAGGCTATTCTCATTTTGAGCAATACCCTTGATATTTATCTCTATAATGTCATTTTTAGACCAATTAACAGCCAAATCTTTGATTTTATTATGCATATTGTCGTCAAATATTAAATTATATACTTTATACTCACCTGTGCTTTTAAGCTTAATATAATTTTTGACTATATTCCCATCTTCAATTTTTAATGACAAGCAAACTCTCGAGCCTCTCTCTGATTTACTTTTTCTGCAAACCCTGCTACTTCCTAAATAAACAATTTTTAACCCATCGATATTATGTTCCATATGTTTATGTATATGCCCTATTAATGACAAGTCAGCATTTGATTTTTTTAGTATATCAATAGGAACTGAAGAGAGAGTTTCGTCCTCTTCAAGTTGCCACATAGTGCCCTCAACAATTCCATGAGCTATAAGTATTCTCAAAACATTTTCACCCCTAGGTGGTATATTAATAGTACTTGAAAAAGTGTTCTGATATGGCACAGCTAAAATCTCTAAACCATCCCCTAGCCTTATAATACCAAGTGGTTCTTTATCTAGCACAAAAATATTTTTAGAAAAACTTATATCACTAAACTTACTGCCTTTATTGTTAAGCGACTCATGATTTCCTTTAAGCAAATATATAGGAATATCGAGCCCACGCATTGTCTCAGAGAACTCATCCTTAAGATTAATTACGTCATCAAATGAATTAAATGTATCTCCTAAAAAAAACAAAGCATCACAGTTCTCTGCTAAAACTATAATTTCTTTAAGGACATCAAAAGAATATTTTTTCTCAGCTAGGCTAATATGTAAGTCAGAGGCGAATAGAATATTAATACAAAAACTCCTATATGTTTAATGAAAGTTTATTATATTTATAAATAATTATTAAATCAACACTTTTTTATATTTGACAATATGTAAACTAAAATATATATTAATAAAATATTGATAAGGAGAAAACAAATTGGAAAAAAATTATCTAAAACATTTTTTAATGAACTTAGAAGATGTTAAAAAATTTGTTCATGCCAATACTGGATTTTTTGACGACGATGCAAATCTATCATCTATCGAGCTAAGTGACGGAAATATAAATTATGTTTACCGAGTCTTTGATGAAGCGACAGGCAAGTCTTTAGTTGTTAAGCAGGCGGATATTCTTTTAAGAAGTTCAGGACGGCCACTAGATATTCGTCGTAGCAAAATTGAAATGGAAATACTTAAACTACAAGGTGAGTATTGCCCTAACTATGTGCCAAAAATTTATTATTATTCTGAAGAGATGGCTGCATTAATTATGGAGGATATTGGAGAGTATAATAATCTACGATATGAGTTTATGAAAGAGAGCATTTTTCCGTCATTAGCCGAAGACATTTCAACTTTTATGGTAAACACACAATTGCCATCAAGCGACTTAGTACTCGATAGGCATATAAAAAAATTGCGTGTTCAAAGCTTCACCAATATTGAATTATGTGATATTTCAGAGGACTTAGTATTTACAGAGCCATACTATAATTATAAAAACAGAAATATAATTACAGAGGGTCAAGAAAGTTATGTTGACTCCACACTATATAATGACATAGAATTACATACAGAAATTGCGTATCTACGAAATAATTTTATGAACAATGCACAATCACTGCTTCATGGAGACCTTCATACAGGATCAATATTTGCAAACAAAAATGGAATAAAAGTAATTGACCCTGAGTTCGCATTTTATGGGCCTATGGGTTATGACATAGGAAATGTTTTAGCTAATATAATTTTCTCATTAGCAAACAAAACTTATACAAAAAGTGAATCAAGCGAGTTTATGGAATACTTAAAAAAAACAATAACAGATATATTTGACAAAACAGTAATAAAGCTACACAAAAAATATGATGAAATTGTTTTGTTCCCAATTTATAAAAATGAAGCATTTAAGAATAGATATTTAGACAAAATTATTTCTGACTCTGTTGGATATTGTGGAACTGAAATAATTAGACGAGTAGTTGGTGACTCAAAAGTCCTTGAGGTTAATGAAGTTAAAGCCTTATCTATTAAATTACCACTTGAAAGATGTTTAATTGAATTAGGTGTTACACTTATAAAAGAAAGGTCTTTAATTAAGAAAGGGCATCAAATAATTGACTTATATAATAAAATGGTTTTAGAAAATAAATATTAAGTTTTTGTTTTAAACCGAATTATATTTGACAATATATAAACTTGAATATAATATTGAAGGTGTATAAACTTATAAAAAAATAGGAGATAATATATGTTAAACATTATGCTAATAGGAGCACCTGGTAGTGGCAAGGGAACACAAGCTAATTTTATAAAAGAAGATTTTGGTTTAGCACATATTTCTACAGGTGATTTATTTAGAGCAAATATTGAAAATGGTACCACACTTGGAACTACAGCTAAAGCATTTATGGACAAAGGAGACCTTGTGCCTGATGACTTGGTTATTAAAATGCTTTATGAAAGATTAAGTGAAGACGATTCTAAAAATGGGTTTATGCTTGACGGATACCCACGCACAGTTGAGCAAGCTAAGGCACTTGATTCAATGCTTACAGAGATGACTTTTAAGCTTGACATTATAATAAACTTAAAAGTTAATGATGAAACTGTAATTAAAAGGCTTCTAGGGCGAGGACGTACTGATGACAATACAGAAACTATTACAAATAGGCTTAAAGTATTTAAGAGTCAAAGTGAGCCTGTACTTGAATATTATAATGGCAAAATTAAAATACTTAACATAGAAAGTGAAGGCACAGCTCTAAGTATATACGAAAACATTAAAAATAAAATTAAGTAATTAAATAATAAATGAATAGTAGATTAACTGCTATAGTAATGCTTTCAGGACTTTCTACTAGAATGAATGGCAAAGACAAGCTTTTAATCGAAATTAATGGGCAACCTATAGTCCAGTATGTTTTTGATATTGTAGCACAATGTGGATTTGCTGAAGTTATAGCTGTGTGCAGAAAAAAAGAAGTAGTGGACATTGCATTACGATATGGGTTTAAGGCATTACTCAATAAAAATTTTAAGAATGGCATTTCAGAATCAATAAAGCTTGGTGTATCACACACAAATGAAAACTCTGATGGATATATGTTTTTTCAAGGCGATCAAATATTAATAAAAAAAGAACATATAGAAGAATTACAAAATTGTTTTATAAAAAATAATAAATCTATTATAGCACCTAAATATAATGGAATTACTTCAAGTCCATGTATATTTCCAAAAAAACTGAAAAATAAGCTTCTACTTTTAGAGGGAGATGATGGCGGTAAAAAAATTATGTTAAATTGTAGTGATGGGGGTATAATTTTTGTGAATATAGAATCCGATAAATCTATTATTGATATAGACAATATTAATGACTTAAGAGAGGTAATGTCTATATTAAATAATTAATGTTTAAGGATATTACCTGCTTTATGAAAACAAGTATGATTATTTTACTTATATTTAGTATTCTATTTTCTAATGATATACTTCATGCAAGGACAAAGGTAAGTGTCTTGTTTCCCGGAAAAAAGACAGATGAACCTTGGAAAACTCATGAGAAATATATGAGACAAGAAGCTGTTAAAAAAAATATAAACTTAGTAGTATTTTATGCTGAGTATAGCAACGAGAAACAACTTAGACAAATGGAAAAATCTATAGCAATATCTGTTGATGTTGTTATATTAGTCGCAGCCAATCACGCAAAAGCAGGCCCAATGGTTGATATGGCAAGTCAAAGAGGTATTGAAGTTATAACATACGGAGACATACCTAAAAGAACGAGAAATATAAGCATACACCTAGATTTCGACTACTCCACGATAGGGAAACTTAAAGCTAAATATTTATTAGACAGAAAACCAAGTGGTAATTATATGATCTTTATGGGTTCTCCAATTGACTATATAGAGCTTGCTTCTTACAATGAACTTATGAAAACATTAGACCCCTACATTGATAGAGGTTCAATTACTATATTATCTGACAGAGCTATATTTGATGATTCTTATGATGAAGCATATTCTCTTTCAACTGCTTTATTTAATCAAACAGGAAGCGAAATTGATGCCATAGTTTTACCAAATGACACTATAGCCAAAGCAGTAATTAGTGCTATGGGCAACAAAGAGCTTGCTGGTAAAGTTTACATAGCTGGAGAAAATATTGATGTAGAATCTGCTCAAAGAATAGTTTTAGGAGAGCAAGACATGAGCATATTGATTGATGATAAACTTTTAGCACTTAGAGCTATAGAATTATCACAATATTTGGTGAGCAATCAATTTATACCTACAAGAGATAAAGGGCGACCTTTTGTTGATTCAAGTGCTGGTGTTATACCAACTTTTTATGTAGAACCTGTTTTAATAACAAAAGAAAATCTTGACATTGAAGTAATTAGTACAGGCATAATGAGTAGAAAAGAAATATATACATCAGAGGTATTAGCCGAGCTTAAACTTAGCCGTGCATCTATAAGCAAATAATATTGTTTTGTTATTAGATACAATTGTCTATTAAATTTCTAAGTGGAATAATATATGGAGAAAGTTTTCTTTTAAACTCTTGCTTTTTGTAAGTGCTTAAAATAAAATTGATGAGTTCTTCATCATACTCTTTTAGAAGACTTTCTTTAGTTTCTTTTTTATCTAAATAGCTTTTTAATATAGAATCTAGCACTTCATAATCTGGAAGAGAATCAGAATCTTTTTGATCACTCTTAAGCTCAGCTGATGGTGCTTTTTCTATGCTATTAGTTGGAATAATTTCTTTATTAAATTTTTTATTTATATAACGAGAAAGTGCAAACACTTCAGTTTTATATAAGTCCCCTATTGGCGAAAGCATACCACATAAATCACCATAAATGGTCGAATAGCCCATTGCAAACTCGCTTCTATTACCAGTGTTCACAAGCATCATTTTATATTTATTAGAAAAAGTCATAAGAATAATAGCCCTTATACGAGCTTGCATATTTTCATAAGACACATCAAACACATCAATATCATTTTTCATATAGAGTGGCATCTCACTAGCCTTAACTGACGAGACAATCTCATTAAAATAACTGTCATAAATAGATTTTATAGGTGTTGTTACAGTTTTAATTTTAAGATTTTCGGCTAAACATAAAGAGTCATCTACAGAATGATTACTAGAATATTTACTTGGCATTAAAACTCCAAGAACATTCTCGCTTCCAATTGCATGAACTAAAAGAGTAGCAACTATTGCACTATCAATTCCGCCTGAAAGCCCTATAACAGTTTTCTCATATCCATTACTTTTTACATATTCACTAATTAACAAAATTAAATTTGCATAAATATTTTCGTATAGGTTATCATTTGTTTTCATAAATTATAATCTCACTCCGTTTCTATATGTATTGTCGCTTCCATATTAAGCTTCTCTTTTATATCTATCTCTATTTTTGTAACTACTTCATGTGCATCATACACTGTAGTATTTTTCTCAAATAAAACATGAAAAGTGAGTTCAGCATGTTCACCATATCTATGTAAATGAAAATGATGAGTGGTATCCTCTTTTCCTCCGCACTCTGAAACAATATTTTTAACTGACTCTATTAAGTCATCACTTAAAGTTTCTCCTATTAAAGGTTTAACAGCCCCTCTAATCACATCGAAACCAGCATATAAAATAATTAAAGAAATTAAAAAAGTTAGAACGCTATCCATCCACCAAAAAGAGCCACCAAAAACAATACCAACTAAAACTACAATTGAAGTAAAAGCGTCGCTTCTGTGATGCCAACCATCAGCATAAAGTGAATGTGCATCTGTTTTCCTATATCCAAAAAAAGAAAACTGAGCCAAAGCCTCTTTAGAAATAACAGAAACAAGCATAACACCTATTGCCCTATTGTCAAAATTAGCAACATTTTTAGCCATGAAATTTTTTATAGATTCAAACCCAAATGAGTAAGCAACAAATATAAGCATAACACCAATTAAAAAACTAGTTATAAGCTCAGCCCGTCCATGCCCAAATGGATGCTCTTGATCAGCTGGTTTTTTAGAATAAATGCTACCAACAATAACTATGCCACTACTTAAGCAATCACTTAGTGTATGCCAAGCATCAGCCATTATAGCAAGTGATCCCAAAGACATCCCAACAATATACTTGTAAATGAACAAAGCAATGTTTATAAGTATAGAGGCAACACCCTCTACAAGCATGTAATTCGATTTTTGTTGCTGTCTAGCTTTTGACATGACTGCGTGCTATATCTCTAGACCCACATATTGGACAATGCGAAATGGAATCTTCAATTAAATTATCTAAGTTTCCAAACTCATCATTATCAGAGAGCATAATATCATACTCATCTACTTCCCAAAGATTATTACAGCTATTACAATAAAAACGAATTAAATAGTCTTTATATGAGGAATATCTTCCTTCTACTTTACGATAACCATCCATTTATATTACCTCTACTCTTATATTTATTAATATTATCAGCATAAAAATGCTAAAAAATTAGGTACATTCACAATATATACATTTTTTAATAAAAGTCAACATTATAATCAACCTAACTATATACATAATTACTTTATGCAGAAAATATCTCTAAGTTAAAAAATATTTGTAAAACTTGAAAATAAACTTGATATTTTCTAAAAATATATCAAATATAGTTTGATAATAATATATATTAGCTATATACTTAAGCTCGATTATGATTAAAATATTTAGTAAACAGACTACGGAAGAAAGAAGAAACCAGATTCTTCATGGACCAATTCTAAACACTTTACTAATGCTTTCAGCTCCAACACTTTTAATGGGGCTTGTTATGTCACTTATGCCACTAATGGATGGTATATTTTTGAACAATGTAGCTGGAAGCATTGTCGCAAGTAGTGTTACTTTTAGTGAACCTATTATTATGATGATGACAGCACTAAGCCAAGGTTTAGGTATTGCTGGAATGGCTATTATAGGACAACATAATGGACTTGGTGATTTCGATATTGCTAAAAAAATATCTGTCCAAATAATCGTTTTTGCTGTTATACTAGGTCTTTTCATGGGACCAACTTTATATGTTACAGCATTTATAGCCTCTCAAAATCTAGACCCTGCAATAAAAGACAATGTATTCTTATACCTATCTTCATATAGTTTTGTTATGCCACTTACATTTCTTGCTTCCATATATAATGCTATAAAAAACGCTAATGGGAAGCCAGAAGCAACGCTTATTCGAATGATTATGTTACTTATACTTAAGCTCCTTTTTAATTTTGTTTATGTATATTTCATGGGACTTGGAATAATTGGTAGTGTATTAAGTTCTTTTTCTACATATTCAATAGTAACTATATGGATGTATTATGATTTATTTATAAAAAATAGTGAAGACAAACTTACCTTAAAAGGTTTTAAGTTTAATTTTCCAATAATTAAAGACATTACAGTAATTGGAATCCCTTCAATGATTGCTACGTTTCTTACAAATCTGGGTTTTGTTCTCATCAACACTGAAATTCAAAAATATGGCCCCATAGTATTGAATGGACAAGGTATAGCAGGAAATGTTGTTTCAGCATGTTTTAATGTCCCTTCATCATTTTCATCAGCTGTAACAACAATGGTCAGTATGAATATTGGAGCTAAGTATATTAAGAATGCTAAAAAAACTTGTCTAATGGGCTGTATTTTAGCAGTAATAACAGCAATAATACTTACTTTAACTGTTATACCACTTTCTCCATACATAACGAAATTATTCACACGTAACAAAGAGGTACTTGAAGTGGCAAATCAAGCTCTACCAATATACGCATCTGCTGTAGCTGGGTTTGGAATATGTATGGTTATACAAGGTACTTTTATAGGACTGGGTCAAACTAAAATACCGCTAATTTTAAGCTTTTTAAGAATATGGCTTTTTAGATATTTATTCGTGCTTGCTACTGGTAAGTTTTTAGGATATTATGCTGTTTTCTGGGGAAACCTATTCTCTAATTATATGGCAGCAATAGTATCTATAATTTTAATACTAAGAGCAAATTGGGAATCTGTAATTAATATACAAAGTAAAAAGCGTACATTTCTTTCCATTAAGAACTGGTTTGTCTATAAAAAGTCAAACAAACCTGTAAAAAAGAAAGATACTCCAAAGAAAAGTGATCTGAAAAAAACAGATAAAAAGAAAGACTAGTTATTATACATATTCTCAATAACTTCTTTATATCTATTAAACACTTCGTTTCTTTTAACTTTTAATGACTGTGTAAGAAGCTCATTTTCAATTGTAATTTTATCTATTATGCTAATTTTAGAAATGCTCTCATAAGGTTTAAAACCTGTTTTCTGACTAATAAGACGAGCCACCTCAGTTTTAACAAGCTTTATAATGTCAGCTAACTCAGAAAGTTTTTTATTAGCAAAATCTATTTTATGCTGAATACAGTAATTTTTAACTTCTTCTTCATCTAAAACTATTAAAGCACCAATTGTAGGTTTATCTTGTCCAACAAGCACCACATTTTCTATAGTCTTGCTTTCAAGTATTTTATTTTCTATAGGTTGTGGCTCAACATTCTCACCTGTCAAAAGCACTATAGTCTCTTTAACACGTCCTGTAAGCACAATTTCACCCTGTTTAGTGTATGCACCTAAGTCACCTGTATTAAAAAATCCGTCTACTTTAACTTTACTTGTAAGCTTAGGATCTTTATAGTATTCTTCAAAAATATTAGGTCCCTTAACCCAACATAAACCCATTTTACCATCTTCGCATTTATTACCATCTTCATCTCGAACTTCAATTTCAATATGGTCAAGCGGAATACCACAAGTGCCTCTATAATTATTCTCAGCTGATCTAAAAGAAATAGCAGGAGACGCCTCTGTAATACCCCAAGCAACTACAAGATTAATTCCACAAGCCTCTATAAAATCTTCTATATACATAGGTAATGCACTTCCACCTGAAACAGTTAAACGCATTCTACCACCTAAAAGATTTACTATTTTATTATACACGAGTTTTTTAGCCAACTTATGACAAACAAATCCCATTATAGATGATTTATAATCTTTCTTATAATCTTCTTTAGTTTCATCCCCTAGAAGATATACCATATCATTTTTATATCTTCTATGTCTTGTATATTCTATTGATTTGTTTAAAACAAACATAGCCATATTCTTAGCTAAGAAACTTTTTTTAGATATCTCTTTCATAACAGATTTATGAATATTAACCCAAATGGCAGGAACACTACCTAGAACATCAGGCTTTTCTTCAACCAAATCATTTTTGAAATCTTTTTTAGTTGAGAAACAAGTAAATCCACCAACAAGTAAAACACCATAAGAAATTGTTCTTTCATACGCATGCCATATTGGTAAAATACTTACAAGTTTATCACCTGCAACTAAATTTATATATTTAGGAACTGTTTCTGTATTATGTAAAATATTTCCATGAGTAAGAACAACACCCTTAGGACAACCAGTTGTTCCAGATGTATATATAATTGTAGCTATAGAACGAGTATTAACTAACTTAGATCTCTCTTTTATAAAGTTAGTGTCTCCATTAAGAGCATTCTCACCTTTTAAAATAAATCTACTAAAAGCATGAACATTATTGTCTTCATCACTTATAGAACTATCCAAAACAAGAACGAATTCTGATTTTGACAAAAGAGGCTTAATTTTATTATACATCATTGTATTTTCAACTATGATAGCGAAAGGCTCACTGTGTTCTACTATATAACTAAGGTCATCAAAGCTTGAATCATTTCCTCTAGGCACGTCTACCGCACCCAAAGAAAGTAAAGCCATATCAGACAAAAACCACTCAATTCTATTTTCAGAAAATATAGCAACATGAGTTCCATACTTAACACCATATATATCAAAAGCCTTAGCTAATGCATTTACTCTAGTATAAGTTTCCTTATATGTAAGCGTTTCTTTTTTTCCATTTTCTATTTTATATCTAAAAGCAGGGCTATCTCCATACTTAGAACAAGTCTTAAAAAAGCCATCAGGTATAGAATTATATATAGGTATAAAATCTTTCATGTAAAATCTCCTCTAGAAATCATAGACATACTAAAAGCGAACTAATGCAACATATAACATTAAGTCTACACGAAAAGTAAAAATAGTCAAGTATAATACGTAAAACAGACGTATTATATGAATTAAATAGTACTATAAAGTAATACTTAATAGAATTTTATCTAGTAGTTTTTTCGCATATTTATCTATACCCAAACTATGGTTTTCTATAATATTTTTTCCATTTTCAATTAATTCTTCTCTAGAGTCCTCATTCTCTAAAGTGTAAGTCATCGCCTCACATAAAGAATGCTCACTTAAAACATCAGCAAACACGACAGCGTTTTCAGCAATTTCAGCGACGCCTGTATCACTCGACATTACAGCTGTGGTGCCAGACATCCAAGCCTCAACAACCGTAAGCCCAAACGGTTCATAAAGAGCAGGCATGACTAAAGCATAACTTTCTGATAAATATTTATACTTATCAGAATCACTTATATACCCTAAAAATATAATATTTGAGTTCATGTTTCTTTCTGAAACTATTTTTTTAAGTCTTTCTTTATCTCTCCCACTACCCGCTATAAAAAACTTTATGTCTTTATATTTAGTATTTTTAAGCAATAATTCAAATGCATAAATAGCCGTTTCAATATTTTTAGGTTTTTCAATACGCCCCACATAAAAAAAATGCTTAGGAATATTTTTCTCTACATTATAATTAATTTTTATCGCAGGGTACACCACTGTAGCACTTCTCCCATAAACAAGATCCACATGATTTTTTGTGCGTTCACTATTAGCAAATATATGGTCAATTGCTGAACCCCCCATTTTGTCATAAATCTTTGTGATTACAGCAAATGGGTCAAGTGTTTTATTTCTCACTCTAAAACTCGCCTCATCATGCCCGTAAAGCCTAACACTAGGCTCATGGCAATACCAAAAAGACAAAGGCATACTAGCATTCATTTTTTTTACTTTCCTCACAACTAAACCATAAAATATAGTAGCAGGAAAATTATGTATTATTACAATGTCAAACTTAAGTAATTCTTCAAAAAGATATTTTACAGTTTTGTTCCATGAAAATGGATTATTAATTGATAAGTTAGCATATTTTTGATTTATGCTATCTCTACATTCTTCTCTAATAGTTCGAGTATAAACTGTAATATCAAAACCATCTTTTTGCCATTCCTCTATGGTGTTAATAATTAAGCTCTCAGCTCCACCATTATAGGCGAATGTTGGGTGTATTATTGCTATTTTTTTAATGCTTCTCATATAACAAAGAATTATATATTAGTAATAAATATTTTTCAAAGTGTACTATATATTCTTCACAAGAATTATATTTTATTTAGAATATAAAAGAACTTGACTGCATATTTTTATCATTGTATATTACTAAATGCTTAAATTACTTGGTAACAAAAAAATAGATGAATGTGAAAAAATTATCAACTACACATTTAATAATAAAAATATATTAATTGAAGCTTTCACACATAAGTCATTTGTTAATGAAACAGATAAAAGAAAAAGCCATAATCAGCGACTCGAGTTTTTAGGGGACAGTGTATTATCTCTTGTTATAACAGAATATTTATTTAATAATTTTACAAATTGTAATGAAGGTATTTTATCTAAACTAAAAGCAAGCTTAATATCTGAAAAAACATTATCAGAATTGTCATCTAAACTTAATTTAGGCAAGTTCATACAGCTTGGACGAGGTGAAGAGCAAAGTGGTGGCAGAATAAGAAACAAGCTACTTGAGGACTTGTTTGAGTCAATAGTAGGGGCAGTATATCTTGATGGGGGGCTTACAAAAGCAAAAAGTGTTATACTATATATATATAAAGAAAAACTAGAAACCTTAAGCTATGAAACAAGCTATAAAGACTATAAAACCATTTTTCAAGAAATTGTGCAAAAAAAATATAAAGTGTTACCAATTTACAACTCTAGCGTCATAAATGAAAATGATGTAAAAAATAGATTGTTTCATTCAGAAATATATGTAAACGATAAACTCGTGTCTAAAGGCAGTGGAGAGAATAAAAAGTCAGCCGAAATTAATGCTGCAAAAAAAGCGATAGATAAAATTAAACATAAAGAGAAAAAATGAACAATAAAAATATAATTATAGCCCCTTCAATACTAACAGGTGATTTTAGTAATCTTGAAAATGAAATAAAAAGCCTTCAGAGTGCGGGAGCTGACTATATACATCTTGACATTATGGACGGAGTTTTTGTGCCTCCTATAACTTTTGGTGCGAAAGTGGCATCCGACATAAAAAAAATAACTACTCTACCCCTAGATGCTCACCTTATGACAATGAACCCTCAAAATCATATAGAGGACTTTGCTAAGGCAGGATGCTCTATAATAAGTGTGCATTTGGAAGGCAACACTCATATTCATCGCACACTAATGCTCATAGAAAGCTTTAATGTGAAGCGAGGCATCGCATTAAATCCACATACCCCAGTATCGTCTATAATGCCCATTATTGACTATATTGACCATATACTTATAATGAGCGTTAATCCCGGGTATGGAGGGCAAAGCTTTATTGAGTCATCCTACAAAAAAATAGAAGAAGCTAAAGATATTATCGAAAAATATAAACCAAGTATTAATTTATCAGTTGATGGTGGCGTAAATGAGACCACCGCTTCAAAAGTAATTAACTGTGGAGCAAACTTTCTTATCGCAGGAAGTGCCATTGTGAACAGTGATGACAGAAAACTTGCCATAGCAAACCTTAGGAAACATTAAAATGAAAGTTACATTTTTAGGAACAGGAACATCAGATGGAGTGCCTCTAATAGGATGTAAGTGCGATATTTGTAGAAGTAAAGACAAAAAAGACAAACGCACACGCTCATCAATTATGATAACACATAATGGTAAAAACTATTTAGTTGACACCTCACTTGATTTTAGATATCAAATGATTAGAGAAGACGTAGATTCACTTGAGGCAGTATTTTATACTCATCATCATGCTGACCACGTGTCGGGTATAGTTGACTTAAGATCATTAAACTTTGTTATGGGTGGAAAAATTATAAACTGCTATGCTAATGAACCTACTCTCGACAATCTCAAAGAGAAGTATGAATACTTTTTTACCCACACACAACTTGGAGGCGGGCTTCCTAAAGTACTGTTTCACCAAATTAACGAGCCCCTACTGATTGATGACATTAAAGTAACACCATTAAAAGTTCTTCATGGCAATATGAACATACTAGGTTATAGATTTAATAATTTAGCCTACATAACAGATGCAAGCTTTATAAGTGATGAAACATTAAAACTCCTTGAAGGCACTGAAACTTTAATTTTAGGAGCTTTAAGATATAAGCCTCACCCTACTCACATGTCACTTCAGGAGGCTGTTAATATATCTAATATCATAAAACCTAAAACAACATATTTTACACACATGACTCATAATATTAAGCACAGTGAACTTTCTAAGCAATTACCTAAAAATATATATCCCGCTTATGACACACTTAAAATAAATGTTCTTTAATTTACTTACAGGAGCTACTTTATGAACTTTGACATACTAATTAGTAATGCGATAATACTTTCAAGCAACAATAATTATGAGCCATTTATAGGATCGGTTGGAGTTAATGGAGAGAAAATAAAGCTTGTTTCAAATGAGCAAATTAAAAACGCTAATGCCTTAAAGCACATAGATGCCACTGATAAAATATTAATGTCAGGACTTGTTAATGGGCATTGCCATGGAGATATGACGCTTGGACGAGGACTAGGTGATGACCTCACATTGTTTGAACAAATTGAAAAGTTTAATGACTCAAACTGGCTTTATAATCTCATAACTGATGAGGACAGATACTATTCAAGGCAACTCACATATTGCGAGGCACTGTTATCTGGTACAACATTTATATCAGAAAATATGTATTGGGGGCTTGGGCTTGATTCTATAAAGGCGATGAAAGAAATTGGCATTCGTGGAGCACTTGTTGAAGACATCCGAGTTGATTTTGCTAACCCATTAAATTTCATGTCAGATGAATATATTGAGCTATACAAAAATGAATGTGTTAAAAATAATATAATCCCTATTATTGGAAGCATCGCTGAAGAGGATTATGAAGCTGATTATATGAAATCTATAAAGGCTAAGCTTTTAGAATATGACTGCTACTATACAAGTCATTTAGCTGAAAACGATTGGCGAATGGAAATTGTTGCGAAAAAGTTTAACACAACCCCTATTGATTTCTTAAGCAAACAAAATATGTTAGGAGATAAGTTTATAGGCTCACATGTTGTTTATGCTAACGACACTGATATTGACCTACTTCTTAAAACTAACTCAAAAGTTGTGAACACTCCATTATGTGAAATGAAAATTGTTGATGGGGTCGCCCCTATACCCAAGATGGTAAAAAAGGGCGTCACTGTTTGTTTGGGTACTGATGGCTCTATGTGGAATAATTCAAATGACATTTTCAGAGAAATGAAATGTATGTCGCTTCTTCACAGCCTAACATCAGGAATAAGAGCAATATCAAAAAAAGAAATACTCGACATGGCAACAATTAATGGGGCTCGTGTTTTTGGGCTAGAAAATGAATATGGCTCAATTGAGGAAGGTAAAAAAGCTGACTTCATATTAGTTGACTGCTCGAAGCCTCATATGCAACCTTTAAGGTTTGGCAAGCATGAAAATATTGCTTCAAGCATTGTGTTTAATGCGACAGGGCAAGACGTTACTGACGTGTTTATTAATGGTAAACATGTTGTGAAAGACAAAAAAATACTGAATGTTGATGTTGATTTTATTATTAAAAAAGTTAGAGAAGCATCAGATAAGCTCGCCCACGCTTTATAAATATTCTATATTATTCTGTACGCTAAGTGATGGCTAGCTAATTTGTAATAAAATAGATGATACAAACATAATAAGAATTACAACAAAAGCACCAATGTCTGCAATACTCCCAAATACCTTTTCTTTTTTTTCTTTTTGTGCCCAAATATAAATTAGCATACCCGGTGCATAAAGCAATGCTGTAATTAAAATTGAATTAATACCACTAGAGTATAAAAGCCAAGCACCGTATATTGTACCAAAAATAGCTATAATAACTTGAAAAGTATAATCCCATTTAGGTAAAAGTGCTATGTCTTTATCTTTTTTTAATACAATTTTTAAATAGAACAGCGCACTAAAAAAATATGGAACCATAATCATACTTACAGAAATCCCATAAAATATTTGATATGTTGACTCATTAAAAAATACACTTATTAAAAATGCTTGCACTATTAAATTAGAAATAATAACAGCAGTTAAAGGCGCCTTACTTTTATTTTCTTTTAAGAAATATTTTGGGAAACATTGTTTTGTGGCAGGTGCATAAAGAGCCTCTGATGCTAGCATAGTATATGCAAATGTTGCCCCCGCTAACGATATAATAACAGCTATATTAACAAAAGCAGCACCCCAAGAACCTACAACACTTTCTAAAATTCCTGCTAAAGGTGGATTCCCTAATAAAGCAAGTTCTTCTTTAGTCATAACCCCCATACTTAAAACTGATATCATAACATACATCAAAAGTAAACAAAGGAATGATATAATAACCGCAAGCCCAGCATCACGTGATTTTTTTGCCCTACCAGAAATTACAACAGCTCCCTCTATACCAACAAAAGCCCATGCTGTTGTATATGTTGTAGCATGTATTTGGTCTAAAAATGAAAAACCACTTCCCTCACCCCAAAAGTTATGCATAAAAATACTCATATCAAATGCTCGCACAAATATAACAGCAGTAATTAAAGTTACTATAGGTATTATTTTAGCTATTATAACTATAACATTAATACTTGTTGCCTCCCCCATTCCTCTTAAAACAAGCCCTACAGTAAACCAAAGAAATAAAGATGCACATATAATAGATGCTAAATTATTCCCTTCGTCAAAAATTGGAAAGAAGTAACCCAAAGCTGCAAAAAGTAACGTAGCAAATGAGACATTAGCAAGTATTGCACTAAGCAAATAGCCCCAAGCTGAATTAAAACCAATATAGTTTCCGAATCCCTCTTTGGCATAGCTATATATACCACTTGTTAGTTCAGGCTTGAAGCGACTAAACCCATAAAAACACATTACAAGTGCCATCATTCCAACTCCGCATATTACCCAGCCAACTAAAACAGCCGCAGTATAAGCTCCATTAGAAGCCATGTCTCCCGACAAACTGAATGCACCACTAGCGAGTGTTGTTCCAATAGAAAAAGCTGTAAGTCTAATTATGCCAAGTGATTTTTTATTTTCTGTTATCATTTATGTAAATTCCTAAAATCTAAGCGATAGACAACTTAGCCCACCGTCAAGTTTTCTGTATTCAGATGTATCTATAATAATAGTTTCATACCCTAAAGATTTAATAGCCTCTTCTGTTTTAGGGTAACCAAGAGGTATTAATATGCGGTCATTAACCCAAATACAATTAGCGGAATAACTTTCATCTTCTGCTATAATAATTTTATTCATATCCTTAAACTCGCTCTTATTAATAAACTCGCCAAAAAGCAATATATTATTATTTTCAAGATAAGCCATTCCAGTTTTAAGATGAAGCATTTCTTTCATAGTTACAACTGAACATGTGTGGTCATGCTTTAGGAGAGCTTTAATAAACTCTGCACATCCCTCTCTGTTGCTTCTCGCAGACTCACCTATATAAAAATGATTTCCTACCATCATTACGTCGCCACCTTCTATAGTAGCAGGAGATTTTATATATTCAATTTGCTCTTTTTTATAAAACTTCTCTATTGTTGGAGCCATAAGCATAGACTCGCCTCGTCTTGAATCTGTTCCCGGATTTGAAACAATAGCACATTTTGAAGTTAGCACTGCAGTATCTTCGACAAAGCAAGAATCAGGAAACTCCTCTAATGCGTCGAGAATAACAACCTCTACATCACATTTTGACAATGCTTTAATATATTCATCATGTTGCTTTAATGCCAAATTGTAATCAGGCTTACCTAGTTCAGGTGCTGATGTGATTCCATTTACAAGCGATTTTGAAGGTCTTCTAACTATAACGGTCTTAAACATATTCTGCTCCCAGTGTAAAAATAATTGTGGGGGGGGGTAAAAAAAACACCCTACTTATTAGTTTATTCATTATTACTTTAAAGTCAAAAAAAACTTTGCTTGAGTTTTTAGTTATTTGATAATATTATGTTATTCTAATTAGTATAAGGAAATAATTATG
>CAMRCO010000043.1 GCA_947040945.1 uncultured Spirochaetia bacterium
TTTTATAATAATCAAAAAGAAAATCCTAACAGAATAAAACATAACTTTGAAAACGCTATAAAAGAATGTTCTTCATTTCAATATACAATACCTAGTAGAAACGTGAATGAAAGTGAGATTGAAAAAAATTATGATAATAAATTAGAAACATCCTACTATAAAGATTCAAGAAAAATATCATGTTATATAAAAGACTATCCAAAAAATATTTTTTATAAAGCATTTCATAATAAGGCAAATAAAGATAATAGTCTATTTTCATTTAGTAAATTAAAAAAAGAAGTTGCTATAAAATCAATAAAAGATTTGTTAGGGGATAATTTTTTAGGCAAATGTAAAATAGAGTTTATTTCAAAAGATGTAAACAAATTTGAAGACATTAGTAATGAACATAAACTTAAAGCACTTTCTATATTTCTTGATAAACTTTTTGATATAGTCGAAAATAGTATAAAAGCGAGGTCTACAGAGTAAGAGGAATATAGACAAAATAAATTTTTGAATCTAGTAAATAATATTTTTTAATATAAACTAATAAATATAATGTATAAGGAGATTATATGGATTTACAAACTATATGTTTTTTAGCTTCAATGGCTATTCTAATTTTAGGAATAAAAAATCGTAAAAGATTTCCATTAATAAAAAGTATTAATGCTATGAGTTTCTCAAAAAAACTAGAACTTCTAAAGCAACTGAAAGACTATGGAATAGCAAATAATTTTTCAATACTTGAGAAAGAAAACTTAAAATTTACAAAAAATGATTTTTTTAATGAAGCTATTATTATTTGTACTAATTCTAAAATTGCAAATACTGTTTCAGAAGATATTTCAAAGAAAAAAGTTCATCAAGTAGTAAAGCTAGTCGAGTCTACAGAAGGTGTTTATGGGATATTTATTATAGTGAACGATTATGTTATTATAAGCAAAGGTACTGAAAATATTCTAAACTTATTGCCTTAATATAGAATATCCCACACATCTAAAGAGTTCAGACATGCAGGATATTATACAAAGTAGGTATTGAAATTTATATCAAACCAATATAGTATTTACTCAAATCGGGATATGGCGCAGTTGGTAGCGTACACGTCTGGGGGGCGTGTGGTCGTCAGTTCAAGTCTGACTATCCCGACATTTCAAAAAACTATATTATTTTCTTGAACCCTCACGCTTTCTTTTTTTAGATAACTTTATTATAACAAAAACTGCTATAACTGCTAATATAAGTAACATTGGCACAACCCAACCAGCATAAGTTTCATCTGTTGTAATTATTTCATTCCATAAATCAGACATTAAAGTAGTGGTATCATCAGGTAGCATCAAAAACACTTCTGAATTATTTATAATCTCATCACTAGGGTATATTATTGGGTGTTTTCGTCTTTCTTCATCCATTAAAGCGATAGCTCCATCATTTGGACTAGAATACTGAATATAATCAATATTGTCGAGTGCAATTACTGGTTCAAGAAGAAAGTTTATATACATGTGGGCAGCGAGTACATTTTCAGCTGATGTTGGAATAGTAACATTGTCTACATAAAGGTTAGCACCTGTTTTAGGTATTACAAAGTTTAGGTCAGGATTATTGTCAATCATAGTAAGTGAGTCACCTGCATAATAAACTCCAATAGCAGCCTCGCCTGATTCCATTTTGTCATATATTTGATCCATTACATAAGCTTGCACAATATTCTTTTGTTCTTTTAATAAAATACCTGCTTCATTAATTTCACTTTCATTTGTTGTGTTTAATGAATAGCCTAATTTTGCTAATGCTACACCAAAAGAATCTCTAGGGTTGCTATACATAAGTATTTTGCCCTTGTACTTTTCATTAAAAAGTATATCCCATGAAATATCCTCAGGCTTCTCATCTATCATAGTTGTGTTATATATTATTCCAGTTACTCCCCAAGCATAAGGAACTGAGTATTCATTACTTGGGTCATAAATAGGATTCATAAATGACTTTGACGTATTTGTATAATTTGGTATTTCATTAAAATCAAGTTTTTGTACTAATCCATCAGATATTAATTTAGCTGTTGTATAATCAGAAGGTATAATAATGTCATAGTTAACACCACCAACTTTAAGTTTTATATACATCTCTTCGTTTGATGCATAAGTTGTATAGTTTACTTTAATGCCAGTAAGGTTTTCAAACTCTTTATTAACATCAATTTCACTATCATAACCATCAGCAATATACTCGCCCCAATTATAAACATTAAGTGTTGCATTTTGGTCTTTAAGTTTTGAGTAGTAAGCCATGTCAAAATCATTTGTATCAATACTTTGTGCAATAACAACACTTTGCATTAATACAACTAGAAACAATAAACTAATAATTTTTTTCATTCAGATAATCTCCTTTTTCGTTTTAAGCTTAAAATATATTTTTCTTTTTTAATTTGCTTTATATTTGATAAAACAAGCGTTAAAAGAACAATAACAAATATAATAGTCGAAATCGCATTAATCTCAGGACTTACACGTTTTCTAGTCATAGAATATATTGTAATAGGGAGTGTTTGTGATGTCACGCCTGATGTAAAATAACTAACTATAAAGTCATCCAGTGAATATGTTAATGCCATTAAGAAACCTGCTAAAATACCCGGCATTATATCAGGAATAACAACTTTAAAAAATGCTAGGTGAGGGGTACAACCTAAATCAAGGGCAGCTTCATAAATACTGTTATCTTGTTGCCTAAGCTTTGGTAAAACATTTAAGATAACATAGGGGATATTAAATGTTATGTGTGCGAGTATTAATGTTGTAAACCCAAATTTTATTTTAAGTATTACAAATAATAACATAAGTGATATTCCTGTTACAATTTCAGGATTAATTATAGAAATATAAGTGATTCCCATAATGGCATGTTTTGATTTTTTATTGAAGTTACTAATTCCAATAGCAGCCATTGTGCCTATAATTGTTGCCAAAATTGATGAAACTGATGCTATTATTAAAGTGTTTATAACTGACTTTATTATTATTTCATTTGAAAATAGTTTATAATACCAATTAAGTGAGAACCCAGTAAATACTCCTCGTCCACGTGATTCATTAAAAGAATAAAATATTAAAACAGCAATAGGAACGTAGAGGAATAAAAATATGAATGCGATGTATGTTTGTGGTAATATTTTTTTTATCATAACAGCATCTCGTCAACATCATCACTGTCTATTTGTTTAGTGAGGCTTATTGCACAAAGTGAAATAACTATTAAAACTAAACTTATAGCACTTCCAAGATATGGGTTATATGATATTCCTAAAAATTGTAATTCTATTAAGTCGCCAATAAGAACATTTGCTCCACCACCAAGCATACGTGAAATTACAAATGTAGACACCGCTGCCACAAATACCATAGTAATACCTGCTGCCATTCCGGGTAAACTTAATGGGAATATTATTTTTGTGAACACTGTTAAAGAGTTTGCCCCTAAATCTTCTGATGCTTCAATTGTGTCTTTTCTAATTTTAGCCATAACTGAGTATAAAGGTAAAATCATAAAAGGCAGATAATTATATACCATACCAATTAAAACAGCCCATTGAGTATTTATTAAAGAGACAGGTTTAAGCGATAAAAATATTAATAATCTATTGAGTAGACCATTATTTTCTAAAATACTCATCCAAGCATAGGTTCTAAGAAGGAAATTCATCCACATAGGTAGCATTACAAACATAATAAGCATGTGCTGAACGCTTTTAGATTTTCTTGATATAAAAAAACTTATAGGATATGCGAGTGCTAAACAAATTATAGTAGCAAGGGATGCTAATGTAATTGATCTCATTATTACAGGAATATATAGCATAACTTCTGCAAAGTTATCCATAGTAATATTGCCTTCTGAATCTCTGAAAGCAAAACCAAAAACAAGTATTAAGGGTACTATAACAAATAGAGATGTCCAGATAATGTAGGGAATGGCAGGAGTTTTTGTTTTCATAAAATAATGTCCTCCTCCTCTTTACGCATTATATGTATATCTTCTTCTGTAAAGTCGATACCAATTTCTGTTCCAGCTTCATAGCATTTAGTTGAATGTATTAACCATTGATAGCCATGTGCATCAAGCATCATTTCAAAATGTACACCCTTAAATGTAGCTGACTCCACAAGCCCGCTAATTTCAGCCTCTTCTGGTGGAATAACTTTAATGTCTTCAGGTCTAATTACAACATCAACTTTTTCAAGCTTGTTAAATCCCTTATCAACACACTTAAACATATACCCAGCAAACTCAACAACATAATCGTCATGCATAATCCCGTCTATAATATTGCTTTCTCCAATAAAGTCGGCAATAAATGCACCCTTAGGCTCATTGTATATATCTTCAGGGCTTCCAATTTGTAAAATCTCGCCATGACGCATAACAACAACTGAATCACTCATTGTAAGTGCTTCCTCTTGATCATGGGTTACATATACGAATGTTATCTCTAAAGATTGTTGTATTCTTTTAAGTTCTATTTGCATCTCTTTTCTAAGCTTTAAGTCGAGTGCACCAAGTGGCTCATCTAAAAGTAAAGTACGTGGCTTATTAATTAAAGCACGAGCTATAGCGACTCTTTGTTGTTGCCCACCTGACAAGCTATTAACATTTCTATATTCATAGCCTCGTAAATTAACAATTTCAAGCATTTGTATGACACGTTCTTCAATTTCAGACTTTCTAACCTTTTTTATGTTAAGTCCGAATGCAATGTTGTCATATATGTCTAGGTGAGGAAAAAGAGCATAACGCTGGAATACTGTGTTTACTTGTCTTTTGTATGGTGGTAAGTCATTTATTTTTTTGCCATCAAAGAATGTGTCGCCACTATTAGGTTTAACAAAGCCACCTAAAACTCTGAGTAGGGTAGTTTTACCACAACCTGAAGGGCCTAGTAAAGTAATGAATTCTTTGTCTTTAATGTCAAGTGAAAGTTTCTCAAGTATGACATCGCCCCCGTAGGATACACTAATGTCTTTTAGAGATAGAATAATATTATTATTCATGAATGTCCCCCTATGCGTAAATTATCAGCAATATAATATCTGTTATATTTGTAGTATCTCGTCGCGGCCCGCATAAGGGTTTTTCGATCAGGGAAGCTTATGATGCTTGCCTTTCTTAGTCGAGAGAGATTCTACTGAAGTAATATCAATCTACCTGCCGATATTTCATAGTATTCTATATCAAAGTATATTTAAAGTCAATATTTATATAGTAAAAAAAAACTATACACTCTGTTTCAAAAGTAAAACATATATATAATTTCAAGAAATTTACTGCTTTCTTAAGGTATTTCTATATGTAATAAAAAAATACTATATATATAATGCTTAATACCGATTTTTTATGAATAAGGCAAGAAATACTTAATGGAGTTAGCTTAATGCTTGGTGATATTATATACAAAAAATTAGATGAATTAGCAGAATTTAGTAAAGATGGAGAAGGGGTAACTCGTCTACCTTTTACTAAAGAGCATAAGGAAGCGATTACTTGGCTAGAAGATTTAATGAATAGTGCTAATCTTACAACTAAAATTGACAATATTGGAAACCTTATCGGAGAGTATAAATCTCCTACAAAAAATGCTAAAACACTTGTTATAGGCTCTCATCAAGACTCTGTAATTAATGGCGGAAAATATGATGGAGCTTTGGGTATAGTTTTACCTATAATGTGCTTCAAAGATTTTTATGAAACTCATGGGGCTCTTAATTATAATATAAAGTTTATTGCTTTTGCTGATGAAGAAGGAGTAAGTTTTCAAACTGCATTTCTAACAAGTAAAGCGGTTGTAGGGTCTTTCACACCAGATTTACTTGAAAGAGTTAGATATGATGGAAAAACACTTAAAAAATCTTTAGAAAATTTTGGACTTAATGCTGATATATCTGAATGTAAAATTAATGATGTGGATACATTTTTAGAATTACATATAGAACAAGGACCTATACTTGATAATAAAAATTTGTCATTAGGTATTGTTGATGCGATACAAGGCATTGAGCGATATCACGTAGAGATAACAGGTTTTGCGGGTCATTCAGGTACAATCCCTATGGATATGAGGCGTGATGCAGGAGTTGGTGCAGCTTTTGTTATTTCTAGAATTACAGAGTTTGCTGAAAATCTAAAAAATATTGTTGTTACTGTAGGCTGTTTAGAATTAATACCTGGGGCTGTTAATGTTATTCCCGGAAAATCTATTTTTAGTATTGATATAAGAGCTATGGATCCACTTCTAATAAAAACTATGGTTGATAAAATAAATTCAGTTTTAAGTGAAACTTGTGAAAAAAGAGATTTATCATTTGTTTTAGAGAGAAAAATGAAAGCGGATTCAACAATTTGTAGTAAAAATGTTATTAATATGCTAGAGGAAAGTATGAAGAGTGCGGGAGTTCCAATCTTTCACATGACTAGTGGAGCTGGGCATGACGCACAAGAAATGGCTACTATAATGGATGCGGGTATGCTATTTATTCGTTGTAAAAAAGGTATTAGCCACAACAAGGAAGAAAGTGTTATGACAGAGGATATTGATGTTGCTTGTAAGGTTCTAGCTGAATATTTTAAATGTTATAAGTAAAAAATAATTTAATATAAAGGGTACATTTATGAAGAGTATTTATGTTTTCTTGCTTGGGCTTGCTATTGTTTTGCTTTCTGACTTTATAGGGAAGAGGTCAATAGCTATAGGTTCTATTTCTATTGTTGTTCTTCCAATGCTTTATGCTGTCATTTTTGGACTTATGATGGCTAAAGGGTGTTTGGGTGTTTTAATTAAGCCTATAAATAAGATATTAACTAATAAAAATGTTGCTTTTGCTGGCAAATTGTCAGGTTATGCGCTTCTTATTTTGGGTGTACGTTTAGGTTTTTCAATAGGTCCTAATGTTACAAAAATTTTCGATGTAGGTTTAGCATTTATTGCTCAAGAGCTTGCTCACTTCTTTGTACCTGTTATTGCGATGCCATTTGCTATGCTACTCGGATTAAAACGAGAGTGTATAGGTTGTGCAACTAGCATATCTAGAGAGGGAGCTGTTGGAATTATCACTGAAAAATATGGGGTGAACTCTTCTGAAGGAGTAAGTGTTGTGGCTGTATATATGATAGGAACTGTTATTGGTACTATTATTTTTAGTGTTCTTGGATCAATTGCTATTTACTCAGGACTACATCCTTATGCATTAGCTATGGCTTGTGGAGTAGGTAGTGCTAGTATGATGACTGCAGCGTCTACCGCATTAGCCAGTCAAGTGCCATCTGAAATGCAAGATACTGTTATGACTTATGCTGGTACAAGCAACTTAATATCTACAGGTGTTACAGGAATATACCTTTTACTATTTTGTACGCTTCCTTTTGCCAATTGGTATTATACTAAACTTTATCCTGTGTTCTTCAAAAATAAATAAGGAGCTTTAATTATGACAAAAACAAATGAATATTTATCAGATATATTTTGGTTAGGAATGTTATCATTAGCTGTAGCTCTTGGTCAAACAGTTGGTCTTAGAATGTCATTCATAAACACTTTACCCATGTCATTGGCTATTACTGTAGTTTGTATGCTTTCTATTGTACTTAAAAATGTATTACCTAAAAAAGTAGAACTTCCAACTTTCGCATGGGCAATGATTTTGGGGCTACTTATTTCTATGGGGAATACTCCTGTTTCTCGCTGGATAATGGCTGAAAGTGAAAACTTACAGTTTATTTCAACAACAACACCCATACTTGCTTTTGTGGGGTTATCTATGGTGAATCAAATATCAGAATTAAAAAAACTTTCTTGGAGAGTAATTCTTATTTCTATTTTTGTGTTTACGTTTTTATTTTTTATTTGTGCAGGTGTTGCTCATTTAGTTATGAAAATACAAGGATTAATTTAGGAGACTACTATGACAAAAGAAGAATGTAAAATAAAAGTTATTGACTTAATTGAAAAACATAAAGACGATATTATCAAAGCAGCTGATGAGATTTATGCTTCTCCTGAATATGGATATAGAGAGTTTAATACTAGTAAAGTTGTACAGAATTTTTTTTCTAAGCTTAATTTAGAAATTGAAAAAGACTTAGGTATAACAGGATGTGCGGTTCATGCTAACAAAGGTAAAAAAGGACCTAAAATTGTGGTTATGGGAGAGCTTGATGCTGTTGCGAGCCCTAATCATAAAGATGCTTTAGCAAGTGGGGAGGCTCACACTTGTGGACATAATCATCAAATTGCAGGAATGCTTGGAGCGTCTCTTGGAATTATTAATTCAGGTGTTTTAGAGTATCTTGATGGAGAAGTTAGTTTTTTAGCAGTTCCTGCTGAAGAGTTTATTGAAATAGAGTATAGAGACGGGTTACGAAAAGAAGGAAAAATTAAATATCTTAGTGGTAAACAACATTTAGTGGCTGAAGGTTTTTTTGATGATATTGATATGGCTATAATGTTTCACTCTTATGATTGTGGTGATTCAAAGTCTATATTAAAATTGCGTTCTAATGGATTTTTGGGTAAAAAAATTGCATTTAAGGGAGTGGAAGCTCATGCAGGTGGTGCTCCTGAAAAAGGTGTTAATGCACTAAATGCAGCTTTGTTAGCAATGAATAATATTCATGCACAAAGAGAAACTTTCAAGGATGAAGACTGGGTTAGAGTTCATCCTATTATCACAAAAGGTGGCGACCTTACAAATGTTGTGCCTGCTGATGTTAGAATGGAGTCTTATATTAGAGCGAACTCTTTAGAGGCGATTAAAAGTGCTAATTATAAATTTGACAGAGCTGTTAAAGCAGGTGCTATGGCTGTTGGAGCTAAGGTTGTTATAACAGATATTCCCGGGTATTTACCAATAGTGTGTCAAGATGAAATGCTAGAATTGTTTAGAGAAAATCTATTGAAGTTGGGATTGAAACCAGAGGATATTGCTGACAATCAAGACTTTACTGCTTCTTTAGATGTAGGTGACATTACTCACATTATGCCTGCAATTCATCCTATGATGGGTGGTATTAAAGGTGACTTACATGCTGCTAATTTTAATGTAGTAGATAAAGACCTTGCATACATTATTCCTGCTAAGGCTATGGCTTTAACTGTAATTGATTTGTTGTTTGATAATGCTAAAGAAGCTAAAACAATTATTGAGAACTTTACACCTGTGCTCACAAAAAAAGAGTATATGGATTATTTAAAGAATGCTGATATAGAAAATGAGTATGATTATTCTGAAAAATAAATAAGCGTATAAACTAGAAAAAGGCATGTCGTTTATATGATATGCCTTTTTAAATAGTTTTTTATGTATGTACTTATATTTTACAATAAAACAATTATAGACAAAATAAACATAAATACAATTCCTGCTAGCATTGGTACACTTGTTCTTTTTACAAGCTTGAAAGGGCTTACTTTTAAGCTACCTGAAACAATAACAACAACTGCAGCAACAGGGGACACTGCGCGCATAAGGTTTCCAGTTAATGCCATAGGTACAGAAATTGCAAATGGTGTGATTCCTGCAGCAAGGGCTAATGGCAGAATTAAAGGTATCATAGCATAAAATAATGCGACACCACTTCCACTTAAAAAAACTATAATCATGCTAATAATAACAAGTATTAAAGGGAGAATGAATCCTAAATTATTACCACGAATATTAGACATTGCATCTTGTAAAGAAGATATTAAGCCAATAGATCTTAGCCCTAAAACAAATATAGATGCTGCCACTAGTAAAGCTACAATAGGTATAACATTACCCATTCCCTTGAAGAAAGTTTCAGTTTCAGAAAGAACTTTTTTAATGTTTTTATGAACACAAAGCTCTGCTATAATTGCTATAATAAAAGATATAATTGTCGCAATTTCTACGCTCATATTAAAACTGTAAGGAGATAGGTATGAGGCTATTAATAAAATAATAGGGAATAGAGGTAGTAGGGCATAAACAGTTTTATAAAGAACACTGCCTTTAGGTTCTTCTATTTTCTCTAGCGTAATGTCGTCAAGTGAAGTGGTTTCTTTTCCTAAACGAATATCACAATGTCTTTGCCAAAAATAATGCACAACAGCAATAAATATTAGTGTTGGAATTGACACAATAGCATGATAATTAATTACATAGTCAATGACAGACATATCAGTATATTGTCCACTATTAACAAGTTCTTGAGCCATAGCAATATTGTCAGCTCCCAAAGGAGTTGGAATAATTGTGGCTGCTGTTGCGATAATTGCTCCTGCGGTTAGGGTAGTCATACCAGTTTTTCTAAGCACAGGATAAAGTGTTGCTAATAAAATAATTGCTAGGTTAGATGCACTTGGAACAACAATAGAGAGCATATTTCCTAGTAAAAAAACAATTGGTACAAGTATATATACTGACTTTATGTTTTTAATGCTTTTTGTTGCTATACTAACTGTAACATTATTAGCACCAATAGAGTTCATATAATTAGCATATCCTCCAAGCATAAGAATAATAAATCCTGCTCTTGTAAGCATAGACTTAAATTGCATGATTATAGCCTCTAAGGGGTCTATAAAAAGTACTCCAGTTGATTTAAAGTTAGCAATGGGAATACTTTCACCTGCAAATAAAGCAATATAGATTAAAATTAAACCTGTTGTGAAAAGAGTTATTTTTATATCCATATTTTTAAGAAGCATATATCCCACAAGAAAAATAGCTATAATTGCCGAGCTATACATAAGTAGAGGGTTCATTTTTGTAATATCCTTAAAAGTTAATTATTGCTAAATACAAGACGAAACTGACTCAATAAACCAAGATTTAAACATTTCTGCGTCAATATCTTCACAAACTGTCGCATTTGGTTCTTCTTTTAAATAGTTTCTAAGGTCAACAAGTGTCGCTCCTCTTGTCATTGATCCATTAAGTTCTATGCCAACAAAAGTTTCAGTTAGTTTATACATTTCTGGTTTAAGTAAATATGCTATGGCACAACTGTCATACATTTTAAGCCCTGTTTGAAAGCTACCACCTCTATACTTTTTAAATAACGCATAAAACATATCACCTGTTTTATTTAAGGTTTTAACTTTCTCACTAACTTCAGGAAGAATTAAAGCTTTTAGTCCTACATCTAGTCCAGCCATTACAATTTTTAATTTGCTACTAAATACAATTTTAGCAGCCTCAGGGTCTAAAGCAATGTTAAACTCAGACATTACGCCCTTGTTTCCACGATTGAGAGTTCCACCCATAAGCACAATTTCATCAATTTTTTCTTTTACTTCAGGGTAAAGCTTGAGTAGTATTGCAATATTAGTTAAAGGCCCAATAGGAACAAGTGTAGTTTTTTCACTGTTTTCCATAATTGTGCGATACATAGCATTCACAGCATGTTCTTTAAGTAGAAGTTCAGTTTTTGGAGGGTCAAAGTCATATCCGTCCATACCACTTGCACCATGAACTTGGGAAGCATCTTCTCTAGGTTCAATTAAAGCTGCAGCACATCCTTTGGCAACTGGCACATCTTTACCAAAAAAACGAAGTAATTTTAATGCATTGTTTGTTACAATATCAATACCTACATTTCCTGCAACAGTTGTAATAAGTTTAACGTCTAGTTTTTCAGAAAACAAAGCAATACCTATAGCAACAGCATCATCAATACCTGGATCTGTATCAATAATTATAGACCTTTTTTCTTTCATAAATATTCTCCATAATAAAACATTAATTTAGAGGATAATATATTATTATTTGCTTTATAGATAGCTTTCTAAACATAAAAGTAAGTTATATAATATATAGAATTGAGATAAATGTTTTAAATGGTTGCTTAAAAATAAAGGATAAATTATAATCAATGCAAATTATCTTAAGTTTAGGATTAAGTTATGATAAAGGGAAAAGAAGGTGTTGTTGTTCAGGTTTTAGGATCTGTTTTAGATATTGAGTATGAAATAGAACATTTACCTAATATTCTTAATGCACTTTTTATTGATAAAGAAGTTGAAGGAAAAAAAATACATATAGTTTGTGAGGTTCAGCAACATTTAGGTAATTCACGTGTGCGTGCTATTGCTTTGGTTGCAACTGACGGAATAGCAAGAGGCGACATAGCCATTGACACAGGTAGTCCAATAACTGTTCCTGTTGGAGATGAAACTATTGGTCGTATATTTAATGTGCTTGGTGAGGTTGCTGATGGAGGAAAAAATATTGAGTTTAATGAATATCGCTCAATACATGCAAGTCCGCCTCCGTTTGAGACTCTTGAGCCTAAGCTTGAATTATTTGAAACAGGTATAAAAGTCATTGACTTGCTTGCTCCGTACATTAAAGGAGGTAAAACTGGTCTTTTTGGTGGTGCTGGAGTTGGTAAGACTGTTGTTATAATGGAGTTAATACATAATATCGCAAGTGAGCATGGAGGATATTCTGTGTTTGCAGGTGTTGGAGAACGTACTCGTGAAGGCAATGATCTTTGGACTGACATGAAAGACTCAGGCGTTATTAATAAAACATGTTTGGTTTATGGGCAAATGAATGAACCTCCAGGGGCTAGGCTTCGTGTAGCACTTACAGCTTTAACTATGGCTGAATATTTTAGAGATTCTGGTGGGCTTGATATTCTTCTTTTTATAGATAATATATTTAGGTTTACGCAAGCAGGAAGTGAAGTGTCAGCATTGCTTGGACGAATGCCTTCAGCTGTAGGCTATCAGCCAACTTTAGCAACAGAAATGGGGAAACTTCAAGAGCGTATTACCTCAACTAAAAGAGGTTCAATTACATCTATACAAGCGGTGTATGTTCCAGCTGATGACCTAACAGATCCTGCACCTGCTGCCGCATTCACTCACCTTGATGCGACTACTGTTCTTTCAAGAGAGGTTAGTGAGAAAGGAATATATCCTGCGGTTGATCCTTTAGCATCAACAAGTAATATACTTAGTGAGCATATAATAGGAAAAGAACATTATAGTGTTGCGAGAAATGTTCAACATATACTTCAACGTTATAAAGATTTACAAGACATCATCGCCATACTTGGAGCTGATGAGCTTTCAGAAGATGATAAGCTAGTTGTTTCAAGAGCAAGAAAAATAGAGCAATTTTTAAGTCAGCCATTTTTTGTTGCGGAATCTTACACAGGAATTCCAGGGAGATATGTAAAACTTGAAGACACCATAAAGGGTTTTAAGGGTATTTGTAATGGGGACTATGATGACTTACCTGATCAAGCATTTAGATTTGTTGGTTCAATAGATGAGGCTGTGAGTAAAGCTAAAGCAATTCATGAAAAATAAATTGGGTGTATATAGTTTGAAAAGTCTATTGATTAATTATAGGTAACATAGTATACTTAGGCTTAGTTTTTCTAGAAATATTAATGGGTGGATTTTAATGAGTCTGTTTGATATAAACGAAAAAAATATAGAAAATTCATTTTCACGGTATCTTGCCGTTATATTTGGTTTATCAGGAGCTTTAGGCTTTTTTATTTACTTATTGCTACTTAAAGCTATTTTTGTTATAAATACTCCTTTACCCAAAGTTGTATTTATAGTAACAATTACTGTAACTGGATTGTCAATTGTTGTTATATTGCTTACATGTAAACTTGACTTACACTCTGAACACTCTATAGGCAAAAAACTTGTACATATGGCTGTTTTTGCTACATTTTTGATTGCAGTTTTTTCTATGATTTATATGTATATACTAGGTATAGTCAGCTTATTTGAAATTATAAATATAAGAATAATACTTGTGTTATTCTTAATGTTTTTAAGCGTAACTTTGACTGCGGGTTTATATTTAATTTTAGTAAAAAGAATTATTAAGAAAATTGGATATGTAAAAGCGCTTTATTTGCCAGCATCTTATTACCTTTTGCCATTAGTTATGACTGCCGCTACATTTTCAATTATGCTTATAAATGGTATTAACTATAGACAGCAAACAAAATTCAATGAAGAGTATCTTGCTTTAAACAATATAGCACAATCCTCTTCAGTTGCTCAAAGTATAAATTATGAAATTTTTACTATAATTAGCAAAATACAAAGTATAGAGAAAATGTTTGCTTTTTATATTCTAAACGCTAATGACAGAACAGTACAAGAATATAGTAGGACAATTGCTAATTATTTTATTGATTCTGGATATACTGATAGTGAACTATTTTATAGTTTTTCGATTTATTTGAATGATAAAAGGCTAATAACAAAAGGAAATGATGAGTCTGAGTCTATACTAACTTCGTGGTTTTTTGATGATTTACTTAGCGAAGAGAGTAGCTATAAAGTAGATAATATTTTACCTGTCAGTGTATATAATAAAGTTATGCAGTTTAGACAACCCGTTTTTGTAGTAAATGAATTGGATGTTTTTGTAATGTATTATCCTATAGTTGTAAATGAAAGTGTTGTAGGTGTAATTTCACTTGATTTTAAGAAAAATTTTATTGTAAATTTACTTAAAATTAATAAGAGTGATTTTACTGATACTTTTATTTTAGATAGTACATATAATATAGTAACTCAAAGTACAAAAATCGATGGTAACATTTTTGATGAGAACCTTTATAATGATAAAAACTGGCAACTTATAAAAAACACTCCCTATAAAGGAGTAAAAAACAGTATGCAATTTTCAGATATTATAAATATAGAAAAAAATAATTATCAAATTATTAAATATTATATTAAGGGTGATATTGTAATTTTGAGCTTATGGAAAGTACATGCTGGTGTTAATTTAGATAATATAGTATTAAAAGATACTATAACAAGAACAAGTATTGTAGGAATTGTCAGCTTAATTATTTTAGGTATAGTGCTACAACTTGCAATACATAATGTTACCTCATATATTTCTACTACGGGTATTGTAGCATCTTCTTTAAGTAAGGGAACAGGAGACCTTACAGTTAGGCTTCCTGTAAAAAGCATTGATGAAGTAGGATATTTGGCACATTCATTTAATGGTTTTTTAGATAAGATGCAGTCTATTATAGGTAACATTAAAGTAAACGCTTATACGCTTACAGGTAATGTTCAGGATATGAAAAGCTCTATTAATGTTAGCTTAAATGATTTTCAGTCAATTACAGAAGAATTTCAGAATGAAATTGATAGGGCAAATAAAATTACTGTTACTAGTGCTAATGCTGCAAGAGTTGTGTTTATGCAACGTACAAGATTTAGTGCTGTAAATGATACTATAAGGTCTCTTTTAGATAATGTTGATATAATAAGTGATAAAATGAAATCACAGTCGGATGCTGTTTCTAAAACCACTTCTTCAATTCAGCAAATGATGTCGAATATTGTAACTGTTGGACAAGGTGCTAATAAGGCTAATAATTATTCAAAGCTTCTTCATACTGGAGCTATAGAAAGTAGCGTTATTGGAGAATCTGTAATGGAATCTATTCAAAATATTAAAGAATACTCTAGGCAGATTACAAGTATTACACGAGTTATTCATAATATTGCAGAACAAACTAATTTGCTTGCTATGAATGCGGCTATTGAAGCGGCTCATGCTGGTGAAAAAGGTAGAGGATTTAGTGTTGTTGCTGATAAAATACGTAAACTTGCAGAAGATACAGATGAAAACTCTAAAATAATTAATGAAATTATTCAACAAACTAGAGAATCAGTAGATTATACTGCCGATTTATCAGTAAAAAGTACTGATGCTATTGAAAAAATAGTAGAGGATGCGAAAAAACTTGCTACTTTAATTTCTACTATATCTAATGCTAATGATGAGCTTGATATAGGGCGTCGTGATATATTAAATAATGTTAAAAATTTGAATGATATAACTGAAGATGTACAAGACTTGTCTAATAAACAAAGACAAATGAGTGGAGCTGTAAGTCAAAATATTACTAATGTAGATAAGTTGGCTGAAGATGTTGTTATTGCTGTAAATACTACTGAAGAAGAGGTTCATGGACTACTTAGTTCTATAGAGAATGTTTCTGATTTATCTAGTACTAGTGTTACTAATATGGAGAGACTTGATGAAAGAGCTAAAGAACTTCAAACTATTTTTATTAAATTATATAAACTTGTAACTTTGTTTAAAACTGAACATTCAGATGGAAACTTGGTTGTTACCTATAATGGTAAAGAAACTAAAAAACAAAAACAACTTGAGGCAAGAAAAGAAAAGAAAAGAAAAAAAGAAATGAAGAAGCAAGCTAAAAAGATAAAAAAATCTACTATGAGAATGCATGAATAATGGTTAGGACTTTATTTTTATTTTTCTATTTATTTGTTTTTTCTTCGAATTTATTTTCTATAACTAATGAAAGTGATTTTAAGCATAAGTTCATTTGGAATCTTACAAAAGGTAAAAGGATTGAATCTGTAAAAACAGCTGATGTCGAGTTTTATCAAAATGGATTGCTTTCACGCAAATATGAAGAGAGAAATATAATTGACCTTACAGCTTATGCTGAAGCTCCAAAAGGTGGGTTTCGTGTTCAAGGCGTGTTTAAGGTTTTTAGACGTGAGGAAGGTGAGGAGCTTTTTAGGCTTGAAGAGAAATATGACAGTGATTTTATAATTAATACAAATGGAAGATATACTGTCATGAGGCAATATTTTATGCCAAATGTACGGCATGTGCCAACTTTTCCAGAAATAGAAATTGCTTTGAGTGAAAGTTGGGTAGCTGAGTCGGAGGAACTTATAAAGGTTGGGGATGGGGTTAATATCACTATGCAACTTGCTCCAGAATATACATTTAGTAAACTTGTTGTAGATGAAGAAGGGCATACAAATGCTATTATAAATTATAATATTGTTATAGATAAAGACTTAGTCCAATCAGGAATTAAGGGAATTGATTATCCTGAACGCATATATGGGTTTAACTATGGGCAGTATGAATGGGATACTAAATTAAATATCCCTGTAGGGCAATCTGAAAAATATCAAGTTCTTTACGGGTATGGTCGTGATCATAATTATGCTAGTTTACAATATAAAATGAATATTGAAAGCACATATAAAATATATGATACTGTAACTTTAGATGAAGCTGATGATATGCAAGATAAAATGACGGAAGAGCTTTTCAATAATAATGGTATTGAAGTAGACACTGTTCCTGAAGGGTTGGTTTTAAGGCTTGGAGAAATACTTTTTGATGTTAACTCAAATAGGCTTCGAGATGATTCTAAAGAGTCGCTTGATGCTGCAATTAATGCGATTAAAAAATATTATCCTGACCGTGAAATTATAGTTGAAGGGCATACTGATATTACAGGTGATAATGAATATAATAAAGATTTATCTGAAAGACGCTCTAAAACTGTAGCCGATTATATAGGCCCTAATTTAGAACATGATAAACTTTCTTATAAAGGCTATGGTAGTACGAAGCCTGTTACATCTAACAGAACACCCGCTGAAAGGCAAAAAAATAGACGGGTTGATATAATAATAAAACTTAGATAAAAACAATAATAGTAGGTCTTATGCTTTATAAAGAAAACTTTCTAGTCATTGAAAATGTTATACTTAAAGATTTAGTTGAGGTATATCAAACACCTTTTTATGTTTATTCTAAAAAATCTATAGAAGACAAAATTAAAATACTTAAAAGTGTATTTTCTAGTATTGATAATTCATTTATAGCATATTCTGTTAAAGCTGAAAGTAATATTTCATTGCTTAAAATTATGATAGAAAATGGAGTTGGGGCTGATGTAGTCTCGCTTGGAGAGATAAGACGATTTATAAAGGCGGGAGGCAAAGCAAGTGATATTGTGTTTTCAGGGGTTGGAAAAAAAGAGTCTGACATAATATATGCTTTGAAGGCTTCTATTAAGCAATTTAATGTAGAGTCAATACCTGAAGCTTTGAGAATAAATAATTTAGCCCTGTCTCTAAATGTTAGAGCAAAATATAGTTTTAGAATAAACCCTAATATTGATGCTCATACTCATAAAAAAATTACTACAGGAACTCATGGAGATAAGTTTGGAATAAGTGTACAGACATTAAAAGAAAATATTGATTTAATTAAATCACTTTCTAATATTGATTTTATAGGACTTTCTATGCATATAGGCTCACAAATTATGAGTGCTGATGTTTATATGAACGCTGTAAATATCGTTAAAGAACTTATTTCTTATTTGAAAGAAAATGGAATTAATATAGATACTTTAGACATAGGTGGTGGTTACGGCATAGACTATACAAGAAAAGATAATGGGTTTGATTTTGATTCTTTTAAGACCAATGTTATACCAATTCTTAAAGACTTAAAGCTAAATATTATAACAGAACCCGGGCGTTTTATAATAGGAGATGCGGGTATGCTTATAACTAGAATTGAATATATTAAAAAAGAATGGGGTAAAACATATTTGATTCTTGATGCTGGAATGAATAACTATATGCGTACGGCTATTTATGATGCACGTAATCAAATTAAACCACTTATTATAAAAAGTGATAACACTATGAAAGTAGATATTGCAGGCCCAATTTGTGAAAGCACCGACTTTTTTGCTTATGATAGAGAGATAAACTATGTAGATGAGGGTGATTATATTGCCATATTCGACACAGGGGCTTACGGGGCATCTATGAGTAATACATATAATAGCCATACACTTTGTGAGCAAGTTTTAGTTTCTGAAAATAAGCATAAATTAATAAGAAGTAGGCAAACGTTTGATGACCTTATAAAAAACGAGATTAATCTTCAAGATCATTTTCTTGACAATACTTACAAAGAAAATCTCTAAATTTTTCAACTGTATCATTACTCAGTGTGTGTTCTATTTTACAAGCCTCTTCATCAGCAACAGTTTCCTCTACATTAAGAACCTTTACTAAAAATGTATAGAATAAGCTGTGCCTTTTTGCTATCTCAATTCCTATTTCTCTGCCAGATGATGTAAGTTCAATGTTGCCATAATGTTCATGATTTATATAACCCATAGAGCTTAAAGATTTTATAGCGATATTGACACTAGCTTTTGACCTACCTGTTAGGTTTGCTATGTCTGTAACTCTCACTATATTTTTGCTTTCTTTATTATTCTTTGTTTCTAAAATATATATGGTTTCCAAATAATTTTCTAGTATAGCTGTAATTTTATTTTCCATAGAGTCAATTTTACTATAAAATAATATGGAAGTCAAGCTATGAGTTTAGTATTAAATTGT
>CAMRCO010000044.1 GCA_947040945.1 uncultured Spirochaetia bacterium
ATTTAATTTCAAGTGAGACTATTATAAAGTTTAATGCCCCACCACTTCATTTAAATAAAATTGATGAGCTTAAAACTATAAAAAAATATGAAGACAAATTAATAATAGGCTCTCTTGCTACTTTTAGTGATATCATAAAAAATGAAAATACACCTAGAGTATTAAAGGAATCTGCAGGGGCAATCGCAGGACCTCCCATTAGAAATATAGCAACGATTGGAGGCAATATTTGTAATGCGTCTCCATCAGCAGACAGTCTTCCAAGTTTATATGCTATGAATGCTTTACTTAAACTTCAAAGCAAAGCGGGGATTCGCATAATTCCTATAAGTGAGTTTATTACAGGTGTTTCTAAAACAATAATTAAAAAAAATGAAATTCTTACAGAAATTATTATACCACTTGAAAAGTATGAATACAGCTTTTATAGGAAAATAGGGACAAGAAAAGCTAATGCTTTGTCTAAGCTTGCTGTTTGTGCTTTGGCATTAAAAGAGAATGATAAATATACTTTTAGAATATCTTTTTGTACTTTAGGCAAAACTATTACAAGAGACCTAAATATAGAAAATAATTTTTTGACTGATGACATGTCTAGTTGGAAAAATAAAGTTGATATGATTAAAGCCTCTTATGATGAGATTATTAATCCACGCAACAGTGCTCGTTCTACTGCTTTATATAGACGTAAATGTGCATTAAACTTAATAGGGTACTTTTTTAATGATATTATAAAATAAATAGAGGATATTTTTATGAGTGATAAAATGAGAAGCATAAGTTTTGACGATTTACTTTTAAGAATGATGAGTGAGTATTCTAAAAGTAGAAGTATTTTTGGAATTAGTGAAATTAATTTTTTTAAGCCATCGTGTAATAAAGTGTCACATATATTTGGAGAGTCATGCTCTATGCCACTTGGTCCTGCAGCGGGGCCTCATACACAGCTTTCTCAAAATATTATAGCTTCGTATTTAGCAGGTTCAAGATTTTTAGAACTTAAAACAGTGCAACTTAATGTGCCTCATGTAGGAAAGCCTTGTATTGATGCTCGTGATGAATGTTATAATACTGAGTGGTCGAGTGAGTATGAAGTTGAGGCAGCCCTTCTAGAATATACGAATGCTTGGATAGCTATTTATTTTTTAGAATATTTATTTGACTTAGGGCATAAGGATTTAGATAAGTCATTCATTTTTAATATGAGTGTCGGTTATGACATGGAAGGAATTAAAAGTAGCAGGGTTGACAATTTTATTAATTCTATGATGGACGGAAATAATAATCCACTATTTAAGAAAAATATAGAAATACTTGAAAGTTTTATAGAAAGTAGTGCTTTAAGTGATACACTTAAAAACAATGAAATTATTAAAAAAAGACTTTCAAACATTAAAGGCATTTCAAAAAAAATAAGCCCCAATATTTGTTCGTCACTTACTTTGTCAACTATGCACGGATGTCCACCATCTGAAATAGAAAAAATTGTGAGCTATATGCTTACAGAAAAAAATATAAATACTTATGTGAAACTTAATCCAACACTTTTGGGCTATGATAAAGTAAGATCTATTTTAGACAGCACTGGTTTTGATTATGTGAAACTTAATAAAGATTCATTTACGCATGACCTTTGTTATAGTGATGCTAAAAAAATGCTTACTCGACTAATAGACTTGGCTCATAAAAATAATAGACATTTTGGTGTCAAACTTACAAATACACTAGGGAACATTAATCCTAAAGATGTGTTGGGTGGGGATGAGCAATATATGTCGGGGCGTGCTTTGTATCCTCTTTCTATTACTGTGGCAGATATTATTTCAGATGACTTTGATGGTAAAATACCTATTTCATATTCTGGTGGACTAACTATTTTTAATGCTAAAAAAATATTTGAGAGTGGAATAAAACCTTTAACACTTGCGACCGATTTACTTAAACCCGGTGGATATAATAGGCTAGGGCAGTTAGCTAAAGAAATTGAGAATAGTGAGGCTTGGGCACTTGACAAAATTGATACAGAGTCTTTACATAAATTAGCAAATAATTCAACTTCAGAGGAATACAGCAAAAAGTCATTTAGAGGATTTAGCGAAGTAAGTGTTCCTTCTAAACTTCCAATTACAGATTGTGCTGTTGCCCCATGTGTGGTTCATTGCCCAATTCATCAGCCAATACCTGAATATATTAAACTTGTGGGCGAGGGCAAGTATGACGAGGCATTAAATATTATTACAGAAAAAAATATGCTTCCTGCCATAACAGGCTATATTTGCGATCATAAATGTCAAAGTAAATGTAGTAGGCTTGACTATGAAGGCGACATAAAAATAAGAGACATTAAAGGCATTGCGGTAAGTCGTGGTAAACGGAGTTCATATAAAACAGATAAAAATAATGGTGTGAAAGTGTTAGTTATTGGGGCAGGGGCTGCTGGGCTTTCTGTTGCAGGTTCTCTACAAAGAAACGGGTTTAGTGTTACTGTTAGAGAAAGAGAGGCATCTCCTGCAGGAATTGTGCGTCATATTATACCTAAGTTTAGAATACCAAGTGAAATAATAGATAGCGATATAGAGTCTATAAAAGATCTTGGGGTGGTTTTTGAGTTTAATAGCAATGTGTCTAAAAGTGTGGAGACACTTAAAAAAGAAGGCTATAAATACGTGTGTGTGGCAACTGGAGCATATGAGGTAAACACACTTAAACTTGAAGGGGAGAATAAAAATGTTATTGATGCTTTTAAGTTTTTATATCAGTTTAATAAAAATCGTGATGCTATAGACTTAGGTGAATCTGTTGCTGTTATTGGGGCAGGAAACACGGCTATGGACACTGCTCGTGCTGCTAAAAAAATTAAAAATGTTAAAGAAGTTTCTATAATATATAGACGAAGTGAACATGAAATGCCTTCTGATGATGAGGAGATTAAACTTGCAAAAAGTGATGGAATTAAGTTTTATCTTTTATCAAACCCATCTAAATATGACAATGACGGTACTCTCACTTGCGAGGAAATGAAATTGGGAGACATGGATTCTAGTGGAAGGCGATCACCTGTTTCAACTGGAAATACATTTACAATTAAAGTTGATAGCGTTATACCTGCTTTAGGATATTATGCTAACACTAATTTCTTTAATGATATTGGTCTTAAAACAGAAAATGATAATGTGTATTTTAATAAAGATACTGGAGAAAGTTCGGTCGAAAATGTTTTTGTTGTTGGAGATGCGAAAACAGGAGCATCAAGTATTGTAAAGTGTATTGCTGATGGACTTAGTGTTTCACTTGCTATTCAGAAAAAAGAAAACAAAAACTTTAACGGTGAAGAGTTTAAAGTTTCAGAATCTGAAAATATTGAAAATGTTATAAGTAAAAATAATGATGCAAGAAATAATGTTTACACAGATTCTAATAAAGATTTAGAAAAACAAGAATACACTCGTTGTCTTAATTGTGATAAAATATGTAATAAATGTGTGGATGTTTGTCCGAATAGGGCGAATGTTGCTTTACCAATTTTAGGGTTTAATAATTATTATCAAATTGTGCATATTGACGGATACTGTAATGAGTGTGCCAATTGTTCGACTTTTTGCCCTTGGAACGGTAAGCCTTATAAAGATAAAATAACTGTGTTTAGCTCTAAAGAAGATTTACTTGACAGTGAAAATCAGGGCTTTTATTTTGACAACAAAAAAATACATATTCGTTTTATGGATAGTGTAGGGGAATATGATTACTCATTGAATGCTATAATTAATTTAGGTGAAAGCGAGAATGCTAAAAACTTTAGTAAAATTATTTCAAGTATTATAAATGATTATAGTTATTTAATTTAGATTAATATTCAAAAAAATTAGACATATCTTTTAATATGTTTTTTGTATCGTTTTTATAAACTGTAGTGTTTGGAAGTGAGTTTATAAAGTGGTTGCCATAGTTTTTTGTTATGAGTCTTTTATCTAAAACAAAAACAACTCCACGGTCATTTTTACTTCTTATGAGGCGACCAAATCCTTGTTTGAATTTAATGACAGCAAGAGGTAAAGCGTAATCAAGAAATGCATTTCCACCCGACTCCTCTATATATTCATAGCGTCCTTCACTTATAGGGTCGGTTGGGACAGCAAATGGAAGCTTGGGTATAATTACAAGTTCAAGGTTTTTTCCAACAACATCAACTCCTTCCCAAAATGAGTCGACTCCAAATAGTATATTATTATCACTCGACTTAAACATGTCGAGCATAGTGTGTCTGTGCATGCCTGAGCTTTGAGTTATGGTGTTTATATTTTTCTTTTTTAGTTTTTCATGTGTCATGTCATAAACGGCTGAAAGCGACTTGAAAGAGGTAAACAAAACAAATGTACGACCACCTGTAATTATAGAAGTTTTAAGTGTTGTGTCTGCTATAAACTTATCAAATGTTGTGCTAGTCGTTTCTGGTGAGTCTGTTGCTATATAAAGTCTTGAGTTATTAACATAATCGAATGTTGATTCTAAATAAATACTTTCTCGTCTATTTTCGAGTATTAAATCGAATCCTAATCTTTTTGAAAAGAAATTAAAACTTTTTCCTACTGTGAGAGTTGCTGAATATAGCATTACAGAATCAAATCTCGAATATAAATAATTGTTTAAGTTTTCTCCAACATAAACAGGAGTCATATGCCATGATAAAATAAGATTTCCTCTTTTTGTAATTCGTGTTTCAATCCATCTCACAAACTCATCTTTCTTATAATTTATAACATTATTAAGCGACACTAATTGTCTTTTAAGTCTTTCAGTGTAGGCGACACTAATTTGCATAAGCTCTTCACATTCTATTTTTTTAAGCAAAATAAGATCGAAAAAAACAGTCATAAGTTTATCGCAAATATTAACTAAACTTGTCATCGCACTTACAGTTTCTTTAAGTGGGCTTACACCGCTTTCCCAGTGGTCAGAGTTTATAAGTTTTTCTGTTACTCTGAATTTATAGCTTGATGCATTTTTTACGTCCATATTTTTATGGCAATATGCTAAAAATGCCTTGCTTGAGTCATCAAGTATATTCCTAAGTTTCGAGCTATTTTCATTTGCTTTTTCAATCATCATAGAAATATTTTTATAATCAGCAACATCAATTAGGTTTTTATTTTCATTGAGTGTATATTTTATTTTATCTATAAACCCTGTTTTTTTCTTTTTATCTTTAGTGTTATTAGATATATAAAATAAAGCTTTAAGCACTCCAGTTTTACTGCCATCATTTCCAAAATAGCTTGATGCTGAGTTTTCAAAATTATGAGCTTCATCAATTATAACTTTAGAGTATGTTGGGAGAAGTGAATAACGTCCACCTGTTTCAGCATGTAAAGCAAGGTCAGCACAAAGTATGTGGTGATTTACAATTAAAAGCTGAGATGAGGTGACTTCTTTTTTCATTTTATAAAAGAAACAGTTTTCTAAATATGCACATTTACGTTTTGTACATGTGTCATTATCACAGTTAACCATTTCCCAAAAGTCTTGAGGTGGTTTATATCCTAAGTCAGAAATAGTGCCGTCTTTAGTTTTCTCTATCCATTCATCTATGTTTTCAAAAAACTCAAATAATTGTGGGCTGTCGAAAGTTCCTTCATATTCTTTAATATTGTCTTTAACCTTTTTTATGCAAACATAATTATGGCGACCTTTAACAAGCACATATTTTATGTTTGGAGCAATAGCGTCAATTATCGAAGGTATATCTTTAAGTATAATTTGTTCTTGTAAATTAATTGTGTTAGTAGAAATTACTATTCTAGTTTTATTTTCTTTAAGCCATATTAAAGCAGGTATAAGGTATGAAAGGGATTTCCCTATACCAGTGCCTGCTTCTGCTATAAGATGTTTATTTTCGTTCATAGCATTTATAGTTGCTTCTACAAGCTCAGTTTGCTCTTGCCTATACTCATACTTTCTAAGTGTTTTAGGAATTATACCATGATCTGTAAACATGTAGAGAGTGTCGGCTAAGTCTATTTTTACAGTGCTTTGTGCTTTTATTGGGCGAACAACTTCATAATAGTCGCTTGCTTCATTGTTTGTTATATAAAAACCAACTCCTGCATTGTCTCCAATCTCGCTTGCAACTTGTAAGTCAGCTCTTGACGGAGTGAGCATGCCTGATGGATGATTATGTAGGACAGCATCATATTCGAGAGAAAGTGAAATAATTGCAGGAACAGAATCCTGATTGCCACGAGCGATAACATCAACATAGTGAAGCATATCATATTCATTAAAGTTTATGCCAAAATATACTTCATTACCGTAAGCCTCTTTTATTTCATCTCTTATTATTTCTAATGCTTTATCTGAAAATACTGTGTTTATATCTTTTGATGCCATTTTTTATATTTTACTAGTTTCTTTAGCAAACTTTTTTGATTTACTAAACTCAAGTTCTATTATACGTCTGTCTTCCATTTTATTTATTCTACACTTGTAGCCTGATAACATGAAATTTTCATTTATCCCAGGGATATGACCTAGTAATTCTAAAACGTATCCTGCTATCGTTTGGTATTCATCATGTGAGAGGTCAAGTTTAAGCTCAGAGTTTACAACACTTAAAGGAGCAAGCCCATTAACCATAGCTCGTCTTCCTCTATATTTTATGTATGATTGTGCCTTATCACTTTCGTCCTCAATTTCACCCATAATCTCTTCGACTATGTCCTCCATAGATACAAGTCCTGCAGTTCCACCATATTCATCAATGACAATTGCCATTTGTAATTTTTGTTTTTGCATTTCACTAAAAAGCATACTTATAGATTTTGTTTCAGGTACAAAATATGGAAGCATTATATAATCTATTGCTTTTTTAGACTGTAGTTCCCCTTTAAGATAATCTTTAAATATTACTTTTGTACGAAATATTCCTATTATGTGATCAAGTGTTTCGTCATACACAGGAAATCTGCTATGTCCTGTTTCTATAGATAATGCAAGTATTTCTCTTATTGGAGTTTCAGCTTCTATACAATACATATCAACACGTGGAATCATAATTGATTCTACCGTTTTATGTCTAAAGTCTATTACTCCATTAAGTAAGTCAAGAGTATTCGCTTTTATAATACCCTCTTTATGACCTAAGTTTATTATGGAGCTTATGTCTTCCATACTTGAAACTAATGCTCGCCTGTCCTCTGGTCTTAGTTTTTTAGGGACTAGTATATCCATAATGAATGATGTTATAAAGTTTAGCAATATTGTTACAGGCGTAAATATATAATATGACAGTTTTGCAAATTGAATTAATGATGGAATAAATTTTTCTGCATTAATACGCATAATTGTCTTTGGAAATATTTCACCAAATACAAGTAATGAAAGTGTATAAATAGTTGTTATTATCATTATCATAACACTTTCAGAAAAGAATTCTGAACGCCTTCCCATTTCTATAGAAAGCACTGTTACAAGTGAAGTGGCTGCAATGTTTACAAGGTTATTTCCAACAAGTAAAGATGGAATTAGAGAATGTGATTTTTGCCAAAACTTTTTATCTGTTTCTTTTAATTTGCCTTCTCTAACTAGGCGTAAAAGTGTAACATCATCAATCGATGTGTAAGCTGTTTCTGTTCCTGAAAACAAAGCTGATAAAAGTAGGAGTAGAATTATTGTGACGAATTGTATTATTATTATTGTAATCATATATATGAATTTATATCTTTAATGAATAAATTTCAATATCAAACACTTTAATTTATAAAATAATTGTAAAATTTGTATGTAATTGAAATTGATGATAAAAAAATAGGGGACTTTTTATGCCCCCTTTATCGTAATTTGTTTTATTTTATTTTGTGTAACCCTATTTTATTCGGATTACGTTTTTCTTCGATTTTGCTACACTGTCATTACCATACACTGTTACGACCATATATATATCTACATTTGGATTTGCTATGATAGTTTTATCAAAACCAGTAGGAAACTCTGGATCAACGTTCCAACATCTGTTACCAGGTGTGATTTTACCAGGAGCGGGATTAGGATAATAACCTTCTTGATAATATTGGACATTATCAACTTGGATATACTTATTACCTTTTACGAATAAAAGATGGAAAGTAAAGTCATTCTCTGAACCACTTTTGGTGAACAAGTATAGGTTGTCATCATCTCCTATCATCACATTAAGGTCGAAAGGAGCAGATATATTCATAACCCTTAGTAAATTAAACTCAGCAGGTGATACAGTTGATACTTTTATCCCATTTACTAATGTGCCATTAACACTTGGTCTGTTAGCAGTAGTTGGATATTTAGCACGGTTGAATACCCAGTGGTTTTCACCACTAATGGTAATCCAATCATGTATAGGATCACCAGCAACAGCATTAAACTCTTTCCAATCCAGAGCATCACCAGAAGTTACCACTCCATAGGTTTTGCCATTTATAGTAGCAGTAGTAGCAGAATCAATTTTACTAGTAGTGCCTAAGAAAGTATAACCATGTGTACATGTTGTAACATCATCAGCACAATAAATAATATCTGGCTCTGAAGCAAAGTAATTAACACCTACTTTATATGCGGGTGTTATGTCAGTAACTGCCTTACCTTCCAAAGCTTTAGGACTTATTACCTTATCTGTTGCTTTGTCATACACCGCCTCATCAGTTGTTAAAACTATAGATGTAGTATGATACTTACGTGTTGGGGTAACCTCTGCTTCAGTAATTGACCCACAACCTGTTAACGCAAACATAAGCACTACAAACAAAACTAAACTTATGATTTTTGTTGTATAAATCTTAAAGTTTTTTACCAAATATAAATTTGTCATAGAAAGCCTCCTAGTTTTATTCATAAAATTATCCTAAAAATAATTACACTTATAAAAAAGCATTGATATGCTCTAGTATATTTAATTGAAATGATTTTGAAACAAAAAAGCCCCATAAAAAATATGAGGGAAGAGTTTAGATTATGTGCTGTGGCATTTTAAAACTGCCTTGACATAATTCTAAGTGAAAGATTACAAAAATACCTCCCACCTTACGAATAGTATATTATAGTTGCCTCAAAGCGTCAAGTTTTTTTTCTCAAAAAATATGTGTGGTTTCTGAGGAGATAAAAATTAATTGAATTTTTTTCCTTATAGGTGTAATATTAAGATTGTTTTTTAAGAATATATTTAAGGGGAGAATATGAAAGACTTACTAATTGAAATACTTGTAGAGGAGATTCCATCTTTATTTGCGGCTCCTGCTAGTGAAAGTTTTAAGAAATTGTTTACAGCATTACTTTCATCAAACAATATTTCTTATGGAGACATAACAGCATATACTACTCCAAGAAGACTAGCACTTGTTGTTAGAAATGTTTTAGATAAGGCGTCTGACACTGTAATTGAAGTGAAAGGCCCAATGCACAGTGTTTGCTATGAAAATGGAGAGTTCACAAAAATTGGTGCGGGGTTCTTAAAATCGCATAATATTGATGCTTCAAAAATTGATAAAATTGATGACACAGAGTGTTTTGATTTGCCTTATACAAAAAACATTGGTGACAAAAAATATATTTTTATTAAAAAAGAAAAGAAAGGTGAGACTACAAGTGAGTTAATTAAAAATAATTTAGAGAAAATAGTGTCTTCAATTCATTTTCCAAAAAAAATGCGTTGGGCTGATAAAGACTTTCTTTTTGTGCGTCCCATACGTGGAATAACATTGCTTTATGGAAGTGAAGTAATAGAGTCGAGTGTTGCTGGAATAAAGTCATCAAATCAAATTACAGGGCATAGGCTTCTCTCTAAAGAATTTGAAACAATTGACACTCCAAGTAATTATCAAAGTATGCTACTAAAAAAGAGCGTAATGGTTTCTCGTGAAGATAGGCTTCTAAATATTAAGAAACAAATTGATGACATTGAAAAAAAACACGGACTTACTGCGGTGAGTAAGGATAAAGTTTCAGGTATTGTAGTTGATTTAGTTGAGTATCCTTATCTGCTTACTGCTGAGTTTGATGAAAAGTTTTTAGAGGTGCCTGATGAGGTGCTTATAAGTGAAATGATTGAACATCAAAAATATTATCCATTAAGAGACAAAAATGGACAGCTCACAAATATGTTTGTCATTACAGCAAATCAGCCTGAAACACCACAAATTATAGCAGGAAATATTAGAGTTATTGCGGCTCGTCTTTCTGATGGTAGATTTTTATATCAAGAAGATATTAATAATGGACTTGACGAGATGAATAAACGGCTTTCAATGATTTTGTTTAGAGCTAATTTAGGTAGTGTTGATGATAAAGTTACACGCCTTAAAAATGCATCATTAAGTATAAGTGATGCATTAGGGTTAGGTGATAAATTAGACGACATTACAAAAACATTAACCTATATGAAGTCGGACTTAGTTAGTAATATGGTTTATCAATTTCCTGAACTTCAAGGTATAATGGGTTCATATTTTGCGAATTATATGGGTCTTAAAAGTGAAATAATTCTTTCTATCAAAGAACATTATAAACCTATGTTTTCAGGCGACAGTCTTCCTCAAAATGATATTGGAAAAATAGTTTCTATACTTGATAAACTTGACAACATCGTGGCAGGTTTTTATGTTGGAGACATTCCAACAGGTTCAGAAGACCCTAATGCTCTAAGACGGCAAGCACTTGGTATAATCAATATTTTAATTGAACTCAAAAAAAATATTGATTTGAAAAGTATGATTGATTTAATGATAAGTCTTATGCCAAAAGAGGCATTAAAAAATAAGTCAGCAGATTTAAGTAAAGATATAATAACTTTCTTTAAGTCAAGATTTGAAAATGATTTGTCTTCGAAGTTTTCACATGATGCTATTTATGGAGTTTTAGCAACAGGGCTTACTGATGTTTATGACAGTTATCTTAAAATTGTGGCAATTGACAGTTTTAGAAATGCTAATGAAGACTTGTTTAAGAATATTCTAACCATTTTTAAGCGAATAAATAATATTATAAAAAACACGACCGATTCTAATATTAATGAATCATTATTTGTAAGTGATGCTGAAAAAAATCTCTATAAAGTTTATACTGAAAGTTTACGAGTTGTGGACGGTTTTATTAATGAAAGGAATTATGAATTGGCATTCGAGGCATTGTCAAAAATATACACTCCACTTGATAGTTTATTTGAAAGCGTTATGATTATGGATAAAGATGAGGCTATAAAAAATAATAGAGTGGCTTTGCTTTCAGGTATTGATAAATTATTTAAGAAGATGCTAGATTTTTCTATTTTGACAAGCAAGTAATATTTTTTTTGATATATGTCTAATTGTGTAAATTAGTTTTCTAGAGTAATTTATGCATGGTGTTGTAAATATAAAAAAATAAAAGGAATTTAAAAATGGATGCATTGGAAGGAAAACTTAGAAATTAACAACTATTGTTGAATGTAGGAAATTCATGAGTTAATATTGTAAAAGAACTATATAGGGATAACTTCTAAAATGACAGCTAGATTCCAAGTACTTCCATATGTTTATTTATAAGCAAAGATGTATCTATTAGACTCTTCACAATTCTTTCTTGACCAATTTTTAGCAATCGGAATTGAGGTGCTGAAACAGTCAAAGAGTATAAAAATTTATTGTTAGATCCAAATAAAGGGACTACAATTTCGGTTACATCTAAATCCACTTCTCCAGTTGTTGTAGCATATCCATCTTTTAAAATTTTATTCAAGTCTTCTAACAATTTATCTTTATCTATAGTTTGATTAACCTTGTTATTATATTTATCTATATATTGATAAATATAATTTTGCGGTTGATAGGCTAATAATGTCTTACCTGTAGCACCCAAATGTAAAGGGATTTGGTATCCTTCTCTAGTAGTCATTCTAAGTTTGTGTTTAGACTTTACCAAATCTAAACAAATACCTATATCGTCTATCAGAGTTGAGAGCAACACATTTTCATTATATGTATCACGAAGTGCAGTCATTTCTCTGAAAATAATGTCCTTGACTTCATAATTAAGCATTATTGAGGCAGAAGCTATCAAAATGTTAAACCTCAAATTGTATTTTCCATTCGGAACTTTTTGCTCTATCCAGCCACAATGCTCTAAGGTTTTTAGAATACGAAAAGTGGTTGTTTTCTGTAAATTCAAAAGTCTGCTAATTTCTAATAAACCTAAAAATTCTTTATTTTCTTTAGAGAAAAGTTCTATAATATGAATAGCACGACAAATCGAGTTAATATACTGTGCGTTTTTAGGAGAATTATAATTCATAACGCCACCTTATAAAATTACCATTACTAGAAACTAATTCAGTATATTATGAAAATAAAAGTTTGTCAACGAAATAGATAATTAATTCATAATATAGAAGAAGTTATTGATTGTGAATTAATAGAGTTGATTTTATCTCTTGTAAGTTGTATATTTATACATATAGTACAACTTACAAACTATGAACCATTTTAGTAGATTGGATTAAAGGAGTTAAAAAAATGAATAATTACAGCATTGGTACACCAGTAAATATGTCTCCATCAGGAATAGCTACTTTTGCTAAAACAAATATATGTAGTAGTATTGATAACATAAATGCAGATATAGCAATTATTGGTGCTCCTTTTGATTTAGCAATACAAGGTAAGTCGGGTACTCGACTTGGGCCTAGAGGCATACGAATAGCATCTACTAGGTTCTCCTATAAATCAGGAGGATCTTATGACCCTGAAAGAAATATGTCTTTTATTGATGCGGATTTATGGAAAATTGTAGACTGTGGAGATGTTGATTATGTTCCGGGAGATATTGATACTACATTTTCTAACCTTGAGTCGGCAGTTTCATTGATAGCAAAGCAAAATGTTATGCCTGTTATTTTAGGTGGAGATCACTCTATTACTTATCCTATCATTAAAGGGTTGCCTGAGTCAGGTAAGTTTAATATCATTCATATTGATGCACATCTTGACTGGACGAAATCCGTTGGAGGACAAACACGAAGCAATGGTTCTCCTATGAGAAATATCGCTGGTATTTCTTATGTAGAAAAAATCATTCATATAGGAATTCGTGGTATTGGGAGTAGTGGAGTATCTGATTTTGAGGATGCACGAAATAATGGAGACTTGATTTATTCTGTGAAAAATACACGTGCCATAGGAATTGAAAAAATATTGCAAGATATAGATAAGGGTAGCAAAGTTTACCTTACATTAGATATTGATGCAATGGATGCAGTATCAGCATCGGGTACAGGCTCTCCAATGTTTGGAGGCTTTTGGTATGATGAAATGGTGGATATACTTGAAGCAGTTGCTTATAGGCATGAGATTATAGGTTTTGACGTTAATGAAGTTTCACCACCCTATGATGACACGGCTAATACTACATGTTATTTGGCTGCAAGATTAATTTCAGATTTTATTGGATTTATTACCAAATCTAAAGAACTTGCACTAAAAAAATAAGAAAATATTCCTCGCAAGCACTTAATAGTGGCTAATGCTTTAAGTGTGTGTGTGTTCATTACGAGACGCTACCTGCCTAAGCATTTTTGTGTACTGGAAGTAAAAACGGGATTTTAGACGTATAGCTTATGCTCAAGTATATAGTCACGAACAGAATCAGGTACTAAATTATCAATGCTAAGCCCTGCTTGAACTCGGCTTCTAACAATAGTTGATGAGGCATCACTTTTTGGTACTTCAAGCACTTTTATGCTGTACTTGGCAATAATATTAGAATCTAGGTTGCTTTCATCACCACGGGCAATAGCGATGACGTCAGACATAGCTACAATAGAGTTCACCTTATGCCATTTGTGGAAATCTGGAATTAAGTCGGCACCAATAATTAGCCCAATATGTTCATTGGTTAGAGAATACTTTTCATATAGATACACAAGTGTGTTTATAGTATAAGAACACTCATGTTTCTCGTCTCTAATTTCAAAGTCGTCTAAAATAAAGTGTGTCTTATTTTCTGTCGCAAGCTTAAGCATAGCAAGTCTGTCTTCATTAGTAGCATTGCCTTGAAGTTTTTTATGTGGTGGATTTTTGGCAGGTATTAAAATTACTTTTTCATAGTCAAGCATAGTTAAAACACTTTCAGCCATAAAGATATGAGTCAAATGTGGAGGATTAAATGATCCGCCTAAAATAGCTATTCGCATAGGTTTACTCAAATTCGAAATAATTGAATATTTCGTCTATCTTGTCTATTATTAAGTCAGCATGTTTAAGCTCTTCTCTCGATTGAGTATTAGTTACAGCAACTGTAGTTATGCTTGCTTTTTTGCCTGCTTCTACACCAACGCTAGTATCCTCTATGATAATTACCTCATCAAATGGAACATCTAATAGCCTTAATGCATTTAAGAATATATGTGGTTCTGGTTTAGCGTGTTTTACTATGTCGTATGATGAAAGATGATCTATATAATTTTCAAGTCCAACCGACTCTGCTATTTTACCAATATAGTAAATATCACTATTTGAACCTATAGCCATTTTTACGTTCATAGCCTTTAGTTTTTTTAGTGTTTCAATGACATTAGGCATCAAAAGTTCATCTTTTGTAAGTACATCGAAGAAAGAACTTTTAGCCTTGTCAATAAAGTTAGTAGGAAAGTCTCCATATTTTTCTTTAAGCCCTTGAACTAAATACTGTTCACTATGCCCAACAGCAAATGTAAACTCCTCTTCAGGCATAATATTAAAATGCTTTGCTGATATTTTTAATGCCTTAATGAAGAAGTACTCTGTATTTACAAGTGTTCCATCAAAATCAAATATTACAGCTTTAACTCTTTTTTTAATCATTTTATTTGTCCTATATTTTAATACTAATTTGGTATATGTTTAATTAGTTGTGCCTTAAGATTTAGTACTTTCTGATTTGTATCATAACTTTCTATTTTAGCATAAATCTCTATATTTTTTTTAGGTGTTAGTATAACATTTTCATTTGCTATAATGTCAGCTATACCAACAATCTCTTCATTGTTTTCATCATAAACAAGTATTCTCGCTTTATTTTTTGTAACATCGTCTATAGTAACGCTACTTACAGTGCTAACCTCTGCTTTCCATTTTATATAAGTATCTTTGTAAAGTTCTGTATCAGAGAGAACTGTTATATAGTTTAGGTTATTCTTAAATATGCTATAATCAGGAGGTATAATAAATGTTTTTAATACTCTAAACCTTTCTTTTAAGTATTCATTTATGTCTGACCTTAAAGCTCCATTAATAATCATTATAGCCGAGTTTACCTCTGCTGTTCGAATATCTTTTTTAGCCTCATCAAACATATTAGCTACTTCTTTTGGGGAGTATGTTTTACTTGTAGCTGAGGCGGGTATTTTATTATCTTCAAAACCTTCAAATAGATAAACACTTTCAAGTTTTTCTCGGAGCTCTCTTTGATCTTTGTCAAGCAATCTATATCTTATAATAGGGTATAGTAAGTTTATACCAAAATAAAAAATAATGACAGAAATCAATGTTAAAAGAGATGTTAGCATTATTTTTCTTGGTACATACATAGACCTATCTATCAGAAACTTTCGAGGATTTATTTCTCCATCTTTCACACTATTTGTAAGAAACTTTATTTTCTCTATATTAAGTTTTGCTAAATTATTTGTGGGGTCTATATCAAGAATAGTAAAATATATTCTTAATGCGTTTTCTCTATGACCTGTGTTTAAGCTTAAAAACGCTTTAGCAAGTAGGGCAGTAACAGATTGTGAATCTTGCTGTAATGCTCTATAAACTTGAGTATCTGCAGTGGAGAAATCTTTAAGGAAAATAGAACAGTGAGCAATTAATGCTAAAGCCTCAGTGCTTTTATTTGCGGTACTATATGCTAGAAGCACACTTTTAGCTTTTTTGTATCGCCCGCTTTTTATAAGTTTTTTAGATTTTTCTACAACATTTTTCATTGACTGCAGTATATCCTATGTTAAATTATTGTGTACTGTAACATACTTATAAATAAATATGTTACCCTTAATATCGTAAAGTTCATATATTCCATTAGCTTTTTATTTGCTAAAAATACTCGATTTGTACTATTTTTTATTTTTTTTGTGCTTTTTATATAGATTTTGCTTTATTTGGCTCATAAGACGTTAAAGTTTATAACATTCTTACACGAGAATGTAGTTATAAGTAAAATGAAGATTTATTGATTGGAGTCAAAAACCTTCATTATACTAATTGTTTGATACATATTTTCTCATTACTAGATTTTGTCCAAAGCCTCGTTTTTAAGAAATATGTATAGCGTAGCAATTCACAAAGTTTTAATTTTTGTATACTTAAAAAATTGTTATAACAATATAATCGGTATACTAGAATTTCTCTTTAGTGAATTTTAATTAGCACAAAAAGCAAGGATGCTTTTTGAATATATTCATGGAGGGATCTTTATGATCATCAATAACAACATACCAGCATTAAATTCAAGTCGTGAACTTAATTTAAGGGTTGGCGAGACAAACAAGACTATGCGTGCTTTAGCTTCAGGACTACGTATTAATAGAGCATCTGATGACGCATCTGGGCTTGCTGTATCTGAGAAAATGCGTGCACAAATGAGAGGATTATACCAAGCTGATAGAAACACTCAAGATGGTATATCTTTCATTCAGACAACAGAGGGTTACTTACAAGAAACACAGGAAATTTTACAGAGAGTTCGTGAGCTATCAGTTCAGGCAAGTAATGGTATATATACTGCTGATGACAGAATGCTTATGCAAGTTGAAGTTTCTCAGTTAGTAGATGAAGTTAATCGTATAGCAAGTCATGCTCAGTTCAATACTATGAACATGCTTACTGGTAGATTTTCTAATCCTACTATAGGTGCTCCTACAGCAAGTATGTGGTTCCATGTTGGTGCTAATATGGACGAGCGTAAACGTGTTTACATAGGTACTATGACAGCACAAGCTTTAAATTTAGAAGATGCTGATTCTAATAGTATTTCTATCTCTTCTCCTACATCATCTAATATGGCTATAGGTATATTAGACGAAGCTTTAACAAAAGTTTCTAAACAAAGAGCAGATTTAGGTGCATATCAGAATAGACTTGAACTTACTTCAAAAGGTATTATGATAGCACATGAAAACACAACAGCTGCTGAAAGTAGAATTAGAGACGCTGATATGGCTGATGAAGCTGTAAAAAATGCTAAAAACATGATTCTTACTCAAGCGAGTACTGCAATGTTAGCTCAGGCTAATCAGCTTACTCAGGGTGCTTTGCGTTTAATCCAATAGTTTAGTAGTTCGTAGATTCTTTTAATTGATCATAATAAAAAAGGCTTGGTATAATTTATACCGAGTCTTTTTTTATTGTCTTTATTTTTTTAGTTAAATGTCGAGAATTGTGCTAGTGATTGTATTTCAATTAAAAATAGTTTCAGGACTTTTATGACTTTACCTAAAGATGCTTACAACTCTATTCTTGAGTATTTACGAGAAAGTTTTTCTTTCAGTTTTTTAGATAAAATACCCGGTTCTGAAAAAGAATCTAAAACACAATCTGAAGCTATAATAAGACTTGTTGAGAGTTATTCTGAGAATAAAACATTTTTAGAGTATAGTCCTATGATTTTTAATTTAATTGATAAAGATTTTGTAGGCAGAGTTATGGCTTTAAGATGGCAAAAATCTAGTTTTGATTCAGAAACTAATATTATAATAGAAGAAGATAAATTTAATTTAATAGGGTATCAGAATGTATATTTTATTCTAACCCTTTTAATTATAAAATGTATTTTTCATTCACAAACAACAGCGACATTACCAATATTTAATGAATATAAATATAAAATTGAGACTTTTAAGTATGATGTTATAGGAACAATAGACTTTGCTTTAGGAGGCATTGTATCGACTGAGCCTTCCATCAATAGGGTTCTTCTAGCACTTTCAGCTAAAAGTATAATACCTTATGAAAATGGAAATGATGATATATCAAGTATATCGAGATTTGTTAATATACTATTTCATTTATCTAAAATATCTTATTCATATAAACATCAAAATAATGATATACATACAAGGTCTATGTTTTTAAGTTTAATTATTAATTTAATGAACAATGCTAGCTTTTTAGGATTAGATTATAATATTCTGAACTCTTTATACGAGAAGGCTTTAATGGGAGAACTTAATTGGAAAAAATAAAAAAATATAGTCCATTATTAGTACATATATTCTCTTCTGTCGTAATTATACTTATGATTGTCTATATGATATTTTTCATTGATAGTACTTTTATGAAAGTATTAATTGTATTACAATTTTTTTGTGATTTTTATTTTGTTACTAAAATGTTTTATAAAATGCAAAGCTACAGTGGGGTAGAAAAAAAAGTAATTCTAATAAAAACTTTACTACCATTTTTTATGTCAGTATTTAATTTATTTTATATAATAGGCATATTCTCAATTGACAGATTTTATTTAAGAGAGCCTTTCTTTGCATATTTACTTACAAGACTTTATCATGTAATGTTTTTAGTTTATTTGTTCAAGATAATAGATTTGTTTCAGGTAATAATATCGTATGGCAAAAAAACTATTAATAACCTTATAGTTTCAAAGTTTAATCTAGTTTTCTCTATTATAATTGGTATTATGTTTATACTTTTTTATAATGTATTTTCTTCTTTATTCGCTTCAAATTTTATGAGAACTTATGATTCTTTTTCTGATGATTTTT
>CAMRCO010000045.1 GCA_947040945.1 uncultured Spirochaetia bacterium
CACAAGCCACAAAAATTGACATCAAAGCCGTCATAAGTATCAGTGCGAAAATTTTCTTCTTCATTAAAACGCTCCCTTTTTTTATAATATACAGTAATTATATGCTATATATAAAAATACACAATAAAAAAAAGTGTATTATATAAAAAAATTTTTGTTGTTTATATAATGTTATTGACTATTGTTTTGTTAAAGCGACTTTTACTTTTGTGGTTTCAGTACCAACCCCAGTAGGCATATCGAATGTAGCAATTGCTCCTGTTGGCTTTTTTGCTGAATCGAATACTATAGTTATATCAATTGGATAGGTAACAATGAGTGTTGTGTCGGTGCTAGTCATTTGATCTTTAGTTAAGCTTATATTGTAATCACGATCAACTATAAGGGCAATCTTCCCGCCATTATAAGTAGTGGAAAGTACAGCTTCTACATTTATTGGCTTATCGCCAGCAATAGTGCCAGTATAAGTTCCCGTTCTTAAAAATAATGCAATGTCCTCATCACTTTCAGCTGAACAGCCTACAAAAATTGACATTAAAGCCGTCATAATTATTATAGTAAAAATTTTTCTTTGATATATCATAAAAACGCTCCCTTTTTCTTATCATACATAATTATATGCTATATATAAAAATACACAATAAAAAAATAACATATTATTGTTTTTTTAATTTTAGTGTTACTTTATTTCCCATTATAGTTGCTGTAAGTCTTGCATCAGAATCTTTATCGCTTGCTGAGTCAAATTTAATATGAATATTGTTATCCCCGTTTGATAAAGATATTTCCTGTTCAGTAGAGGTCATAAAGTCTTTTGTTATGGTAATTGGACTTATGTTATTATTAATTATTGTAATAGTAGCAATCCCTTCGCCATTATTTTTAGACTCTAATTTAATTTCTATAGTTTTTGTTAAAAATGATCCCTTAAAAACACCAACCCTGTCAGATAGTTTAATCGGGGTAGTAGAATCTTTTTTAGAACAACCCACAAAAATTGAATTAAATGCTATTAAAACTATTAAAAGCAATATATATTTTTTACTTTCAGTACATATATATGTCATAAAACGCTCTCTTTTTTTTTTACTATACAATTATATAATATATGTAAAACTTTATTAAAACAAGAAGACTTAAAAAAACTTAGTTTGTTTATATAAATATTCGATACTATATATACTATCAATAAGATTTTAGCGAAACCATAAAAAAATGACCAAACAAAAAAATAACATATACTACACCAAAATAAATATAGATGGTGAGTCACATTTGTTTATATGCGAAAAAGACAAGTCTGGAAAATATTTTGTGCCTAAGGGAGAAAAGTCTTTATGCACTGGAAATGCTAAAATAGGGAAGCGTATTGCTGTTTCTAAGTTTTATGCGTCATCTGAAGTTTTTAGTTTAGAAGTTAAGCGTGGCATTTTTTATAGGGAGGATTATCATAAAATGTTCGTTATGCATTTTTTGGGAGGACTTGTCGAAGTTATGCCTAAAGAAGTATGTTATAAATGCCTTTTGACGGTGGTGTCTATTTAGTAATTAGCTGTTTTGAGTTTTATTGAGTGTGTTCTAAAAAAACCACAAATCCAACACTTTCAACATTAATTTCAACATGTGTGTTGTTTTTTGTATTATTGTATGTAGTATTATTTAATTAGATTTAATATTACATATAGTATTTAAGGCTAAATAAATAAAAATACTAATCAGAGTAAAATTAATAATCCCTTATTGTTTATACTAAGAATATAATTTTGTAGTTGTGTATCGCATTTTAGTTTGTAATTATTTTTTTCAAGGAGGTGTGTATAGTATTCTTTTAGCACAAAAAAATTGGACTTAATTAAAAGCACTCATTCAAATTCTTCTTATTCCATTAACGGCTTTTAAATGGAGGCTATCAAATTTAATCAAATTATCAGCATGAGTAGTAACTTTAATATCCGCTGTAATTGCTCTATAAAATGTAGTACCGATAAATAATCGAAAGACGACTTTGTCGCAATAATTATAATCGTCAAAGACGCACATTTATAATTACTTAAACTATATATCTCTATAAAATAAAATCAAACATTTTTTTAATAGTTCTATTAGAATAAATATATAATTCTATTTGCATTTATAAAATTAAAGTATAATATTGATATTATGTTCTAGTCCATTTGAACTTTTTATTCAAAGAGAGTTTTAATTTATAGGGGGATATATGGAAGCAGATGATATAAATCTACATCGATTTTTTACAGCAGGAAGAAACTATATTATTCCTGTATATCAAAGAAACTATGATTGGAAAAAAGAGCATTGCCAAAAATTATTTCAAGATATTATAAAAGCAGAAATGGACAATGATCTTGCTGAATATTTTTTAGGGTCAATTGTTATTACATTAAGGGATAAATCTAATTATAGTGAATACTTTATTATTGATGGACAACAACGACTTACAACTATAACTCTTTTGTTGTTAGCAATTTATTATAATGATTCAGAAATGGCGAAAGGGGCTAAATCTAATATAGAAAATCTTATATTCTATAATATTCAGAATAAAGAAAAAAGGCTAATCTTAAAACAAGTACAAAGAGATGAAGAGTTTTTATCAAAGATAATCAGAGGAGATGAAATAACAGATGATAACTCTAATATTATAAATAATTATTTATATTTCCAAAATGAAATTCAAAATAATACAGAAATTATTCCAAAAATTATGGGAGGATTTAATAAACTGCGAATAGTAGAAATTGTTTTGAATGAAAAAGATGATAATCCACAATTAGTGTTTGAAACTCTTAATGCAACAGGTAAAGGATTAAGTGAGGCAGATAAAATTCGTAACTATATTTTAATGTATAAAAATCAAGAAAAATTATATGAAAATTATTGGGTAAAGATAGAAGAAAATTGTCTACAAAAATATAATGAGAATAATATTTCAGCATTCATAAAATGTTTTTTAACAGTTGAATATATAGATAAAATAAGTAAACCAATTAAAGATGATAAAGTTTATACTGTATTTAAAGAGTATTTAGAAGGTAAGAATAATGAAGATATTTTAGAATTAATGCTTTATTATTCGAAAAATTATAATTTAATATTAAGCTCTAATGAAGATAATAAAGGTAAAATAGCAACATCTATACATCGTATAAGAAAGAATATTAATGTAACTGTTTTAGACCCTCTATTACTATATATTTTAAAACAAAATCAAGATAAAAATATTTCAAATGATGATACTTTTCAAATGATTTTTTTACTAGAGAATTATCTTGTCCGTCGTGCAATATGTTCTATTCCAAGCAATTCTATAAATAAAATAGTGATTTCTATAATAAAAAAAATTGTTAATAAATCTAGTGAGCTAGAAGCAAAAGAAATTCTTGAGCAGTTACTTTTTATAAAAGGTAGCGGAGTATTCCCAACAAATGAATCCGTTATTGAAAGTTTGAAAACTAAAAAATTATATAGTAGTAATGCTGGAGTATTAGGCTATTTTTTATTAAAGCAATTAGAGACATATAGTAGCAAAGAAAAAAATAATTATGAAAATATTTCAATAGAGCATCTTATGCCACGAACATTAACAAGTGAATGGAAAAAAGAATTAGGTGATGAGTATCAATTAGTTTATGATACTTATTTACATACGCTTGGTAATATTACATTAACTGGTTATAATTCTGAATGGAGCAATAAGCCATTTCTAAATAAAAAAGAGCAGATTTTAGAAGTATCAAAGTTTAAATTTCTTAATAGCGATATATTAAGTATGTCTAAATGGACAAAAGAAGAGATTCTAAATCGTACTGATAGGCTAGCAAAATCACTACTAGAAATATATCCTTATCCTGAAAATATAAAGACTTATATAAAAAATGAAAATGATATTGAAAATATAGATATAACAGAAGATATAGATTATGATTTTACTTCAAAAGAAATTTTAGAATATGAATATGATGGTAAAAATTATCAAGTAACTGAAAAATCTTGGTCTACATTTATGGTTGAGATACTTGGTAAAATATATGAGGAAGATACCGTAAAATTTCATTCTCGTATTATTGAGAGTTCAAGTTTTTCTGATAAAATAAAGTATAAATGTTTTAATAAAGAATATATACATAATAAGTATTATGAGGCAAGTAATGGCAAAAAATTGTATTTTAATACGGTACAAGATACAAACTCTAAAATTCGTTTAATAAATTCTATTATTGAAATTTTAGATATTGATATTTCTATTATAATAAAATTAAAATCTAAATAAAAAAAGCATTAAACATTCAATTCAGAGTCCATCCCCAAAAGATGATTATATTTTTCTAAAATGGGCATAACTTCAAACTTGAGAAAATCATCTACTTGCTCTGAAGAAAACCCAATGAAATTCTTAGGTAGAAGTAAACGCACAAGTTTATCTTTATCTAAATTAAAATACTCATCATTAATAATTCTTTCAATGAGATCATTTTCAAGCCCCTCGATTTTTACTCTTTTTCCCGCTTCCATAGAGTGTAGCCTAATTTTTTCATGTAAAACTTGTCTGTCGCCACCATTTTTAACACAGTACATAATAATATATTCAGTAGCCATAAAAGGTAATTCTTCCATTATATGCTTTTCTATCATCTTAGGATAAACAACAAGCCCTTCCAAAATGTTCTTCCAAATAATTAAAATAGCATCAACCGCCAAAAAAGCTTGTGGCACAGTGAGCCTTTTATTCGCCGAGTCATCAAGTGTTCGCTCAAACCATTGTGTCGAGGTTGTCATTGCAGTACTCTGTTTTAAGGCGATAACAAACTTAGCAAGTGAGGCTATTCTTTCACTACGCATAGGGTTTCTTTTATATGCCATAGCTGATGAGCCTATTTGGTTTTTTTCAAATGGTTCTTCAACTTCTTTTAGGTGCTGAAGTAGTCTTAAATCATTGGTAAACTTATGGGCACTTTCAGCTATGCTCGATAATAAATTCGAAATACCAGAATCAATTTTTCTGTCATAAGTTTGACCTGTTACTGTAAATACATTATTGAAATTCATTTTTGTAGCTATTCTTTCGTCAAGCTCTTTTACTTTGCTAAAGTCCCCATCGAAAAGTTCAGCGAAACTTGCCTGCGTGCCTGTAGTGCCTTTAACTCCTCTAAATCTTAAAGTGCTTTCTCTAAACTCAAGTTCTTCTAAGTCAAGTAATAAACTTTGAAGCCATAAGGTTGCTCTCTTACCTACAGTTGTTAATTGTGCGGCTTGAAAATGAGTGAACCCTAAAGTGGGTAGATTTTTATATTCTGAAGAGAATGTCATAATGCCTTCAATTACATTAATTAACTTTTTTTTAATAATGCTTAAAGCTTCTTTTATTTGAATTAAGTCAGTATTGTCGCCAACAAAAGCACTGGTTGCTCCCAAATGTATAATCCTCATCGCCTTCGGAGCAACTGTCCCAAATGTATGAACATGAGCCATAACGTCATGCTTAAATTTTTTCTCCATTTCTAAGGCTAACTCATAATCAATATTGTCAATATTTTGTCTCATTTCTTCTAGCTGTTCATCTGTAATGTCGATTCCAAGTTCTTTTTCTGTTTCAGCTAACAGATACCAAAGTTTTCTCCATGTTGTAAACTTAAAAGTAGGGGAGAAAGTGTGTAGCATTTCTTTAGAGCTATATCTTTCAGCCAGTGGGTTAGAGTACACATTTTTGTCCATTTACATTTCTCCTTTCGATGCAATATCAGTTCTGTAAAATAATTTAGCACATTCAATTTTATCTACATTTTCGTATGCTTTTTGTTTAGCTTCACTTAAAGTTTCTCCATAAGACATGAGAGCAAGCACTCGTCCGCCATTGGTTTTTAATATACCATTTTCCATTTTTGTTCCCATGTGAAATATTTTCGCATCAATATCGTCAGGTATTTTTATTTCAGCACCTATAGTTGAAGACTCAGGATAATTTTTTGATGCCATAACTACAGCGACAGCATGTCTTTCATCCCATTCTAGTGGAATACTTTTATTGTCTAAAACATTTAATATTAGTTTAATAAAATCAGTTTTAAGTCGTGGCAATATAACTTCAGCTTCAGGGTCTCCAAGCCTCGCATTAAACTCTATTGTTTTAACCCCAACATCAGTGAGCATTACTCCCGCGAATAAAAATCCTTTAAACGGAATGCCATCACTCTTCATACCTTTAAGTGTGGGTTTAATAATTTTGTTAATAGCCTCATCAACTATAAATTTATTTATTTTTTTTACAGGCGAGTAAACACCCATGCCTCCAGTATTAGCACCCTTGTCTCCATCGAATACTCTTTTATGATCTTGTGCAACTTCTAAAGGAACAACAATGTCTCCATTAACAACCGCTATGAGTGAAAACTCAAACCCTTCAAGATACTCTTCTATTACAACTTTATTTGGAACAGAAAATATACTTTCTAAAGTCTCTAAAGCTTCGTCTTGAGTGAAAGCGACTGTTACGCCTTTGCCTGCTTTTAGTCCATCCTCTTTTATGACAATTGGTATAGATTTTGTTTTTATATAGTCAATGGCGTTTTCTTTATTATCAAATGTTTCTGACTTAGCTGTTGGAATATTATATTTCTTCATAATTTTTTTTGCAAAGTCTTTACTAGATTCAATTTGCGAAGCTAATTTACTTGGTCCAAATATTTTGAGTCCTCTTTTTTCAAACTCATCAACTATACCTAAAGCGAGTGCATTTTCAGGACCGACTATTGTGAGGTCAATTTTTTCTTTTTCAGCAAAATTGGCAAGTCCTTCTATGTCGTCATCATTAATTGGAACAAGTGTGCCTTCACTCATGCCAACATTACCCGGAGCTATAAACACTTCGCTAACTAAATTACTTTGTGCCGACTTCCAAGCGATAGCATGTTCACGTCCGCCTTTGCCTACAATTAAAACTTTCATTTGTGTCCTCATTAATGTTTAAAATGTCTCATATCAGTAAAAATCATTATTATTCCATGTTTATTACATTCTTCTATCGACATATTGTCTTTAATAGAACCACCGGGCTGTACAATTGCTTTAATACCATATTCTCCCGACAATTTAGCAACATCAGGCATAGGGAAAAAAGCATCAGATGCGAGTACCGCATTTTTAGAAAGTAGGGAAGCTTGCCTAAAAGCAATTTCAGCAGCTCCTATTCTGTTCATTTGCCCTGCTCCAATACCTACTGTCTGCCCATTTTTCGCAATAACAATAGCATTCGATTTAACATGCTTTACTACTTTCCATGCAAATAATAAATCTTTAAGTTCACTTTCTGTGGGGCTCGCATCTGTAACAATTTTCCAATCTTCATTATTTATTTTATTATTGTCAGTATCTTGAATAAGTAGCCCGTCCATAACAGATACTATTTTTTTATAATTTTTAACAGTGTTATCCATAGTAAGTTTCATAATTCTTATATTTTTCTTTTCTATTAAAATATCTATTGCCTCTTTTTCATAAGATGGGGCAATAACAATTTCTAAAAATACTTCACTTATTTTTTGAGCCATTTTTTTAGTAAGTTTTTGATTAGCTACAACAATACCTCCAAAAATAGAAATAGGGTCAGCACTGTAAGCTTTATCCCAAGCCTCAAGTATATTGACTCCACTTCCAACACCACATGGATTCATGTGCTTGACGGAGACAACAGTAGGGTCATCAAATTCTTTAAGTATTTCGAGGGCAGCATTGGCGTCTTGAATATTATTATATGACAACTCTTTTCCGTGTAATTGCTCAGCTGAAGACACTGAATATCCTACAAAAGATGATTTATAAAAACTAGCTTTTTGATGAGGGTTTTCGCCATAACGAAGACTTTGCACTTTTTCATAAGTTAATGTAATGCTTTCAGGAAACTCTTCTCCCACTTTTTTTGTAAGATATTCTGCGATTAAAGTGTCATAACTTGCGCTATGTCTAAATACTTTTGCCGCTAAATATTCTCTAGTTTTGAGGCTAGTGTTTTTTAGTGTTTTAATTTCAGCTATCACGTCATCATAATCTTCAGGGTCAACTATTACAGTAACAAATTTATAATTTTTTGCCGCCGACCTAAGCATGCTAGGTCCACCAATATCTATATTTTCTATTAACTCCTCATGCTCTACATCTTTTTTAAGAAGTGTGTCCTTAAAAGGATAAAGGTTTACAACAATCATATCTATTAATTCAATTTTATTATCTTCTAAAGCTTTCATATGTTCTTCATTATCCCGAACACAAAGAAGAGCGGCATGCACATTTGGGTGCAATGTTTTTACTCGTCCGTCCATAATTTCTGGGAAGTTGGTTATTTCAGAAATACTTTTAGTTTTAATGCCCGCACTGGCAAGTGTTTTTTTTGTTCCCCCAGTTGATATAATTTCATAATCTAGCTTAATTAATTCCTTGGCAAAATCAATTAATCCTATTTTGTTTGATACACTAATTAATACTCTTTTCATAATCTATATTCTCCTCTCAAACAATTCATTTAATACCTTTGAATAAACTTTATGTTCTCTTTCATGTATTTTATTTTCTAAAACGTCTTTAGTCCATAATGGGTTTATATCTATTTTTTCTTGATATATAATTTCCCCATTGTCAATTTTTTCATTAACATAATGTATAGTGATTCCTGTTTGTGACACTTTCGCATTAAAAGCGTTACTTATTGCGTCTTTTCCACTAAACTCTGGTAAATAACTTGGGTGTATATTTATTATATGTTTTTTAAAGTTTTTTAATAGAGTATGTGAAATAATTCTCATATAGCCTGCAAGAATTATATATTCTATATTATATTTTTTTAGTATAGTAAGAATAGATTCTTCATATTTCTGTTTAGAATCAAAACTTTTAGGATTAACAAATATATTATTTATGCCTAAAGTTTTAGCTCTTTCTAAGGCAAAAGCATTTTCTTTATCCACAATTAATAATTCTATATTATAGTGTTTACTTTTAGCGTGAACTAACTCTTCAAAGTTGCCTCCATTACCTGAAGCAAATACTGCAATGTTTATCATGTTAGGCTAACTCCATCCCCTTTAACAACACTACCTAGTATAATAGCATCCTCTCCCATAGAATTAAGTAGGGCTATAAGTTTAGAGTCGTCGCTTTTTGATACTATAAATATAAAACCAATGCCCATATTAAAAACATTGTACATTTCGTTTAGAGGAATATTTGAGGTTTCTTTCAAAAAATTGTAAATAGGTAGAGTGGGAATGTTTTTTATCTTTATACTAACTCCAAGTCCTCGAGGTATAATTCTTGGAATATTTTCATAAAATCCTCCACCTGTAATATGGCTCATTCCATGAACATCTATAGATTCAAGAACTTTTAATACCGTTTCTACATATATTTTTGTGGGTGTTAATATTGTGTCGCCAAAACTTTCTGTAAACCCATCATATTTTTTATTAAGGTTAATATTACTATCTTTTATAATTTTCCTTAAAAGAGAAAACCCATTAGAATGCAGTCCACTAGAAGTGAGCCCTATTAAAGTGTCGCCTTCTTTTACTTTCTCTCCTGTAATTAGCTTTGATTTTTCAACAACTCCCACGGTAAATCCTGCAATGTCATAATGTCCACTTTGATACATTCCTGGCATTTCAGCCGTTTCTCCACCAATTAAACAGCAGTTTGCACAAACGCATCCATCAGCTACTCCTTTAACAATATCTTCTATTTGTTTAGGTTCATTTTTTCCTATAGCAATATAATCCAGAAAATAAAGTGGCTTAGCTCCTTGCACAATAATATCATTCACACACATTGCAACAGCATCAATTCCAATAGTGTCATGTTTGTCCATTTCAAAAGCAATCATTAATTTAGTGCCAACCCCGTCTGTTCCACTTACAAGAATAGGCTCTTTAATATTAAGTAATGACAAATCAAACATTCCACCAAAAGCACCTAAGCAATTAATCATTCCTTTTACTTTGGTACGCTCAACATGGCTTTTTATTCTTCTAACCGATTCATAGCCTGCCTCTAAGTTTACGCCTGCTTCTTTATATTTATTGCTCATCACATAATCCTCTATTTATCAATATTTTCTAATAAACTAAATATACTCGTAGGATACTTTCCTGTAAAGCATGCCATACAAATATTTTTCCCAAGTCCTTCATGCATTCCATTTTGTGATAGAAATGCTAAAGATTCCGACTTTATAAATTTTGCTAATTCATCTGCTTGATATTTAGTGCTAATTAGTTGATTATAATCAGAAATATCAACTCCGTAAAAACATGGACTTATAAGGGCAGGGGATGCTATTCTTGTATGAACTTCTAAAGCACCTGCATCTTTAAGCAATTTTATAATATGCTTTGAAGTAGTTCCCCTAACTATAGAGTCATCCACCAAAACAATTTTTTTACCACGCACAACATCGGGCATTGCTGAGAGCTTCATTTTTACACCTCGCTCCCTTTGCTTTTGAGTTGGCTTAATAAATGTGCGTCCAACATAACGACTTTTTACAAAACCTATTTCATAAGGAATCCCTGAATAATCAGAATAACCCATAGCAGCCGACAGTGAAGAGTCAGGAACTCCTATAACAATGTCCGCCTCGGCTGGGCTTTCTTTTGCGAGAATTTGCCCACACTTTCGTCTACTTGTATGAACATTAAGAGAGTTTATAGTTGTGTCAGGTCTTGAAAAATATATATACTCCATAGCACACATTTTGTCTTGTATGTGTTCAGTGTACTGGTCTGATATAACAGAATCTTTTTTTATAGTAATAACTTCAGCAGGTTGGATTGAACGCATAAAAGTTGCACCAATAATTTCAAAAGCAGAACTTTCTGAACTAAAAACATATCCGTCTTCAAGCTTTCCCATAGATAAAGGTCTTAGTCCATTTTTATCTCTGATAACAAACATTGTGTCTATAGTCATAATAATAAATGAAAAAGCACCTTCTAGCCTTGGTAATGCTTTCATTATTTTTTCATGAAACTCGCCTGACTCTCTTTGAATTAAATGTCCAATAATTTCACTGTCGGAGGTAGTATAAAAAATACTTCCCATAGCCTCAAGTTGCATTTTTAATTCTTTTGCGTTAACAATATTTCCATTATGAGCTATAGTAAAATCACCTGTATGACTTCTTATTAGTATGGGCTGTACGTTTTCTATAGAAGATTCTCCTGTTGTAGAATATCTTACATGCCCCATAGCAGTTCTTCCTGAAAGATGTTCTAATTTTTCTATATTAAAAACTTCAGCAACGAGTCCTTTGCCTTTTTCTCTCACAATTTTCTCGCCATCACTTGCCGCAATTCCCGCTCCTTCCTGCCCTCTATGTTGTAAAGCATGAAGCCCATAATAAGTTAATTGTGCAGCATCCTCTACATTGTAAACGCCAAAGACTCCACATTCTTCATTTAATTTATCGCTTAAAAAATAATCATATTCTGATTTCATTATAATGTCATTCCTTTAATTCTTTTTAACACTTCTTGATAAGCATCTTCAATATCCCCTAAGTCCCGTCTAAATCTGTCTTTATCAAGTTTCTTTTTAGTTTCTTTATCCCATAAACGGCAACAATCAGGAGAAATTTCATCTGCTAAAATAATATTACCTTGATGGTCTTTACCAAATTCTATTTTGAAGTCGACTAATATAATTCCTATTTTATCAAAAAAATCTTTTAGTAGCGTATTAATTTTTTTTGTTTGCTCATACATATTGTCTAGGTCTTCTTTTGTTGCAAATCCTAAAGACACCGCATGAAAGTCATTAATCATAGGGTCAGCAAGTTCATCTTTTTTATAGCATATTTCTATTACGGCTTCTGAAAGTACTTGCCCTTCCTGCATCATAAATAATTTAGCCATAGAGCCTGCCACAACATTTCTAACAATAACCTCTAAAGGTATAATGTCAACTTTAGTGCATATTTGTGCACGGTCATTTATATTTTCTATAAGGTGGGTATTTATTCCGTTAGAGTTTAGGTATTCAAATATAATAGTAGTAATTTCTTTATTTAAGATTCCCTTATTTTGAATAACACCTTTTTTCAAACTATTAAAAGCAGTAGCATCGTCTTTATAATAAATAATAATTTTGTTAGGGTCGGTTGTGCTATAAACTTTTTTTGCTTTTCCTTCGTATATCATGTTTTCTTCTAATAAAATCATTTGTAACTCCTTTAATATTATCTATTCTTAAAATGATTAATTCCATTACTGAAAATATCCTGAAATTTATTTCCCTCAATGTTTTTAAGTAGCCCCTCTTCATATCTTTCAGGATGTGCCATTCGTCCGAGTATTTGTCCACAAGGAGAAACAATACCTTCTATAGCATAATGAGAGCCATTAATATTATACTCTTTATCCATAGTGGTCTCTCCATTTAGGTCAGCGTATTGAGTAACAACTTGACCTTTTAGAAATAATTCAGTGGCTAACTTTTTACTCACGACAAACTTTCCTTCTCCATGTGAGAAAATCATACTCGATATGTCCCCCTTATTAAAAGACCTCATCCAAGGAGAATTGGTCGACACTATTTTTACAGGGGCTATTCTTGACACATGTCTGTTAATATTATTTCTAAATAAAGTTGGTGACTCATTTGTTAATGATGACGAATCTCCATAAGGAAGCAATCCTGACTTTACAAGTGCTTGAAATCCATTACATATTCCAAGTATTAATCCATCATTTTTAAGCAGGTGTTTAATAGCTTCTTTTATTTTATTGTTTTGTAAAATATTTGCTATAAACTTACCAGACCCATCGGGTTCATCTCCTGCACTAAACCCACCGGGTATAACAAATATTTGAGAGTTTTTAATACACTCTGCAAGTGAGTCAATGCTATTCCTAATTTCTTCAACACATAAATTGTTAAAGACAAATAATCGAGCGTCTCCTCCTGCTTTAATAAATGCTTTTTGAGTATCATATTCAGAGTTTGTCCCTGGGAATACAACTATTAAAACTTTAGGGGTTTCATAATAAGTTTTTGAATAGGGTATATCTTTATGTGTGGCAGGAATAGACAATATTTTACCTCTGTTCTCTTCATTATAAGGGTATATATTTTTGTATGTGTTTTCCCATGCTGTAATCAATTCGTCTATTTCTATTGTTTCCTCATTTATAGTGAGGCATTTTTTTTCAGTAGTAGTTCCTAGTAATATTCCAAAAGGAAGCTCTTTAGTGGATTCAATCAACATGTCGCCTATTTTTATGTCGAAAATATTTTCTTTAGTGTGGACATTTACTCCGACTTTATTACCAAAACTCATTTTTGCTAAAGCCTCAGCAATACCGCCATACTTTACAGTCATAGCAGAAATAATATTTTTATTTAATATTTCATTGCTTACTAAGTCAAAGTTTGTTTTTATTTCTTCATAATTAGGATAATTTTCCTCTAAACATGTAGACTTAATATAATAAATATATGAGTCTTTTTTCTTAAACTCAGGTGATATAATATTGTCCACATTTGAAGTAGTTACGGCAAAAGATATTAAAGTAGGGGGGACACATAAATCATCGAAAGTGCCACTCATGCTATCCTTTCCACCTATCGCAGGTGTTCCAAATTGCATTTGTGCTTCTATCGAACCTAGTAATGCCATGAAAGGTTTTCCCCAGCGTACAGGGTCGCTTCCTAATTTTTCAAAATATTCCTGAAATGATAGTCTTGCTTTTTTATAATCACCACCAACAGCGACTATTCTAGCTAAAGATTCTATTACAGCATATTGAGCTCCTAAGTATGGAGAATATTCTGACACATTAGGGTTATAACCATAAGAAATAATAGAACAAGTTTTGGTTAATTTTTCTGTAGGTATTTTTTGAACACTAGCTTCTGTTTCTGTTAGCTGATACTTTCCTCCGTAAGGCATAAGCACTGTGCTACGTCCAACTGACGAATCAAACATCTCGACCATTCCTCTTTGAGAGGCTACATTTTTGCTAGAAAGTATGGCGAGTAGAGTTTGTTTAATATTTTCATTTGAATGCATATTAAATGGATTTTTAATAATGGAGTCTTTTACTAAAACTTTTTGCTCTTGGGAGACTCCATTAGTATCTAGAAAGTTACGATCAATATCAACTAATAATTCGCCTTTATACTTAATAACTAAACGCTCTTTCTCTGTAACAACAGCAACTACAGATGACTCAAGATTTTCTTCTTTTACTAATTTTTGAAAAATATATGCATCTTTTTCTTCTATTACTACAGCCATTCTTTCTTGAGATTCAGAAATGGCGAGCTCCGTACCATTTAAACCTTGATACTTAACAAGCACTTTATCAAGATTAACCTCAACCCCACGAGCAATTTCTCCAATAGCAACACTAACACCACCAGCTCCAAAATCATTTGATCTTTTAATAAGCTTTATTACTTCAGGATTTCTAAATAATCTTTGTATACGTCTTTCTGTGGGGGCATTACCTTTTTGTACTTCAGAGGCACATTTTTCTAAAGATGTTTTGTCATGTTTTTTAGACGAACCTGTTGCCCCTCCTATACCATCTCTCCCAGTGCGTCCTCCAATTAAAATTACAATGTCTCCTGTTTTTGGAGTCTCTCGCCTTACATATTCTTTTTTTACGGCTCCAACAACAGCACCAACTTCCATTCTTTTAGCTTTATAACCATTGTGGTAAATTTCTTTTACGAAAGTGGTTGATAGTCCTATTTGATTGCCATAAGATGAATACCCAAGAGCGGCTGACTTTGATATTTTCTCTTGTGGTAATTTATTTTTTAATGTTTGGTCTAGGCTTTCAGTTATGTCACCAGCCCCTGTAATACGCATAGCCTGATAAACATAAGACCTGCCAGATAAAGGGTCTCTAATAGCCCCACCTATACAAGTACTTGCTCCACCAAAAGGCTCTATTTCTGTAGGGTGATTATGAGTTTCGTTCTTAAACATAAGAAGCCATTTTTCGGTGCTGTTTTCAAACTCTACATCTATTTCAATACTGCAAGCATTATTTTCCTCTGATATTTCCATGTCATTAAGACACCCTGTTTTACTCAAGTGTTTAGAGACTATTGTTGCCATGTCCATAAGAGTAATATTTTTTTTACTGCCATGCACATTTTCTCTTAATGACATATATTGTTTATATGACTCTTCTATACATTTTTGTAAATTTTTAGAATCAATACGGATGTCTTTTAAATGAGTTTCAAAAGTAGTGTGGCGACAGTGGTCAGACCAATAAGTGTCGAGTACTTTTATTTCTGTTTCTGTAGGAACTCTTTTTTCTTCATTTTTGAAATAGTTTTGTATATGTTTTAAGTCTTCATAGCTCATAGCGAGTTTGTGATGTGCTAAAAATATTTCCAATTCTTCTTTTGTTTTTTGATTAAAGTCATCATAAACAACAATATTTTCTATTTCTATATTATCACTTTTTTCTAAACGAGTGAGATCTTTTTCACGCATTTCTATAGGGTTAATAAGATAATTTTTAATTTTCTCAAAATTGTTAATTGTGCCATTAAACACAAGAAGTTGTCCACTTTTAATTTCGACTCCTTCTTTATTATTGAGAAGCATTAAACATTGTTCTGCCGAGTCAGACCTTTGATCATATTGCCCCGGAAGAAACTCGAGAGCTAAGTAGTTTTTGCCTTTAGTGTCGACTTCATAATAAATGTCATCAGTAACTAATTCGGTTAATACTTTTGATTCTAGTAGGCTAAAGTCCTCTTCATTTCCATTGAAAATATCATACACTTTATAGGTATCAATTGATTCAATTTTTGTTTCTTTTAGATGATAAATAAGCTCATTTTTTAATGATAAACTTTCTACTTCAAAACTATTTTTCTTTTTAACATATATTCTCTTATTCATAAATTAAAAACTCCTAGCAAGATTTATTAGTTTTTCTAAGTCACTACCAATATAATTAATATGCCCCATTTTGCGTCCCTTTTTCCATTCTGTCTTTTTGTAAATATGTATTTTTGTGTCATCACTTTCTTTTAGGGCATATATTTTTTCTTTATCCTCACCTAAAATATTAAGCATTACAACAGGGGTTAATAGATTTGGAGTAGGGAGAGTGTCTCCAATAATGCTTTTAATGTGTAGACTAAACTGTGAATAGTCGCATGCGTCTAAACTATAATGAGCACTGTTGTGAGGACGAGGAGCCATTTCATTAAAATATATTTCATCCCCTTTAATAAAAAACTCTATTCCTAAAGGGCCTACTATATTTAAGGATATAATAATATGTTTTGCTATGTCCTTAATTTTTTTCTCTAAACTTTGCTCTATTCTCGCAGGAACTATAGTCATAGATAATATCCCATTTTTATGAATGTTTTCGCCTAAAGGGAAGCAAGTAACTTCTTGATTTATGCTTCTCACAACTAAACATGATACTTCTTTATCGAAACTGACCATTTTTTCAAGTATATATTCACCGTATTCTATATTTATTAATTCAATATCATTTTTGTTTGTAATCTTCCATTGAGATTTTCCGTCATAACCACCAGTGCAAGTTTTTAATATGGAAGGATATCCTATTTTTTTTGTTGCTTTTATAAGGCTTTCTTTATTTCTAACTTCTAAAAAATCAGTAGTTTTGACACCATATTTTGCCACAGCATTTTTTTCTCTTATTCTGTGCTGACTAAGGTATAAAGGATTTTTTCCTTGAGGGATATTTGCTTTTAGGTTTTCTATAAAATCAATGGCAATGCTAGGTACATTTTCAAACTCGTAAGTAATGACATCACTATAATCGCATAATTCTTTTAATGCTTCTTTGTCGTCATAAGCTTTAGCTAAATGCCTAGTCGCACTATGTTTAGCACAAGCATCTTCACTCGGCTCAAGTATCATAGTTTCATATCCATTATTGTTCGCAAAATCACAAAGCATTTTTGCTAATTGTCCTCCGCCAAGAATACCAATCTTTTTAATCACAATTAACCTCGCTTTCCTCTAAAACAGTATTCTTCATGTTTTCTCTATACTTCTTTAGTTTTTGAGTAATACTTTCATTACTTACTCCAAGTATTTGAATTGCTAATAGTCCTGCATTTTTTGCACCATTAATAGCGACTGTTGCAACAGGAATTCCCGCAGGCATTTGCACAATAGAGAGTAGTGAGTCAAGTCCTTTTAATGATTTACTTTCAATTGGCACACCTATTACAGGTAACTCGGTTAAGCTTGCAACCATACCTGGGAGATGTGCTGCTCCTCCTGCTCCTGCAATAATTACACCAATACCTCGCTCTCTTGCATTACGGCTATATTCGAACATGAACTCAGGTGTTCTATGAGCGGAAACAATTTTCACTTCATAGTTTAGTTCAAATTCTTTTAACACTTTAATGCATTCATTCATAATAGGTAGGTCTGATTTGCTTCCCATTATTACGCCAATTTTTGTCATTGTTATACCCCATAAAAAAAACGCAACATACTATATGGGTGTTTGCCCGTTAGCACATTGCGTTTTGTATTTTTTTATACTTTAAGAAACTCTTTTGAGTGTCTTTGTAATATTTTACTTCTAAATAACTCATGCTACTATTTTTCACAAAGCCCCCTATAAATTTTGATAGGGAAAGCTAAACAAAAAATAGGTTTTACTTTGAGTTAATATGGTAAATCATATCTTTTATTCTCTTGTAGTCTACTCATTTACGGTGGTAGCTAGAAACTAGTTGACCCTATCTCAAACTATTATACAAGTTAATTATTTTGATGAATAGAATAGCACAAATTAAGCATTTGCTTATTTGTGCTACTAAAGAAAACATCAATAGTATTGGAGATGGCGGGAATCGAACCCGCGTCCTACGAAGAGCCCTGAATCCGTCTACATGCTTATCTTGTCTTTAATATATGGTCATAAGGCTAAAAGTCAAGAAGAAAAACATTATAACCAGCCTTGAGTATACGTTTTATTAGGCTCATGGCGGCACCCAGTAAAACGACTATGTAATTTGTTTGGCACTAATAAGATAGCCCATAGTTGCTATAGTATCAGCGGCTACTTAATTAAGCAGCGAGTGCGAAGTTATCTGCACTTATTGTTTTAGTGTGATTTTAGCGTGCATACACTAAGCACGGCATGCGAGAATCAGATCAACAGTCGCAGTCGAAACCTGATCATCCCCATTTCAAAGAACATCTAAGTTCTTATACTAAACTATTGGGCAGTAAATGTCAACTGCTTATAGAAAATAACACTCTGTAGATAGAATCCAACACTTTCAACACTTTGCACGTCTGTTTCAATATGCGTAGTTACTGTACATAGTATTTGACAACTATTCTCTAGATTACATCCTTACCGATTTTGAAAGTTTAATAATTCCTTATGAATTGACAAAACAACATGAGGTACTCCAAAAAAATACAATCAGAAATTTACAAAATCCTCGCCACAACAAATTG
>CAMRCO010000046.1 GCA_947040945.1 uncultured Spirochaetia bacterium
TTTATTAATTTTTTTTAGTAAATTCATTCTATAATATATTTCAATTTAAGTAAATTTATTGTTAGAGTAAAATTGTGTAATATTGTATACTATTATATGTTTTTTATAAAAGTGTTTAATTAGTGCTAGTATTTTTGAAAGGAATAAACATATGGACATTAACAATATTGAGGAATTATCGAGTAAATTTATTTGGAGTGATAAAGTTGGTTTAATAACAAAGTCTTTAGGCGAATCTGCTGGAAGTGAAAAAATTTATGTGAACATTGACTATATACCTCCAAGAGCATATAGTACAAAATATCATAGCCACTCACAACAAGAAGAGTTCTTTTTAATTCTTTATGGTGTAGGAACTTTACGCTTAAATGATGAAGAACGACTTGTTAAACAAGGGGATTTTATTGCAAAACCATCAGGAAAAAATATTGCTCATACATTTTATAACTCTAGCAATGAAGTTTTAACTATTTTAGATATTGGAACTAGAGAAAGTGAGGATACCTGTTATTATCCTGACGAAAATATATACTTGCAAAAATCAAATGACCAAAAGCGAATATTTAGTGGTGAAAGTTTAGATTTATTATGGACATCAGAGGCAAACATCACTGAATAAATAATTAAATATAGAGAATGTTTTTTACTTGCCTACTATACTTCTTATACAAAATAGACTTTTTGTTATACACTTAAACTCTAATTTTAAGGAGAAATATATGCATAACTTTATCTTAATATTTGTTTTAGTACTCTCATCAATTGTTTATGGAGAGGATATATTTGATGCAACAGAATCAGGAAATATAGTAAGTGTTACAGCTTTAATTAAAACGAAAGTAAACATTAATGGACTTAGTAAAGATGGATACACGCCCTTAATGCTTGCCTCTACTGGTGGATATGTTGAGATAGTGAACATATTAATGACTAATGGAGCTAATGTTAATACTAAGTCTGCTACAATAAACTCTCGTACAGCTTTAATGTTTGCTTCTATTAATGATTATGCTGATGTTGTGAATGCTCTGCTTAAAGACGGGGCGAGTATTGATATTGTTGACAATGGCGGAAATACGGCTTTAATATTAGCGGCTCTTAATGGAAATATTGGGGTAGTTAAAGCTCTTATTAATGATGGAGCTAATAGTCAAATTAAAAATGATGCAGGAGACACGGCTTCTGTTGTAGCATCTCTAAATAACTATTCTGATATTGTTGACTTTCTTAGTAATTATGACAGTTATGATGGGGACGCTTTTCAGAGTGATAATAATTATAATGCAAATGCCTATCAAAATGATGACGATTATGAGGACGATGTGGAGGCGGATGAATATGATGATGAATATCAGAATTATGAAGACTATGAGGACTATCAAGATGACGAAGAGGCTGATGAGGAAATAGATGAGGATGAGTATTAAAATAGTTAGGTAGTCTATTTGATTTATTTTATTTATTGACTATACTTATATTATGTGCTATTCAAAATACTTTTTAAGAAGGTGGATTTATGGATAACTATGCTAGTAATTATAAAGATTGTGCTTGGATGAGATTTGGTGAACTTGAAAGCTTTATGGTTGATGCGCTTAAATGCTTCGGGGTTCCTGAAAGTGATGCTAAAATTGTTAGTGATGTACTTATTGAGTCTGACAAAAGAGGAATAGACAGTCATGGTATTGGTCGCCTTAAACCGATATATCTTGACCGAATTGATAAAGGTATTCTAACTCCAGTTACAAATATAGACTTGGTTAAAGAAACAGAAACTACAGCTGTGTTTGATGCGAATAATGGTATGGGGCATGTTGTGTCTAAGCATGCAATGGAAGTTACTATTAAGAAGGCTAAAAAGTATGGGCTTGGAATGTCTGTTGTTCGGAACTCTACTCATTACGGTATCGCAGGTTATTATACCAGTATGGCTTCAGCTAATGACATGATTGGTATTTCAGGAACGAATGCTCGTCCCTCAATTGCTCCTACATTTGGAGTTGAGAATATGATGGGCACAAATCCTTTAACATTTGGTATGCCCACTGATGAGGCTTTCGAGTTTGTCCTCGACTGTGCAACTTCTGTTAGTCAGCGAGGTAAAATTGAGGTTTATGGTAGACGTGGGGAAAATATACCTGAAGGTTGGGTAATAGGTAGTGATGGTAAAACTAGAGTAGACACTATTGAGATTCTTAAAGACTTATCTACAGGTAAAGCCGCATTAACTCCGCTTGGTGGTGTGGGGGAGCTTACAGGTGGATATAAAGGGTATGGGTACTCTTTGGTTGTCGAAATTTTGTCAGCTGCTTTACAGCATGGGGACTTTTTAAAAGAACTTAATGACACTGATGAGAATGGAAAACCAAAACCCTCTAGGCTTGGGCATTTTTTCATTGCTATTAATATTGAGAATTTTATTATGCCAACTATATTTAAGTCAATTGTTGGTCGCATTTTAAGAGACGTTAGGGAATCAACAAAAGCTGAAGGATCTCTGCGTATTTATACACCAGGTGAGAAGGAACACTTAGCAAAAATGTACCGAACGGAGCATGGGTGTCCTGTGCCAGAGTCTTTACAAAAACAGATGAATGAAATTAGAAAAAGATTTGATATGAGTTATAAATTTTCTTGGGATATTTAATTTTTTTATAAATAAAGTTTTACATTTTTTAGAATATGGGGTTATAATAGAATACCCCTTGTAATTTTGTAGCGTACGATTTCTTTTTCATACGCTACAAATCTTTTTTAATATCTTCCATAAAATAACACTCATCATTTTTGATTATATCAAGCACTTGCTATTTATTATTTGGCTTGTAGTAATTTTTGTCCAAAGTGGGTATTAAATAAATTTTTTTAAGCTTTAAGATTCATTTGAAGGGTTTTTAGTTTTCTTCCTAATATAGGCATAAATAGTATGCACAGAAATTTTAAGTTTTTCAGCAATAGTTTCAACAGAACCTCGTATCTGAAAAAATCCAGCCTCATTTAATTTTAATATTATTGTTTTATTTTTATCTTGATTTGGTATATTTGTGTCTAGTAGAACCTCTTCTAAATGTTTAGTAAAAACAGAGTCCATTAAGTCTTCTACTCTTGAACTATATTGTTCAGGACTTGAACTTGTCTCTTCAGTTTTAGGTGTAGAAAAACTAGATAGAAAATCAGCTAGGCTGACATCTAGATTTAAATTAAGACACATTAAACCTATTAAAACGTCTTTATTTTTTATAGGCACGGTTATAGACCTACATCTATTTCCATTTGGAAATTTTGACTCATAAGGACTAATCTCATAATTGTTGGAGTTAATTTTTTTTATAACTTCTAATGCTACATTAGTGATAGGGGCACCAATTGTTCTGCCAGAATTGTTGCCATTTTCTATTGATATAACACTACTTTCATAATTTTTAAGAGAATGTATTAAAACTTCACAGTGTGTTCCGAGTAATTTTGAAATTCCCTTTATAGCTTCTTGATAAGAATCAAGTATAATATTATTTAATTGTTCATCATATTCGTTCATTAATAATCTCCCTATGTTTCTTATAATAACTATTTTCTTTCGTTTTGTCAAGAAAATATAAACAAAAGTGTTAGCCTTTGTAAAAAAAAACTACTCAATCCAAATTTTAATAGGATAGAGTAGTTTTATTATTTTATTAATATTTAATATTAGATTTTTTTTAGAGAAATTAGAACAGTATACTAAATCCTAGCCTAGGCATTGGTAAAAGTCTTATTCTTGATAAATATTCATATTTGCTTGGTATTGTTCCAACGCCTCCAAAAGCATTTATAATGTCTGATGCTCCCCATGAAGTAAGATAGTAACCAATATCGAGTAATGCTATGTCTATTCCAATTTGTACAGGCCAATCTTTTCCTATTTTTGGGAATAATTGTATACGCCACCCCATTTCAAGTGCTAGATACATTCCATGTGATTTAAGATCTTTATTCATAACTTCATTTGGAAGCAGATCAGTGGGGTTATCTACAAGTTCATTAACATCGCTTTCTCCAGTAACTTTGAAATTTAGAATTGTACCACCAAATTTAGGGTAGAGGTAAAATCCCCAAGGAGCTTTCCCTCTTGGAAAAAATTTAATTCCAAGAACATAAGAAATAGTATTATAATCTAAATAAAGATTGCCAGCATCCCCCTCAATATTAAAATCGAAACTTGACTTGGCAAAACCACCCTCAAGACTTAATGACATATAAGGTAAAACAATAAAATCATAATTAAATAACATGCCAAATCCAGCAAATTTTGTATGTGCACTTTTGTCTGAATATTTTCCAACTTCATTATTTATATTGTCTGAAATTATATAATCTAAACCTAAGTTTATAGCAAGTGTTCCTATTGCTGGCATAAAGTTAAATCCTATGAGATTTCTTTTTTTCATGTAATCTAGAAAAGTATTAGATTTTTTATTAGTATTTGTCTCTTCTGAAAAAGCGATATTGAATGTTAGTGTAAAAATAATTATTGATATTAATAATTTTCTCATAGAGTTTCTCCAATTATAATATATTTGATATGCTAGTTGTGTGATAGTTATAATAAGAGAGTTTTTAGGGTTGGTAAACATTTACTATAGAATATTTAACTGCGATAATCTATTTATTAAAAGGGTTATTTAGATTTATGTATAAAACGTATTGTAAAAGGGGTGATTTTTTTAGAATTATGGTTTTGATGCGTAAAATATTCTATGTTTACATATTATAGTGTGTTTACATATTTATTTTGCATATCTAGATTTAAATATATGTAAAAAAATATGGTATAATACATAAAAAATATTATACCATATTGTTTTTAAACTAATTAATTAATATTAGAATCTTATAGTAAATCCTAATTTAGGCATTGGTAAGAATCTTATGTTTGCTAAAGGACCATATTCGTCTGGAATTAGAGATTGTCCACGAATAGAGTCAGGCATCCATGGAACAAAATAGTAACCAAGGTCAAACAAAGCAATGTCTATTCCGACTTGTACAGGCCAATCTTTTCCCATTTTTGGAAATAATTGTATTCTCCAACCTATTTCAAGAGAGGCATATACTCCATGTGTATTAAAAGATTCAGTTTGACTTTGAGTTGTGTCTACACCACCTGTATCTGTACCTTCATTATTCAAGTCGCCTTGAAAAGTTGCATTAAAAACTGTACCACCAATTTTAGGGTAGAGGTAGAATCCCCAAGGAGCATTACGTCCTGTGAAAAACTTAATTCCAAAAGAATAAGGCACAAGTCCATACTTCATTGAGAAATTAGCTCCGCCACTACTTGATGTCATCTCTAAACTTGAGTTAACAAAACCAGTATCAACAGCGAGTACCAAATATGGAAGAACAGTAAACTCGTAGCTGAATATCATACCAAATCCACCAAACTTTGAATCCATACTCTCATTAAAGCCTTGGTCAGAAAGTTGTGTTTCAAGAATTGGTTTGGCTAGAGCGTCCATGCTTAAGTTAATAAAAAGAGTGCTGAATGAAGGGATGAAGTTGAAACCTACAGCACTTCTTCCTTTCATATAATCAAGGAACGCATTAGGTTTTTTAGTTTCTTCTTGTGAGAATGCAAGACTAAATGTCAGCATAAAAACAATGACTATTAACGAGATTTTTTCATAATATACCCACCTGTTATTTGTAATATTTATAAGTCTAAATAGACTACTATAATATACAGTATTATGTTGCACAATTTTTTGCAAGCTAAATTTTATTTTAAACCTTAAAAAGTAAGCATTTTTTTGTATAAAATGTATTGTAATTATAGTGTATTAGGCAATTTATATGATAAATTATTATAATACGGCACACATTACATTGACACACATAGTAATATGTTGTATGCTATTATGTATAAGATAATTAATTAAAAGGAGACAATATTTATGAAAAAAATTATTTGTTTTTTAATGTTTGTAGCTTTAACTACAAGCACAGTGTTCGGACAAGACTCTGCTAATTTTAAGAATGGAATTAGTTTAGGCGGTTTTGGTACAATAAGCCCTGTTGTTCAAGGTGGTGGTTTTGATTTTGGTTTTGGTTTGCTTCAAAAGGGTACTTTTTATATGAGAAATCATATTGAAATAAGCTCAATGGCTTTGGCAGTAGATGCGGGTGCGTTTGCGTTCAGAGAGAAACTTATACTTGGTAATCACTTAGACGTAACCGAGAAATTTGCTATTCGTACGTATGGGATAATTGAGATTGGTTTTTTAATGTTTGGAGTGGGTGATGGGGACGATGACTATAGTAAAAAATTTGAGGATGCTCCATTTATACTTGAGCCTAGGGGTGGTTTTGGTACAGAGTTTATGTTTGCTGGAGTTGGTAATACTGTAGGAAGCATGTTTATTGAAATGATGGGTGGAGCACAAGTACTTACAACAGGTGAGAGTTTGTCAGAGGCATATACTGGTTTAGAAGATTCATACGTGAGCTTCAATATTGGAGGAAGGTTTTACTTCTAAAATTTTTATTTATTTATTTAAGAGAGTATATTTTAAAATAGTATACTCTTTTAGATAAAAATATGGTACAATATGAAAACTATGGAAATTGGAAGCGATATAATTAGAGGACATATTGACACAATAATACTTCACTTGTTATCAAGTAAGGATTGTTATGGCTATGAAATGTCTAAACTTATTACTGAAAAAAGTGGTGGTAAATACACCTTAAAAGAGCCTACTCTTTATAGTGCTATGCGTAGGCTTGAAAGCCAAAAACTTATAGAAGGCTATTGGGGAGACGAAACACAAGGTGGACGCCGTAAATATTATACTATCACAGAAACAGGTAGAGAATTCTTAAAGCAAGAATTAAATAATTGGATATTTGCAAAATCTACAATAGATAGTATTTTAGAGATTGGTAGTAGCTTATGATAACAATTAATAAATATTTAGATAATATAAAAAATAAATACCCAAACACGAAAGAAGTTTTAGAGCAAATTGAAGAACTTAAAGACACACTAAACATTAGAGTAGAAGAGTATCAATCAGAGGGGCTAAGCTATGAGGATGCGCTAGAGTCTGCTATAAGCTCACAGGAGGGCATTGAGGAGCTTTTTGAGGGGCTTACTACAGAGACTAAGGTAGTTTACTTAGGTAGAATATATTTATGCTCACAGGTTATATGTGGCACTTTTATGCTAATAATTGCTTTTATTTTACTTATTTTACCCAAATATAGCAGTTCCTTTACACTTTTCGACACTAATACTGCTTTTTTTGGTTTTACACTTATTTTTAATTGGGTTGTTACAAGTATTATAATAACTATTCCTTTAGTGCTTTTTACAGTAATTCCAAAAACATTCGCTCTAAAGTATAGCTATACTGATTACAGACGAAATTTACGTTTCTCTCTTTTAGGTTTTTTTGTAATTTCTATAATAGTATTTATAGTGAACATAGTTATAGATAAAACATTTATGTGGTCAATATGGTTTAGTTTGGGCGTATTAAATGTGCCGTTAATTGTTTTTACAATGTATCATTTATTTAAGAGAAAAATATTTGATGTGAAAAAATAATGGAGGAAAAAATGAATAATATTTCGAGTTTTTGTAATTCTTTAAAAAATAAATATCCAAATACAAATAGTGTTTCAGAACAAATTGAAGAGATCAGAGATACTCTACACATTAAAACAGAAGAATATCAAAGTGGGGGAGTTCCTTATGACGAATCAGTTAATAAAGCAATTGAGTCTTTAGGGGACTTAGATGATTTATTTGAGTCACTTTCAAAAAATGAAACGCTAATATATTTTAGATATGCATTAATAATAGCCAACATAATTAGTGGAACAATTGTAGGCGTTATTATGTTTTTATATGGCAAGTTTTTAGGTTTAAGTGTTTCAGAGCTTAAAATTTCTGCTGTCATATTTTTCTTTATACTGCTATCAATTTTAGCGTTTATAGTTTTTTATAATTTTTCTGAACTTAAAAAACCTACTTTATTAAGTAATTATTATAATTTATTTAAAAAGAATTTAATTATTTCTTTATCAATATGGGGTTTTTATTCTACTGCTGTTTTATTTGCTGAATATAAGTTTGGAATAATTTTTTACAGTGCATTGGGTCTAATTGGTTTTTTTAATTGGCCACTTTCTGTAGTTGCTACATGGGCTTTAATTAAAAGCAAAATTTTTAATTTTAAGGCATAAGGTTTTTCATTGAACGTTCAATTACATAACAATTAAACTCAATGCTGTCTAAAATTGCCTCATAAAGTTTTAAGCTATTCCTTGCAACTTTATATTCGCTTTCTACTGTGTCATCTAAATCGAATCCTTCGCTAAGTAATTTTATTGTGCGTTGCATGACTATGCTAATAAAGTCGTTTGTTCTTGTGAAGTTCATAAGTTTATAATCAAGCTCATTTAATTTTGATACTATTTTAGTAGTATTTTTATGATGTTTAATAGCATACTCAAATTCGTTCGCAAGTTTAATACTTTCTAAAACAGAAGGTTTCATAGATATAATTTCTGAGTGAAGATTTTTAAGCCTGTTATGTAGCCCTTCTCTCATACTCGTTTTTTCGCTTTCACTAATAGAATCCACTTCTTTTTCTATTTTTATATTATTAGTGTCAAACTTATTCATAACTTCATCTAAAGTAATATTCTCCATATTTTTTATATGAACTCCACCTTCAGTCGCATTAAAAAACTTAATATCACTATTATCTTTAATATAGTTTTCATACCAATTTCTATACATTTGAAATCTTGAATCAATAAAAATATTCTCGCCATAAATGTTTTTTTCTTTAACTAAATTGCCTTGAACAAGCACTGTATATATACGGCTGTCATAAGAGTCAAGTTTGTTTATTTGTGTAAAAAAATCTTCTTCGTGATAACTTCCCTTAACATGTGTTTGATGATTAGGAAATGATAAATCAAGCCCAACCATTATAATTGTTTTAGAACCTAGTTTAAGAGCAAAGTCAATAGCAGCAGTTGATACTGATCCTCCCATACGTATTTCACCTCTTTTTCCAAGTGGCTTCATGAATAAAGAGGCTAGGGGGAAAATGGACTCAAGAAAGTATAATTCTCCTTTGTGTGAGTCTAATACTTCTCTGTCAATTGATGACTCGGCAATTAATATGCTTTTAGATGTGTCGACTCCTCTAAAATATTTAGCATTCTTTTTTTGAGGGTCAATTGTGATAATAAAATGAGGAATTACAGAGGCAAGTGAAAGTGGTTTAATGGCGGTATCAACGGCAACTATTATTGCCTTATTGCTCATGCTTTTAAGCTTATTTATATTTTTGCTAAGAGAGGGGCCCGCCGACACCACAATTACAGGTGTGTTTTTATATTTTCCAAAAAATTTATTCGCACCATAATTAAAAAGTATACTTGAAACATTACCCGATATATTGTAAGCCCATAGCTTTTCAAATCTTGCTAATGTGTTTATATTAATTATTTTTTTATCAACGATGTCGAGTGTAGCCTTTTGATAAAAAACAACCTCATTATAAAAAATATTTATGTATGACCTTGTAATAAGAATACGCACTTTTTTAGTTGAGTTTAAAGACACAAATGTTTCAATATCTTTAGTCTCGTCAGCACCGATAAAAAAAGTAATGTCTTTGTCAGAAAGTATATTAGCGATAGGGAAGGAGTTAATTAAAATATTAAAAAAACTTATACTAGGTTCAATTACTGCTATTTTTTTTTGACTTTTAATTTTTCTTAAAGCATTGACTAAATATCCAGCACCAATACCAATAACAAAAACCAAGTCAATATCGCTATTCTCTTCAACTTCTTTAGCTAAAATACTTGCCTCTTTTTCAGGGTCATACATGCTGTGAAGTAATGTTGTTTTGCTATTTTTTGTTATTTTGGCAGTGTAGCTTTTTGTTTTTGTGTCTAAAACTTCTATGCTAGTGTTGCCATTTTCATTGCATGAGTTAATTTTTTCTATAATTGAAGTTTCAAATGAGGACAGATTATTTTTTATGGCTAAAATATTTTTTTCTCTCATAATACTCTTATGATAACAACTTTAATTTAAGATTTTCTTTCTACTGTATATTTAGCAAGTTCAATTAAACATTCTCTCGCTTCATTTTGTTTATATGAGCTTATGGCTTCAATTGCTTTATCAACCGCTTCATTTGCTTTTTTTTGAGCATTTTCAAGTCCAAACTCTTTGACATAAGTGAGTTTATTATTTTCTTCATCTTTGCCAATAGTTTTGCCAAGTTCTTCTTTAGATGAAACTTTGTCGAGTATATCGTCTTGTATTTGAAAAGCCATCCCTATAGCGTCCCCGTAAGTGTTAATGCCTTTTGCATCACTTTCGTCTAGCTCAGCAACAATAGCACCTATTCGTACAGCACTTTTTATAATAGCACCCGTTTTTTTTGAGTGTATATTTTTAAGCATTTCAAAATCGGCAGTATTATTTTCAGCATAAAGGTCTAAATATTGCCCCATAACCATGCCATAATGACCACTAGCATAAGATACTTCTTTTAGTAAACGTCTTAAAGTAGAGTCATTCACATTGCTTTTTGAAAGTGTGTAAAATGCATGTGTAAGTAATGCATCTCCTATAAGTATAGCATTAGCCTCGCCATATTTAATATGACATGTAGGCATACCTCGTCTTGTGTCATCATTGTCCATAGCAGGTAAGTCGTCATGCACAAGTGAATATGTATGAACCATTTCCATAGCAGCTGCAGGAATTAAAGCATTTTTATAATCACATTCAAAAAGTTCAGATGTTAGTAAAGATAAAATAGGTCTAAATCTTTTTCCACCCGCTTTAATTGGGTATTTAAGCATATCGATAAAATCATTTTGAATATGATTGTCTAAAGCTTCAAATGATGAGTATAAAGTTTCTTCAATTTCTGGAAGCCTTGCAACCATATAATCTTTTAATGTCATGCTTATCTTCCTAATATGTCATAATAATTTACTATATACCAGTAATTTCCTATTTTTCTAAGTGTAAACATACGTGTAACTTTAGGTTCATACACGTTTCCTGTATTAAAATTAAAAAACCTTTGATGGAGTGATGCCTCTACTATAGCTGTTTGAAGTCCATATTGTTCTTCCACAGTTGTTTTAAGTATCTTGTATGACATTAATGTGTAGGTTACATTTGGGTCATATTCTTTTTCAAGTAAATTAAGTAGAGAAGCATAATATTCTCGTTGTTCTAGTGTTCCTGATAAGGATTTTCTTCTTATTTCATATATAAACGAAGCTCGCACATTTTTATCATAAGCTGACACCAAATAATTCTTAAACTCTTCAAATAACTTTTGTCTTTCTTCTGGCAAGGCAGTTCTATAAAGTATTTCGAATTTTAATGAAAGTTTTCTTACTGTGTTATTGTTAAAAGCTTCCTCTAAATTTTCTACAAAATTATTTCCAAAGTCTTCACGCATGTTTTGGACACTCACAGTATCACCAAATTCTGTAAGTAAAAAAGTTTCTAAATCAATATTATTATATGTATTACTTAAACCAGTATCGCTAAAGTCTTCAAGCTCAATGTCGGTGTAGCTTTCTTTAATATGATTACCATATCTTGTACTTATATTTATGATAGAAGGCATATGCATATTCTTAAAATAATTTTTCCAATTTCTGTTTTGCATAGCTTTTAATGTATCGTTTACAATGTCATAAGGCGGATCAGTTGATGGAGTAGTAATATTTATTGGTGAATTATCTTGCTTTAATTCTTCTCTATCTCTGTTTCCTATTACTTGTGCTTTATCGACATAAAAATATGCTGTATTTGCTTTTATGCTAAAGTCTCGTCTAACAGTAGGCATAGGATTAAAATTTCCTTCAAGTCTATATTGTCCTATATCCTCTAAGCTAAACCAGTCATTTAAGTCGATCATGTAGGAGTAAGTTTCTCCCTCTCTAAGAGTTACCACTCTTGCTTGAGTATTTTGTGCTATAGAAATATTCTTGTTTTCCCAAAGAGAGTAGTTGTCTGATGTACTTACAATTTCATTATTAACATCATAGAGTTCAAATTTATAATTATTAAATGAGTTGGCTGAGTTTGTAAATGATACAACACCTTTTTTAGCATAAATGCGTATTTCCATCATGATAGGCTCTTTTAGTCTATATCTGTTTAAATCAAAATGAAAGCTTACAGAATATGAGCTATCCTCGAAAGAGTCTATAGGATATACACGTTCTATATCTTCAAGAATAATGGTATCAAAAAAATCACTATTTTGAGTGAATGATTTATGTGTAAATGTTAGAAGTAATAAAAAAACAATTTTTATTTTCATGCGTTCCTGCCTAAAATATAGTATTACAGTTACATATTCGGAAACTTTACAAAAATCTATTAGGTATTATTTTCTTATTATAATATAAAAATAAAATACTATTTATAAAATAAAATAAAAATAATATTTATATATAAAATAAATATTATTTAAAAAGTATTTATATATAAAAATAATACTATTAAAAAAAACAAGAAAAATAGGAATTATTGTACATTTTGCATAAAAAAAGCTTGTAAACTCTTAATTTATGCGTAGACTTTAAGTTGATGAGTTTTTTTAAGAGATTTTATTTATAAGGAGATATTGATGAAGCAATTAGCGAGAATTTTGGCAAAGGAGAATAATCCAGATTTTATTGAAAGTCTAATTATTGAACTTTTTACGTCGGATGAGCAGGATATGATAAGGCAACGACTGAAGATAGTTACACTACTTAGAACAAAAATGCCACAATATGAAATAGCAAAAAAATTGAATGCTAGTTTATGTTCTATAACAAGAGGGGCAAAAGAGCTAAAAAAACAAGATAGTGCTTTAGGGAAAATTGCGGATGAGTATTTGGTTCCAGAAATAGATTATTTTATTAAACCAAATCAGTAGTCTTAAAAAAACAAAACGGTAATTTCGTCTGTATAGTTTGTATATTCAGCTTTAATTTTAAGGTTATTGTTATTTCTATTAAAATATGATTTATACTTTGATAATATAGTGCTGTATTTTATGCAAAATTTTTCATTGAACATTTGATCATATTTTGGAATATCTATACCATCAGTTTTTCTTAAATGAAGAAGGATAAATTCCTTCTCTTTTTTGTTGTGGTCTAGAATATCTACATTGTTTATTGGTAAATTATCACTTGAAATAAAATCATAGTATGTTTTAAGTGATAATGTATTTTTGTATCTTTTATCATTATAGCAACCAACAGCTGAAAGACCAAGTCCTATGTAGTCATCTAAGTCCCAATAATGCATATTATGCTTTGAGAAACTACTATTGTTTTTTGCAAAACTAGAAATTTCATATCGGTGAAATTCAAAATCGTTTAGTATGTTTAAAGACTTGCTAAACGATTTTACTAAGGCATCTTCACTTAAAAGAGAGTCTGCCCATTTTTTTTGAATGTTTATTTTGTCTTCTAGTTCTAAGTAATAAAGGGATATATGATTTGTTTTTGAAAGTACATTAAGTGAGTTTTTTATGTCATTAGGAGTTGTGTCTATACTCGCATTTGGTAGACCGCATATAAAATCGAGTGATATATTATTAATATTTTTGTCATTTTCTATACATCTAAATGCATTATAAATTTCATTTTGATTTGAAAGTCTATTAATTTTTTTTAGTATATTGTCATCTAAACTTTGAACACCAAGAGAGAGCCTAATATTTTTATAATTTCCAAGAAAAGAAAGAAGATCTTTGTTTATATGGTGAGTATTACATTCTATTGTAAACTCTTTAATGGAGCTTAAATCTATTAAGTCAAAAAGTGAGCTGAAGAAAAATTCGTATAATTTAGATGGAATTATAGAAGGAGTTCCTCCTCCAATATAAATTGTATCTATGTTTATATTTTTAACTTTGTCAAGATGAAGTTTATATTCTATAAGAAGATAGTCTAGGTATTTTTTGAAGCTGTCATTATCTTTTATATTTGTGCATGAAAAAAAATTACAGTACAAGCATTTAGTTTCGCAAAATGGAATATGTATATATAAGCCACTATTTTTTTTATAGTTTAACATTTATTAAATTATAAAAAATCTTTTAGAGAGTTTTTTTTATATGTTTTCATTTTTCTTAAAGCTTTTTTTTCTATTTGTCTTATTCTTTCTTGAGTAAGCTTATAATCATGAGCCACTTCTTTTAGTGTTTTTTTAGTTTGATTAAGACCATACCTTGCCTCAATTATTTTTCTCTCCGTTTCTGTAAGCCCATCCATAACACGATGAAGTTCATCTTTAAGTTCTTTATCTATAATTTCTGTTTCTACATTTTTTACTTTTGTATCTTCTAAAAAATCAGCAAGTTTATTACTTCCATCTTCTGTGTCGGTTGCGTTTTCTATTGAAATATGTTCTGAGTTTAGTAGCATTATATATGATATTTCAGAAGGAGTTTTATTAAGCTCTGCGGCTATTGTTTCTATACTTGGTTTCTCACCTGTTTTGTAGTATAGTTTATGAATTACTTTGTCTATATACATAATATCTAAAGTTTTATTGAGAGGAAGTCTTATAATTTTTGATTTTTCATTGATTGCTTTAAGTATACTTTGTCTTATCCAATATACAGCATAAGAAATAAAGTAAAACCCTCTTTCAGGCTCAAATCTGTCAGCCGCCATTATAAGTCCAACATTTCCTTCACTAATTAAGTCTTCAAGTAAAAGGCCCGTGTTTTCATATTGTTTAGCTATTGTAATAACAAAACGTAAATTACTTTTAATTAATATAGCACGTGCTTCAGCATCACCTTCTTTAACTTTTTTAGTAATCTCAACTTCTTCTTCTCTGGTAAGAAGTTTTTCTTTTTTTGTATCACTAAAATAAAGTGTTATATTATTTTTGTAAATTAGCTTACTATTTGGTGACATTTTATCACTAAAGTCCTGTTTTTTTATTAGTAATGTACATTTATATTAAGAAACAACTTTATTATTCTCGGATAAAAGCTAGCATAAATAATATTATTTAATATACCTTTTTGCTAAATCTATTACAACATTATGATTAAATGCATGAGATGTTTTATTTGCATTAATACGCCCTCTTATAGAGCGAGATAATATATACATATCCCCTATTATATCTAATATTTTATGTCTAACAAACTCATCTTCAAAATAAAGTTCTGTATTAATAACCTTTCCATCAAGTAAAATAATATGGCTACTTATTAGTCCACTACCAGCCATACCTTTTTTTTGTGCATAATCTATATTGTCTATTGTGTTAAATGATCTTGCTTTGCCTATTTCATCCTTAAAATGTGTAGGTGTTTGATATGTAAATGTATGTTTTTGTATTCCAATAGGGCTTGGGAAATCAACTCTTAAAGTTACTTCAAAGCCATCAAAAGGACTTAATATCATATACGTGTCGTCATCATGAACATTGCCATAAGTAAGTGTCTCATCTATTACAATTGGAGAGGTGAATTCATCTTGCTCATCAATTCCTGCTTCCTCTAAAGCCTCACAAAATACAAGAGCAGAGCCATCAACATTAGGTACTTCTCCATCATATTTGATGATTAAATTAGTTATTCCATACATATTTAATGCTGCAAGAAAATGTTCAGTTGTTCGTATACTATTAATGCCATTAGCAAGCACTGTAGAGTTTACACTAGCATTGTTTTTGGAAAAAATACTTTCAGGGGAGAGTTTTATTTGACTATTGCTTACTATATCAATAAAAACTATACCTGTATCTACATCTGAAGGTATAAGTGTGAGGGCAGTATTACGTCCTTCCATTAAAGCAAAACCTGTTACAACAACACTTTTTGCTATAGTTTTTTGTTTAGTTAAATACTTGTTTTTAGATGTAGCTTTAAGAGTTGAAGTTTTGCTAGATTCTTCAGAATTATTATTTTCTATATCAATTTCAGTGTCTGAATTTAGAGCTTTATCACATGCGGATAATAGTCTATCAATACTCAGTGGTTTTTCTAAAAAGTCATACGCACCAAGCTTTGTTGCTCTTACTGCTGTTTCAAGTCCTGCATGACCGCTCATCATAATAACAGGCATGTCGCTATATTCTTTTTTAATATCACTAAGCATATTAAGTCCATCAGTACCCGGAAGCCATACATCTAAAAGAACTATGTTTATATTATTGCTTTCTAATATTTTTTTAGCTTCAATATCATCAGAAGCAATGTATGCCTTGTACCCTTCATCTTCTAATACAGATTTACATGTTGTAAGTATATCTTTTTTATCATCTATAATTAGTATATTTGTTTTATCTTTATGGTTCATAACTAAATACTATTCTATTTTATAAAAAAATCAATACTAATATTAAATACTGTTTATATATTTTGACATATATATGGAACAAAAAACCATGCATTAGCATGGTTTTATACTAAAATAATCTATATAAGGTTTAGAACCAATATCTAAACCCAAATTGACCACCAAGTCTTATAGAATTAAGTCCAAATGAAAAATCGTCTAAATCAGAACCAAGCAATCTCATAGAAGCTTTTCCATCATAAACTGAAACTCCAATTAGATTAAGACCTATAGAAGGCTCAATAAATATCTCCCAAGACTGTTTTACTAAAAAAGAGAAACCAACAGGCATTCTAATTCCTATATCTGTATAGAAATAACCAGTAGAACTACCTCCAAAACCTAAATCTAGAATGGCACCGGGCCCTAAGTACATAGTAACTTCAGCATCTCCTGCTTGTCCAAGTGGTAATGTAAACCCCCACCAGTCAGCTGTTAGGTTAAGTCCAAAAAAACTTGTTTCTCCAATTCCAAAATTAAAGCTTGCACCAAATACTAATGGTATAGGCTCAAACTTTCCAGTAACCGCAAGTCCTCCAAATGGAAAACCTCCAGTTAATGCTGCTCCTACTGATGATCCATTAGGATATGCTGCTTCTGCTTTTTCAGGTAAAGCGAGAGTTGTAGCCACTAAAATTAGTGCTAGCATAATTATTTTTTTTAACATACTTTTAAATCTCCTCGTAACTATTTTTATTTTTGTAATTCTAATTATTAATTGTGTTAAAGTCAAGTTTACAGTGTATTTGGCTTATTTTATAAAAGTTTTTCCATAAAGATTAACTGTTACTCCAATTATACTAAAACTTATAGTTATATACTTGACTAAGAGTTTAGTTGTTAATAGGCTTAAAGTAAACTATATATAAAAATACAAATACTAATGTTGTTATATTTTTATAGTTCATATATAATGGCATAATTCATATTTATGAAAGGGCGCTTAGCTCAGCTGGGAGAGCGACTGCTTGACGTGCAGTAGGCCGGCGGTTCGAGACCGTCAGTGCCCAATTTTACATTATTGATACTTACAAGCTATAGAACTCAATCTTTAAGATGTCTATATTATTAAAATCCAACAAATCCAACACTTTGAACGCTTATTCTTAATGCGTAGTTACTAGATATAGTATTTTATGTTCTTAAACATTCTTTATATAGAATGTTACTGTTACAATTTTTTTTATTTTTTATTAAAAAAAGTATATTTTAGGTATATTATTTTTATAAATGTAATATAATTATACTCATGAAAAAAAGTACTCTGTAGGTAATCTATGGGGTGCTGTCTTTAGAAAATAAAAAAAGGATAAAAAAAATATGAAAAGAATAAAAAATTTGTTATGCGTGATGATTGTAATGTTCGCTTTCTCTGCTAGCTCGTATGCTGTAGAGTTTTCTTTAGGAAGCTCTTTTGGAGGAAGCGTTCCTTTTTTTAGGGGTTCTGATAGCAAAGATTTCACTTCTATACTAGAGGCTACTTCAGGTGATACAAAACCAAGTAGAGGTGGATTTCATTATCAAGCTGATTTAATGCTTGAGTTTAGTCCCTATTTTGCTATTGAAACAGGCTTAGGCTATAGCATGTCTAGTATTACTTATAGTGATGAAAGACTTATAACGGTAGATAATCAAAATTTATATATTCCTATTATGCTTCGTGGGCAATATGAATGGACTCGAAACACATTTTATGTAAGTGCTGGGGTAAAACTTGGCTTTCCTATGGGACGAGAATATCTTAGTGGGATATATATACAACCAAGATTAACTCCATCAATAGAAAAATCTAAATTTTCAATGGACGCTTCTTTTGCCATAGGTTCAGAGCTTAGAATTGGTAAAGCAAATTATTTAGGTATAAGAATAGGATATGACTTAAATGTTATTCAAACTTTTGATAAAAAAGAGTTTGAAAAGTATGTGCCGAGTAATCCTGTAAATAATTTTATTGATGATGTAAATTTCTCTGTTACATATAGA
>CAMRCO010000047.1 GCA_947040945.1 uncultured Spirochaetia bacterium
AAAAATTTTGGATATTTATCAAACATTATCTTAAATGTTTTTCTAAAATTACTTAGAATATTTTCTTCTAATGATAAAGCATCATCATATTTATTTTTACTAATTGATTCGATTATTTTGATATGCTGGTCTAAAGCGAAATCTATATTAGATTTAGTCATTGATTCTAGAGTATGAAATCTGTATAAGTGTGTAGAAAATTTTAGAGTAATTTCCCATAAGTTAGCTTTATTAAAGTAGTTATATATTTCTCTATGAAATGACTCATTTAATTCACGAAATTTTATTATATCATGGGAGCTCATGTTTAATGTTTTTTTGGCTATATTTTCCTGTTTTTTTAATATAGATTCCAACTTTGTAATTAATGTTTTTTTGTTATTTTCTTTAGAACATGCAAGACGCATTATTTCTTTATCAAGAGCATAACGCATAAAAATAGATTGTTCTATCAAATCGTAGTCTAGTAAAGATATATAGGTTCCACGCTGTGGAAGAACATCTATTAAAGCCTCTTCATTTAGACGTACTATAGACTCTCTTATTGGAGACCTGCTTACGTTAAATATATTTTTAAGTTTAACTTCACTAATTTTTTCGCCCGGCTTTAGGTTTAGAAGTAAAATATTTTCTTTTAAGATACGATATATATATAATCTATTATATTCAGAACTAGGTTGCTCTTTTATATTTATTAATAGTGTATTTTCTTTATTTATCATTTACTTATCAAATGAAATATTATTCGGATAAATAAGTATATTTCAAAAAGGATAAAAAGTCAAAGTATACTAGGAGTTTGACTAGATGTTTATCTGCTTTTATAAATCTAAGACTATTTGTTTAAGCCATAACGTCTTTTAAATTTATCGACCCTTCCAGCTGTATCAAGTATTTTTTGTTTACCTGTAAAGAATGGATGGCATTTATCACAAATATCAACGTGAAGTGTTTTCTGAACTGATTTTATGTTAAAATTAGCTCCACATGCACACTGCACCTCTGTATCGAAATAATTAGGATGTATATCTTTTTTCACTATATGGTCTCCAAATAATTAAAATTTAATCAAAAAGTTTTACCATTTTATATTATTTAAATATTTATAGCAAGTGATTATTACTTAAATATGTTAAGTTAAACTTCTAGTTTTTTGTATTTGCCTTTTCCAATGGACTCTAATAACATATTGCGAGGGTTATTTCTTAAATTGAAATGAATAAAGTTTCTATCAGTATATATAATAAGCTGGTCGAACTCTTTAATATTATCTTTAACATATATGGCAATTTTTTTCATTTGACTTTCTGTAATATTTATAAATGTAAAATCACATGCAAGCCCTGTTTTGTGAATAGAATTAGCGACTCCACCTACTTTTTTATTTAAACTGTCGCATCTAAATCCGCTTGTTATTCGTATTGGTTTATTAACATATTTTCTTATTTCGTCCATTACAAACATAATATTTTTTATATTTTCTTTCACATTTTCATTTGGTGTATTATTAATATTATTTTTTCTTGCCGTGTCAGAATTAATAAACTCATCTAATTTAAAATATTTGCTATTACTCATCTTTACTCCTATTTATAATTTATTTTTATTAAAATCTATAATAAACATTTAGATTAACTTGTCTGTCTAAAAACATATAGCCAAGCATAAAACCAAAATTGTTATATTCAGTACCACAAGATAGCCCAATGTCTACAATATTTTTATTTATGTTGTAAACTAAATCTGTACCAACTAAAAAATATAATTTTTGATTCGCTTTAGATTCTAACTGTTCATATCTTTTGTACATAGCTGTATAGCTTAATGCAACATCTTTGTTTCTTTTTAATAAATCGTTATACATCATTTTAAGCTCTTCATACTTAAAACTACAGTTTGCTTCAGTAATATCATTTGTTATGTATTTAATACTGTGTATATAGTTAGTATAATTAACTATATTTTTTAACTCATCATCAATCTTAGCTTCTCTGATAATATAAGAGTTATTAGAATACCTACCTATAAAAAAACCGATACCAAAAATAAGTATCAATATTATTGTATATATTTTTATTTTATTCATTAATTTATTTTTAGAGTTTAGGTATAAGAATAAATAAGCATATTAAAGTAGGGGTATATTATTTCCGACTATTGTATATAATATACTTAGAGGAAATATTATGTTTGATTTAGATATCGTTAATATTTTTAGTAGAAATACGGTTTCGCTACTAAGAGATACATGTAATATAGAAATATATAATGGAGACATAGCCATACATGAGCATTTTGGATATATAAAAGGCGTTATAGCTTTTATTGAAATTATAGGCGACTTGCAAGGAAAAATTTTAATTAGTATGGAAGAAGAAACAGCATGTAAGTTAGCATCTGCCTTAAGCTTTGAGGATGTGTCTTCTACAGATGATATACAAGCAAGTATGAAAGAACTTGTAAACATGATAGCAGGCTCTACTATTAACTCGCTTTCTTTATTTCATATAAACCTAGATATAACTCCACCAGCAATAGTTATGAGTGATAATTTGTTTATGCTTGAGAAAGAAAGAACACCTATACTTTTTATTTGTTATGAAACAAGTATTGGTAATATTTATATGAATCTTCTTCTTTTTAATTCAAAATTTTAGTGAAACATTTTTTTTCTATATTTTTTCTAACTTTTATTTTATATTACATAATTAAGACTTTATTAGAATTAGTAATAAGAAAAAAAAAAGCCAATAAGTTTATTATAAAAAATTTTAAGGAAGACAGGCTATATTCCATTTCTGAAGTAGCGTCGTCTTTTAATATGGGGGAGTCTGATTTTCATAGACTTTTATCTGTATTGCAAAGTTATAAATATTTTAACTTTTTTAATAAAAGAGGAGTTGATATGATAAAAGATTATTATTCTAAATATGAAATTAATTTTTTAATAAAAATACTACTCAAAAAAAATAAACTTAAATAGTTATAGTATTTTTATACTACCCTCTCTAATTACTTTATCATTTATACAGTCGTATAGAGTTGAAGCGAGACCTTCTTTAATTATACCATTATTTATTATAAGGTCTACTTTATCTTCATAAAGCTCTATAATTTTATTTCCATCATTAATAATTCCATAATCTTTTGGGTTAGCAGATGGGGCGACTAAAGGTGGAGTTTCATTTAATATTTTATTTATAAAGTTATTATCAGGCACTCTTAGAGCAACAGTATCTTTTAAGTATACTAATTCAGTTTCAAGTGATTTCTTTAATGGCATTATAAATGTAATTTTACCGGGTATAAACTCTAGAATTTTTTTTGGTATTTCTATATCGCTAAATGATTTAGAGCATTCTTTATCTTTTATAATAATCAAAAAAGGCTTGTTAGCTTCACGCCCTTTTATTTCATATATTTTTTGGACAGCGGATAAGTTGAAAGCGTCTGCCAAAAATCCATACACAGTATCAGTTGGGGCGATAATAACACCACCATCCTTTATTATGTTTACGGACATTTTTATGGCATAGTCTATATTTTTATTATTTAATGTTATAATCATAGTTTATAATATTTTTTTTATTACGACCTTATTATTGTAGGATGCATAAAAATACTTCCTGACCCACGTCTTCTAGCATTATTTAATGCTATTTCAGATGGTAGTATTTCTTTTTCTATATTTTTAAAAGTATATGTATTTTTGTACAAAATTAAGGCTAGTCCAACAGAGATTGAGAAACTTATAACGATATCTTCATAATCAACCTCTTGCTTTTCTATAATTTTTTTTAAGTCTATAATTTTTTCCTCAAAAGCAGTCTCTTTCATTTTTTTAAACGCTATAATAAATTGGTTTTCTCTAATTATAGCAATAGTGTCCTCATGTCTAGTTAGAGATTTTAATATATTTATAAATTTTTCTTTTATAGATTTAGTAACAACACTTCCAAATTCTTTATCTAATTGGTCTAAATGATCTATAGAGAAACATGCTAAAACAACAGATTCGTTATGTCTAATAGATTCATAAATTATTCTTGTAAACTGAGAGTCAAATTCTTTTTTATTATAAATGCCAGTTTCTAAATCTATATTAAGAGCATCTTCATATTTTATTTTCATGTTCTCATAGTCTTCAGTAGTTTTATCATGATCATTTGACATTTCAGATATTTGATTTTCTAATATATCTATTTTTTCGTTAGATTTATTTAAGTCGAGTTTTAGGTTTCTAATTTTTATAGCAGTATAAACCTTAACAATTAAATCTATTTCTTCAAATGGTATAAAAAGAAGACCATCTATATCAAGACTAATAGCTTCGTTTATGTAATCAATTTTTTTATAAGGTGTTGATAATAAAATAATAGGAACATTTTGAGTTGATTTTTTTTCTCTAAATGTTTCTATGAGGGAAACATCTTTTCCTTGATTTATATCAGAATCTATTAAGATTAAGTCTAATTCATTATCAGTGGATAGTATCATTGATTTAGATATAGAGTTCGTAGTAAATACTGTAAAACCTTTAGATTTTATAATATCTGCTATACGATTGCATAAATCTTTTTTATCTTCTATTATTAATATATTTTTGCCCATATTGTCTACCATAATATATTTTTTTATAAAAAAGTCTAGTATTTCTATAAATATAAATTAATTAAATATGTCTACTTATTATATTGACTAGACTTATTTTATCTATTATACTATATATAAGGGGTAAAATAATTCTTTTATTTGTAGGGGGGATAATGAGGTCATTTTTAACTATAAATTTTATTATATTTTTAGTATTAATATCATGTGATGCTGGTGTAACGTCATCAAATGTAGAAGATGACTCAAATTCTAAAGAAGACTTAAAACCTTTAAAACCTATTAATATAGTAGGAACTTATGAATGCGACAATAAAAAATATTTAGTAAGAGTTACAAAGGAAAATAGAGAGCCTAGGGGATATTTATTAGAATTAGCAGATAATTTTGATCATAATAGCTTAACTAAGGTTGATACTTATGAATATGATAATGATAAAAAATTATTTAAATTTACCATAGACAATCGAAATTCTATTGACTATATTTTATTATTTGAAGAGCAAGGGCATCCTACTCTAACTATTCTTAATGAAGATAAAACTTTTAAGTTACAACCATATATTAGCAATCATTATAAAATATAGTCATAGTCTGTTATAGAGCTTTCTGGAAAGTCAAATAAAATACGCATATGATATAAAAGACCTGCATTTCCATTACTTAAAGTTAATTTTTTATTGACAACGTTATGGATATCAATATTCAATGCACCATAGTTAAGGTCATTAGCCTCTGGATTATTAATATTTTCAAGCTCAGCATTCATATTTACCCAGCCACCAATTCGAGCAGGACCTTTTGTATCTAAAAAATCAAAGGCATATATTTTAGTAAGTTTTACAGGAGAACCGATAAAGGCTGTTACACGATCTCCTGGTAATAGCCAGAATGAGGTATCAGAATTATATATTCTGCATGTAGCTATTAATTTACCACGACCATCACTATATCTTGTAACATCTACATCAGTATATATAGCTTTCCAATCACCAGAAGCACCATAATCAGTTGTTCTGGGTCTCCATGTAAACTTTTTTTGCCTGAGTATAGAATATCCATTGCTATCTATTTCAGGAATTGCTCCACCACCTGCTGAGCCACTATTATTTTGTAATTCAGTTACCTGATCATTTAAAGTGGTTATAGAAGTATTTATACTTGAGACATCTTCCTTTAATGACACAATGTCCTGAATATTAAACTTATTAAGCTTTCTCGCAATAACATCAAACATCCAACTACTTATACTACTATTTTGAGATATTATTTTATAATTTAGTGTTTTACCAATACTACTTTTGTTAAGCCATAAACATGTCTTAAAACTCGCCTCATCACGAACAATAACAACTTCATTTTCTTTTATTGCACATTCAACAAGTTCCCATCGTTGGTAAACTGTTTTTATTAAAAGTTTTTCTAAATTAATAGTAAACTCCATATCCTCTGTATCACCATCTATTGAGTATCCTAAGTCAATTGCTATTTTATCACTTGAATCTTGTATAGCTATTCTTTTGTTAGTTTCTTCAATTAGAATTTCACCTATAATTCTGTTTTTAGTAAGACTTCCATCTGAAGGATTAAAATTAAAAGCTAATTGTAAATTCTCTTCATTTAACTGATTTTCCATATATATATCCTTTTTCATTTATCTATTATTATTATATTAATAGTAGATATAAGAGAATATAAGGTTTATCTTGTAAGTATTATTAATATTTGGTATTCGTTTTATATATAGTCATTCAAGTTTTAATATTGACCTTATAGTGATATGTGATAGAATCAGAATAAATTAATATATTTTATAGAGAAAAATTTTAGTGTTTAATAATAGTAAATCATCAAATCGAATTAGTATAATAGTGCTTTCTTTAGCATCTGCTTTTTTAACGATACTTGCTTTCCCACCATTTAATATGTTTTTTGTCGCTTTTATCGCTATTATCCCTATAAATATTATTATTTATAAAACAGAGAAAGTAAGACATTTATTGTTGTCAGCTGTGCTTTTTGTATTTTCTTTTTTTGGTGTTCTATTATTTTGGGTTGCATCATTTATGCTTAAAGAAACAGGAGCTTTAATAGCATTTTTAGTTTTGTTTACTATAATGTTTTTACTTGTGGTTCTTTTTTATTTCCCTGCTATGTTTTTATCAAATAAGCTTTCTAAATATCTTCCAAGTTTAAGATGGCTTATAATCCCTCTTGTTTTTACTGTTATGGAATATATGAGGACATTAGGTTTTCTTGGTTTTCCTTGGGGAATAATAGCATACTCTCAGTGGAGTTTTTTAGCATTCATACAAATTTCTGATATTACAGGAATGCTTGGAGTAAGTTTTTTAATATATTTATCTAATTCTGTTTTAGCTAATATTATAGTTTCTATTATAGATAAGAGTGATATTAAGCTTGCTTTTAAACAAAATCTTAAACCTATAATAACTTGTTCAATTGTTTTTATGGTAACATTTGTTTATGGTAGTATAAAGCTATATACAGAGACAAATGATAGAGAACTTAGAGAGAAGACTCAAATGTCTTTGGTACAAAAAGCATTTGACCCAAATCATAGTTGGAGAAGTATTTATACATCTGAGCCTGCTGTAAAAGGATCTAAGGGCATAAGTGGTATGGCGGAGAGATTATTACTTAAGCCACAAAAATTTAATAGCGAAGAGTCTCCTGATGGCGTAAAACAAAATGGAACAGTATCAGTTGAGAGGCTTGCGAGGCTTGCCAAAGAAGCTGCTCTTTCTGAACCATCTCTTATAATTTTTTCTGAACTTGCAACTGCAGATTCTTATGGATTTTATATGAGAAATTATAAAAATTTAATAGAAAACTTAGGAACCAATAGTGATGTGTTGCCTAGCATATATAACACATCGATTTTTTATAATGTTATAAATGAAACATCTAAATACTACTTAATAGGTACTTCTTTAGTAGAAAATAGTACAAATAATACTGAGTATGACAATTATAACTACTATAATGGAGCTATATTTGTTTCTCCTAATGGCGATATAATAGATGATTATGCTAAAATGCTATTAGTACCGGGTGGAGAGGCTTATCCATTTGATAGTGAGTTTTGGGTTAAGATGCCATTATTTGGTCATTTTGTAAGATTTGTTCATGGAGAATTTGAGAAGGCTGGTGCTGGTAGGTGGGGCAGAGGAGAAAAGTTTACAGTTTTTAATCATCCTTATGGCTACACATTTTCAACTCTTATATGTTATGAAAGTGCTTTTGGAGACTTTGCTCGTAAGTTTGTTTATGATGGAGCACAATCACTTGTTGTTATTACAGAGGATGCTTGGAGTTATAGCGACTCTGCACAGTGGCAGCATTTTTATATGATGGTTTTTAGAGCGATAGAAAATAGGCGTGATATTGTACAAAATGGAAACTCGGGCGTTACAGGGCATGTTGCAAGCACAGGGAACATAATTTCTACTTTAGAGTTTTGGAAACCTGATCATATAACAACAAGTGTTTCATTTAATGATAACAAAACTATATACACCCTTTATGGTGAGTGGTTTGTAAAACTTTGCTTTTTAATTGTTTTTGTTTTGATTATTATATCTTTTAGCTCTTTTATAAGAAAACTAAAAAAAACTATAGAATCTAAAAAAATTAACCATAATAAAATTATAGATGCAATTAAAAATAAATTGATTAATATTTTTCCTAAAAAAAATAAATTATCTAATTCTAATAATAGAAAAATGGATAATATATTTGATGATACTTCTGATTCTATTGACTCTTCATTATCAAGTTTTTCATCAATTATGGATGACTTTGATAGTGATGATGAAAAGAAAAGGTAGATTGAGGTATTATGTCAGAACCTATTAAAGTTTTAGTTGTTGAAGATAATAAAATAATGAGTAAAATAATATGTGATATATTAAACTCAGATAAAAGACTTAAAGTAGTTGCTATAGCTTCAAATGGATTTGATGCTTATGAAAAAATTATTCTTCATAAACCGAATATAATGACATTAGGTATAAGTATGCCTACTGTAGGTGGTCTCGAGCTTTTAGAACTTTTATTAGATAAAAATATATTTATATACACTTTAATCATAACTAGATTATCTAATCCAAATATAGCTATTAAAGCTTTAAGCCTTGGAGCATCCGACATTATAGTAAAGCCACTAATTGGAAATATTTCAGAAATAAAAGACGAGATAGTAAGTAAAATTAATAATTTAATTAGAGAAGTTTTAGCAAATACTAATAATACTCCTGATAATAGCAAAAGTGTAAGTGAAGATAAATTATTAGATTTTTATAAAAGTGAAATAAATGACTCTAAAATAAGGCATGCATTAAAAGTAGTAAGGCATAAGCATTTCAGTAAGCCTAAACTTATAGCTATAGGTATATCTACAGGTGGACCTGATGCTTTAAGAGTCCTTCTTTCTATGATGCCTAAAGATTTTAAAATACCTATTTTAATAGTGCAACATATTCCTCAAGAGTTTTCTAAATCTCTTATTTCAAGCTTGCAAGCTGTTAGTAGTATTGAAGTAAAAGAAGCTTTAGTAAACGAAAAAATTAAGGGTGGTACAGCATATATATCGCCCGGTGATAAGAATATGGGAGTTTATAAGGACTCAAAAGGAAGTATTTATATTGATATTGTAAAAAATAATGGTAGCCATAACTATACCCCATCTATTAATTATCTTTTTGAGTCAATAGCATACACTTTAAATAATACTGCTATAGCGATTATTATGACAGGCATGGGGTCTGATGGAGTGAAAGGGCTTGAAAAATTATATAATAATAATACACTAACTATAGCACAAGATGAGGCTACATCTATTGTTTTTGGTATGCCTAAAATTGCTATAGAAAAAAACTTGGCTGTACTCACTCTTTCACTTTATGACATTACTGAGTTCTTAAAAAGATATATATCTTGGAGGGTTTTATGATTAAAAATATTTTAGTATTTATTTTTATTACCAGCTTATTTTTGAGTTGTGGTAAAAGCAATACTGAAAATAAAGCTAATGAATATGGTGCTTTAGAGTTTGAGCAATACTTAACCTCACTTTTAGCAAGTAGAGATTCATTAGAGTTTTCTCAAATGTTTGCGAAAGCTCCTGACACTAGTACAGTAAATAATTTGCAAAAAATGACAGTAATTTATGACCTTTTTCCAAAGGATATAATTAGATCAATTAAAAACTTTGGGGTTGTGTATAGGCGTATATTTGCTCCAGATGAAGGCTCAGTTTCAGCCTACTTGCCTGCTGAAGGTGGTTATTATGACGTGAGTACAACTTACAGAAAATATAAAAATTCTCATATAACTCAAATAAGGTATTCAGTGCCAAGTGACACAGAAGTAAACCTAATTGAGTTTGTAGGGTTATACCAAGATAATAAATGGAAACTTTTAACAATAAACTTTTTGGATTCGTCTATATGATTAAAATAATTAAAAAATATGTTTTACTTATAGTTATTCTAATGACTAGTGTTTCATGCTTAGATGATATTGATACTCAAAATAAAAAATCTTTATTTAACTTTTTTATTGAAATGAAAGAAAAAATTATTGAAGACAATTTAAAGTGGGTTCAAAAAAAATCATTAAATGACTTTGATGTGTTTGCTTTAGAATATCAATTAATTGAAGCAAATGATAGCCTTAAAAATTTCTTTATAGGTGAAGAGCTTAATGACTATGCAATTAGTAAAAAAATTCCTGTGGAAGAAGAGCTTAGTGATGAATATTCAGTCACCATAAAATATATTATAGACGAGGATGGTGGCAGGTCTTCAACTATAGTTGTGCGTTTAAGTTATTATAGCCCAACTTATTATTACATAACTCTTAAACTCAAAAAAAATAAATGGATGATTGAAAGTATAGACAAACTCCCACTAGACTAGGTTATTATTATGGACAAATTAAATTATGATGTAATTGTTGTTGGTGGAGGTCATGCTGGTGTTGAGGCTTCTTTAGCTTCAGCGAGACTAGGATGCTCTACACTTCTTTTAACAATTAACCCAGACAATATAGCACAAATGTCTTGCAATCCTTCTATAGGTGGTGTTGCTAAAGGTCAAATAGTAAAAGAAATTGATGCTTTGGGTGGAGAGATGGGCATTTTAATTGATAAAACTATGATGCAGTTTAGAATGCTTAACAGAAGTAAAGGGCGTGCTGTTTGGGCACCTCGTGCACAGGCTGACAAATATGAATATAGAGATTCTGCCATTCAAAGCCTATATAAACAAGATGGCATTTCTATAAACCAAGATATTGTTACCTCTCTTATAATAGAAGACTCTACAATAATAGGGGTCACAACAGAGAGAGGCATTCAGTATAGCTCAAAGGCAGTTATACTTACTACAGGGACATTCTTAAATGGACTTATTCATATTGGGGAATATAGTAAATCTTCTGGTCGAATTGGCGAGCTTTCAGCTTTAGGATTATCTGATAATTTAAATAGTATTGGTTTTGATGTTGGTCGCCTTAAAACAGGAACTCCACCACGTATTGATACCAAAAGTATAGACTATAGCGTTTTAGAAATTCAAAATGGAGACAGTGAAATTTATCCATTTTCATATTTAACTGACTCTATAAATATTGAGCAACACCCATGCCATATTACATATACAAATAAAGATATACATAAAATTATAGAAGAGAATATTCATAAGTCTCCAATGTACTCAGGGCGTATTACAGGTGTAGGCCCTAGGTACTGCCCAAGTATAGAAGATAAGGTTTCAAGATTTTCCGATAAAGAAAGGCATCAATTGTTTTTGGAGCTTGAGTCATCGAAAACAAATGAAGTTTATATCAATGGATTCTCGTCATGCTTACCTGAAGACATTCAGCATAAAATAATACGTTCACTTAAAGGTCTTGAGGAGGCTGTTATCTTAAAGCCTGCCTATGCGGTTGAGTATGATTATGTTAATCCTATTGAACTTAAACCTACACTTGAAACAAAAAAAATTAATGGTCTTTTTCATGCAGGGCAAATTAATGGAACAAGTGGTTATGAAGAGGCAGCAGGTCAAGGACTTATTGCAGGAATTAATGCCGCTCTTAAAGTAAAAAATGAACAGCCATTTATTCTTGGGCGAAGTGATGGATATATTGGTGTATTAATTGATGACCTCACAACTAAGGGAACTAAAGAGCCTCACAGAATGTTCACATCACAAGCTGAATATAGAATGCTTTTAAGGCAAGACAATGCGGACGAAAGACTTACAAAATTGTCATACGATATTGGGCTTGCAAGTGATGAGCGTTATAAAAAAGTTCAAGATAAAAAAACTAAGTCTAGCTTTCTTATTAGTTTTTTAGAAAAAAGATCTCTCACAAAAAATGAATTATTATCTTTAGGTTTTGAAAAAGAAGTAGCTGAGTCAAAATCGATGACGCTCCATTCTCTCATAAAAAGGCCTGAATGTGGAATTGATATGATTACTCATTTGTTGGAAGATGAGTATAAAAAAGAAGTTTTAGACAGTGTCGAAATTAATATAAAATATGAAGGTTATATTTCGAGAATAGAGAAAGAAATAAAAGAAATAAAAAAATATGAACTGATGACTATACCAAGTGATTTTGATTATGGTTTATTAAAGAGCGTTAAAACTGATGCGATAGAAAAACTTAGAATGTATAAACCTTACAACATAGCAAGTGCTTTACAAATACCCGAGGTTGATATGTCGGTTGTTCAAGTTTTAATAATTGCTATAAAGCGACTTAATCAAATGAGTCAAAATGAATAAAAAAAACATATTAAAGTCATCACTTAAAATGTCTGTAGTTACTACTGTGAGTAGGTTTTTTGGGCTTTTTCGTGATCAAATTCAGGCAGCACTACTTGGTACAACTTTTGTGGCAGATGCTTTTGCTATCGGATTTATGCTTCCAAATTTACTTAGACGTCTTTTTGCTGAAGGAAACATGGTTGCGAGTTTTATTCCTGTTTATACTGAAGTTGAAAAAGATCTTGGCAAGGATAGCTCAAAATTATTTTTTAGGTCAGTTTTTACACTTCTATTTTTTATTTTAATTATTGTAGTTATTGTAGGTATTATAGCCTCGCCATTACTTGTAAAACTTTTATATATGTCAGCGTCTGACAATAGTGAAGCATTAAGCCTCGCTGTAAACATGTCTAGAATAATGTTCCCATATTTATTTTTTATTTCACTTGCAGCTATTTTACAAGGTATACTTAATATAAATAATATTTACACAGTGTCAGCAGCAAGTCCAATACTTTTTAATATTATAATAATTTCTGTGTCTTTAATATTTTACTTTTTTTTTAGAAATGTATTTGAGAATATGGCTTATGTATTTGCCATTGCTGTAATTTTAGGTGGGCTTGTTCAGTTATTATATCAAATACCTTTTGTAAAAAAACTAGGATTTTCATTTAAATTTAATTTTGCGTTTAAAGATAAATATGTATTAAAAATGATTTATTTGTTTATACCGGGGATTTTTGGTGCAAGCATTTATCAAATTAATTTACTTGTTTCAACAGGGTTCGCAGGCTATACTGGTGAAGGTGGCGTGTCGGCATTAACTTTTGCAACAAGGCTTCATGAGTTCACACTTGGAATATTTGCGGTAAGTATTGCGACAGTTATGCTTCCAACCTTAAGTAAGCTCATATCAAATAATAAAATTGATGAGGCAATAAAAACTCTTAGCTATTCAATTAGGCTTATTGCTTTTGTTACAATTCCTGCAACATTTGGGTTAATGATTATGGGTCGTGAAATAATTAGTGTACTGTTTCAGCATGGTAAGTTTTCAAGCGAGTCAAGTGGCTTAGTTTTTAATGCATTATTTTATTTGTCAATTTCACTTTTTTTTGTGGCAAGTTATAGAATTATAGTTCAAGCATTTTATGCGATGAAGGATATGAAAACACCTGTTTATGTTGCAGGGTTTACATTCATATTAAATTTATTATTCAATATTTTATGTGTGTTCATTTTGAAATTCGACATAAAAGGAATTGCCATTTCAAGCACGGTTGCAAATGGGGGGGCATTTTTTATTTTGTATATTCTTCTTAAGAAAAAAATGAATATAGCTTCTATTTTAGATGAAAAAAAAGAACTGTTTAAAACGATTATTTCAAGTATTTTAATGGCTATTTCTATTTTTTACTTTAAGGTTTTTTTATTCTCTCTTGATAATTTTATTGATATATCAAAAATTGATTTAATAATTAAGACATTTATGGTTATATTTGTTGCTATAATAGTTTATTTTTTATTTAATATATTATTATTTAAGAATAAAGATTTTATTAGCTTTATATATAAACTTAAAAATAAATAGTGTATTACTAAAAGAGCTTTTATTAAAGTTGTTTTTATGATATAGTTCTATTGTCGAGTCTTATAACTTTTAAAGGGTTTTTTATGAGTTTAAAAAATAAAATACTACTCACTGTTCTTTTATTTGTACTTTTATCTTTATCGTTTATTGGTGTTACTAATTTACTGTTAAGTAAAAGAATGATAAGTGAATCACTTGAAAGTATGTCTAAAAGTTCTGTAAGTAATGTTGTGTCTTTTGTATCAAGTGTATTAAATGATTCAAAAAATACCTCTATTTCATTGTCAGAGCTTGGCAATACTTACTATGATAATTATAAAACAGATGATGTAAATGAAACTAGAGATAAAATTTATGAGTCTATAAATGACTTTTATAAAAGACATAACTTTGATTATATTATAGGTACTGGTGTTTATTTTGAGCCTAATACAATTGTTAGTAATAGTTTATTTTCTAGTTATGTCTATGGTGTTAAAAACTCTACAAGAGTAGAAAATGAATTAATTAATGATAAATATTTAGATGAAAATTTTTATCTAAATACAATACCAACTAGCTGGGATAGATCTAATGCACGAGTAGAGAACTATTTTTATTCAGTTCCATATAGAAAGAATTTATCAAATAGAGGGATTGAGCCTGTTGTTACTATTTCAAGCCCTATTTATAATGATATTAATCATATTGTTGGTGTGTCTAGTGTTGATATAGCACTTAATAATATTTACAGAGGGCTAGAAAAATTAAATATTAATGATATATTTAATTTTATTGTAATAGATACTGTTAATGATAGTGTAGTTTATCACAAGAATAGTAAGCATATATTAAGTAGTGTTGATTCTATACAGTGGATTTCTGATATACTATATACTATGAAACCAGATATGGAGATTCGTACTTTACATAATTTAAATATTTTTGGTGAATCTAGTAGAGTATATACATCTTATATAGGTTTAGGTAGTTATTATCTTATAATGTATGTTCCATCATCTTTTTATAGTAATAGCTTATATTCTAATATTGTCCCTATAATAATTGCTATACTTGCTACTTTAGTAGGTTTGTATTTTGTATTGAATTTCTCTATAAAAAAATCATTTGTTAATGTTGTAAAAATTACAGATTTTTTAGAGAAGTCTTTAATTAGTAAGGATATGTCCTTAAAAATGTTAAAAATAGAGAGTAAAGGTAATTTGTCAGAGATGATTTCTTGGTTTTATATATTTCTTGCTAATGTACAATATACTTTATCTTTATTTAATAATAAGGTTCAAAAATCAATTGTTAACACTAATAATTTAGAAGAAAGTATGAATAAAGCATTTGGCAATATTGACACTATTTGTATTAGTTATCCCGTTATTGCAAATAGCATCGCCTCACAACAAAAAAGCTTGATTGATATGAAAGATAATGTTATAAATTTAGATGATAGTATAGAGAAAGTTGGAAGAGATTTCGTATCTATAAAACTTATGACAAATAATTTACAATCTAAAATTGATACTCATTTTGCAAATATAAATAAAGTCTCAAATTATACATTAGGCATTAAGCAAAGTATAGATGATTCTATTAGATTATTAACAGAGTCTGATCAAGAATCTGATAAAACTTCTGAATTTTTTGATACTAGTATGGGGAAAATTATTGCTACAGAAAAAGCATCATTATCTCTTATTGATGCGATTAGTAGTATAACTAATTTTGTAAACTCAACTACTGATATATCACAAAAAACAAATATGCTTGCTATGAATGCAGCAATTGAGGCGGCTCATGCTGGAGAGCAAGGTAAAGGGTTTGCAGTTGTTGCAGAGGAAATTCGCAAATTATCTAATATGTCTGCTAGAGAATCAGAGCGTGCTTGGAAGGCGCTTAAAGAAGTTGAGAAGCAAGTTAAGCAAACTACTTTAGAAATACATGAAAGTGGAATTATATTTGATAATGCATTATCTAGTATAAAAAATATAAATGCTACTATTAAAAAAGTAATACAGTCTATGGAAGAGAAAACGATTGACTCGATGAGTGCGAACTCTACAGTAGAAGATGTTGCTAATTTAGTTGGAAACATTAAAAGTCAATATAAGCTTCTTTATGAAAAAATATTATTTGTAAACGATGAATTTGATAATATATCTCAATCTGTAAAGACTACAAAAAGTTCTACTAATTTTATATCACAAAAAACAGATGATATTTTGGAGAATTCAGATACGATAACAGATATTATTACAAAGCTTAAAACTAGCTCTGAAGAAGGTGGTTCATTATATAATGAGTTTAAAAACTCTATTATGGAGTTAGAGAAGGAATTGTCAGAATATTCTATTATCAACTATGAAGATATAGAAACAGAGCGAGCTCGTATATCTGACTCTATAAATAGAACATTTGTTCGTGGTAAATACATAAAGCTATTTATCAAGTTTATTATATCTAAATTTGGGTATGATAAATATAAAGAATATCTGCTTGTTATAGATGACCAAGACTCTGATCTATATAAAAATACTGACGATATTATATCAAGCAAAGACTACCCTATAAGTACAGTTTTCTTCTCAAAGTTTATTACAATGCTTAATATGTTTTATGAGGATGTAAAAGAAGGTGTTAGAGAGAAAACATCGTTTGACTATAAAAGTATTCCAATTACTACAAAAATATTTATGAAGTTTTCAACTGTTTCAAATTTTTCTTTTTTTATTAAAAAATTTATTAATAAGAATTTTATTAACTTAGTATTAGACCCAGTGAGAATAGAAAAAAAGAGAGTTGTACTCCATTTGGCATACTTTGTAGAGTATGATCCTATAATTGAAGTTTATTTAGAGTCAATGCTTTATAATTTATTTTATCTTAAACATAAATATATTGTTATAGAGAAAACAAAGTCTATTCAATTTGGTGATAGATATACTGAGTTTGTAGCGACATGGTAATATAAAATTATTTAATCTAAGTTTACTTAATTCCGAAAATAATAATAGTGGCAAATATTAATATTAAAAGAGGTTCACTATGGATTTAGATGCTTCATATAAATTAAACTTAAGTAATTATAGTGCTTTGCAAACTAAAATGAATAATATGAAAGATCAAAGTGAGAAGAGTGTTTCTAAATTTTCTATAAATATTGATGACGAGGCTTCAAGTAATGAGGTTTCTTCAAAGCTGGATGAAAATAGAAAACAAGAACTTGATAAGCTTAAAAATGTTTCAGATGAATTTGAATCACTACTTATAAATGAGATGCTTAAAGCTATGAAAAAGACCATAAACAAAACTGGTTTAATAGATGGTGGTATGACAGAGGATATTTTTGGAGATATGCTCTATACTGAGTATTCCAAAAGTTTTTCAAAGTCTAAAACATTTGGAATATCTGATATGATATATAAGCAAATGGAAACTTATATATAGTATTGTTAATAGTAATTATATCTAGATTTCTTGATTTTTTAGCATGTAGAGTGGAATTTTACAATGGTCTAGCCCTTTTAAAGCTTTACTTTTTTTTAAAATAGCTTACATTTATTTAGAATGGTTAATTATTTATGAATAAAAGGAGATAATAATGAATATATCATCAGCATACAGTAGCTATCAAAGCTCAATGGTTGGACAAGCGATTTCTATAGAGATGTTAAAAGGTTCAAATGAGCTAGCAGCTCAAACAATGGATACATTAATGTCTGGAGTTTCTGAGCTAGTTATGTCTAGTCGTCCGGGTGTTGGTCAAAATGTGAACACGTACGCATAAATTTTATTTTAAGGATTTTGAATATGAATCGTAGTATTATATTTATAAGTATTTTTGTTTCGATGATTTTTTCGAATGTTCATGCACATGATAATGGATTTGTTCTAAATTTAAAGGCTAACTTCAGTGGTACACAAACATTACCATCAATAAGTGATGCTGATCTTGCTTTAATGGGTGCTTCATACATGAAAGGTATGATGGGATTCATAATGGATGGAGAAGCTGAGTTCGGCTATATTTTTGGTTCAGAAGAATATTTTAATATGAACAATAATGATATCTTTAGTGGTATGGGTGCTTTTATTACACTAGGAGTGGGTCAAGGTTATGCTGGTCAAATTTCTGGTAGT
>CAMRCO010000048.1 GCA_947040945.1 uncultured Spirochaetia bacterium
GGCTCTGGGTCAGGAACAACAATAACTGTTACTGGTGTTTTTAAATCTTCTTGAATAACTCCTGATGTAGTTTCACAAGATATAAGTAATATTAACGCCAAAAAAGATATCAAAATATTTTTCATAAACGTGTCTCCGAAATTAATGAGTTTAAGAAGCATATTAAAATACTTCTCAAACTCATTATCGGTTTAAAATCTTTATTCTATAATTTATATTTTTTCATAGAAATTAACTAGTTTTATACCATACCAAATGTAGGCAAAATTGTTGACTTAATATAGCTTTGTAGTAAAATAACAGATGAGTATTGTCTAAAATATTTTAATCTAAAATAAAAAGTGAGCTTAATGAATAATAAAGAAAATAATGAATCGAAAATAAAAATCATACCATTAGGGGGAGTTCAAGAAATTGGAATGAATATGACCCTAATAGAGTATGATGACGAAGTTCTAATAGTTGACTCAGGTTTCATGTTTCCAAAATATCACATGCTAGGAGTCGCATACGTTATTCCTGACACAAGTTACTTGGAAGGAAAAAACATAGTAGGACTTCTATTAACACATGGACATGAAGACCATATAGGGTCTATACCGCACCTACTAAGAAAATTCCCTAATATAAAAATATTTGGAACAGAATTAACAATCGCATTTGTAAGAGCAAAACTTAGTGATTATAGAGGGGAATATAAAAATGTATCCCTAAAAGTGCTTAAACCAAGAGATAAAATATCTTTAGGACGTAGCTTTAAGATAGAGTTTATAAAAGTCAATCACAGTATACCCGGCAGTGTTGGGCTTGCTATAAAAACACCAATAGGGACTATAATTCATACAGGGGACTTCAAAGTTGATTTAAACCCCGTTAATGACACAGTAATCGACCTATACAAATTTGCTGAATATGGAGAGAAGGGAGTATTACTTCTTTTAGCTGACTCAACAAATGTTGAACGCAAGGGTATTTCCTTAAGTGAAAGTGCTGTTTCTAAAAAAATGAACTCACTTTTTGCCCACAATAAAGGTATGATTATTGTAGCATCATTTGCAAGTAGCCTTGAACGTATTCAAGACCTTGTAACGGCTGCAAAAAATAATAACAAGTTTGTAGCATTTTCAGGTAGAAGTTTATATAAATATACTAAAATAGCAGAAGACTTAGGATATCTTAACTTATATGAGAATATTATTATTCCAATAGATAAAATATCAAAATATCCAAGAAATAAAGTTGTATGTATTACTACAGGTACTCAAGGAGAGCCCTACTCTTCTTTAGCACTAATCGCATCTAATTCACACCGACACATACAAGTGGAAGAAGGCGACATTGTAATATTCTCTTCGAGTGTAATACCCGGTAATGAAATATATGTAACAAAAATGATAAATAATTTGTTTGACTTAGGAGCAGGTCTTGTTGAAGAGGACAAAAAATATTTACATGTATCAGGACATGCTGCAAGTGAAGATTTAAAACTTATGTATAGGTTAATTAAACCAAAATATTTTATACCTGTGCATGGAGAAAAAAGACATTTGATTAAAAATATTAAACTAATCGAAAGCCTTAATGGACTTAATACTAAAGGCTTCTTACTATATAATGGAAATGTTCTTACAATCGATAAAGATGGAGTTGCTGAGTTTTCTGATCCTATTGATATAAAAAATATATATGTTGATGGCAAAGGGGTTGGCGGAGTTGAAGATTCTGTTTTCCTTGAAAGATCACAGCTTTCTGTTAATGGTGTTGTTGTCGTTCATATTAATGTATATAGAAATCAAAATGGTTACAGTATAACAACTAATATTGAAAGCAGAGGATTTATATATAATGGTGGAGCGACTGACACTGTAAACAACAATAATAATGCTAAACTAATGAGTGAAGCTGATAAAAGCATAAAAGACACAATAAGGCGGCTTTTAGATAGAAACAAAAAAAACCTGTCAACTATGCGTTATGAGGTTAGAGAAACGCTTAAAAAGAAGTTTATACAAGTTTTAGGAAAAGAGCCTGTTATATTTGCATCTATTAACATGATAGGTGAAAATGTAGCTTTAAATAGCACAGCAGATATTAATAAGAATATCAATAATAAAGAGGAAACACCATGCGAGAAGAAGAAAAATACAGCAGTGAAAACGGAAACGAAGAAACCGAAAAAAGCAGTAACTCAAACAGAGGAGACAGAAGTGGTAAAAGATTCCTCAAAAACAAAGAAGAAAAAATCGCCCTTATAATTCTAATTGCTATAATTGTTTCAATAGCTCTAGGAATAACTAGTATTATTACAAGAGAACAAAAAGCAAGTGTTGCAACTAATTTTTCAATACCAGACAGCTTAAACAAAAGTTCCATAAAGTCTATTTCTATGGGTAATGGTATTGGTCTTATAGAACTTAATGGAGTTATATCATTCAATAGAGGTGACACTGGAGTTTTTGGTTTTAATGTTCAAAGTGTTGCTGAAAAGCTTTCAAGTGAATTTAAGTATATGATAGAAAACTCTAATGTTCTTGCCATTGTAATTTCTATTGATAGCCCTGGAGGTTCAGTTACCGCATGTGAATCGACTCTCAAATATATGCAAAGCCTTAGAGAAGAAAGTGATAAACCTGTTATAGTGTCATTTAAGACTATGGCAGCAAGCGGTGGATATTGGATGGCAATGATAGGGGATGAAATATTTGCTAATGAATCTACACTCACAGGTAGCATAGGTGTTATTTCACAATTCCTTAATGTAAAAGGTTTTATTGATAAGTATGGTGTAGAGATGTATTCAATTACAAGTGGTAAAAATAAAGATTCTTTTTCACCATTTAGAACTCCAAGAGAAGACGAAATAGCATATTGGCAAGGAATAACTGATCAAATGCTTAATCAGTTCACAAGCTTAGTTACAGAAACAAGAGGCGAGAGAATTAAAGGTGATGAAAGTATGCTTTTTGATGGACGTATTTTCAGTGGAAAGCAAGCTCTAAAATATGGGTTAATTGACCAAATAGGAAATCTTGACGAGACCATAAAATATACAGCAAGCCTTGTTGACCTTAATACTGAAAATGTAAATGTAATACGAACTCCAATAGATAAAACAGCACCATTATCATTGCTTTTCAGTAAAGTGCTTGGTATAGCAAACATTAAAAATAGTAATCCTTATGAAGAATTATTAAAAACAGAATACTCAGGTTCTCCTATGTATTTATATATGCCGGGAGCGAGATAAACAATGATTACAGTACATAAAGATATATACAATATAAGCACAAATCCTAAAACACTACTTGAAAGCAAAGTAAGTCTTTCAAATGCTGTTATAATATTTGCGATGTCTATGATTTCATTTTTAGTATCAATACTCTACATAAAAAATAGTAATATAAATATATTCATGATTATAACAACCTCATCTATTTTAATAGGATATTTTTTCATAGTTATTTTATTAAAATTGTCTATAATACATACAGTAGCATCTATGTCAACGAAGTATAAAAATGGGAAAAGCATACAAACTCTTTTGTCTGACACACTTTCAAGCACTATAGTATTTCTGCCTATTTTACCAATTGCTTTTATAACAAATATAATACCATTTGTTGGCACTAGTATTTATGTAATAATAATTTTTGTAGCTTTCATTATGTATGTATGTTCCATATATTTAATAATGCTAAAAACATTTGAAATGAGCACAAATTGGCATGCTATACTTTTAATTGCTATGCCATTTTTATGTGATATACTTTTTTTCTATTTGTCGACAGCATTATTTTTTACAGTTCTTATTGAATCTGTAAATAGCTTGATGGTATAAAAATATAAATTATTAATAATAACAATAAAAAGTCATATAATGAAAAAACTAACTCTATATACAATTAGTGAACTTGTACCCCCACTTTTGGCAGGGATAATGTTTTTTACGTTTATATTTGTAGTTCAACTTCTACCTGAACTATTTAGTTTAATAATAGAAAATGAAGCCCCTGTACTTCAAGCTTTAGAAATATTTGTATATCTACTACCATTTAATATAGCGTTTATATTTCCTATGTCTGTACTTATGGGTACAATTATGGGATTTGGTAGACTTTCTGGAGATAATGAAATTGTATCTATGAGAGCTGTCGGGTTCTCACATCTTAGAATATATAAACCTGTTTTTATTCTAGGAATTATGACATTTGCTTTTGCATTTTTATTTAATAATTTTATTATGACAGAATCTAATTATAGATATAGAGCTTTAATAAATTATATGGTAAATATAAGTCCTTCAATTGCTGTAACTGAATATCAATTTAGTGAAATACCAGATATTGGAGTTTCTATAACAGCCGAAAAAATAACATCCTCAAATATGTATAATGTAATTATTTATGACAGAGAAAGTAGTGATAATACAAAAATTATAACTGCCAAAACAGGTGTATGGAGAAATAATACTGCTAATGCTCGCTTAGTAACACTTGAACTTAATGACGGAATAGTACAAGAAATATTTGGCAATGGAACTTTTTCTAATGACTTTAATATTTTTGAAAAATTAGATATTAATATATTAAGAAATAATCAAACTAAAATAGGTGGGCATGAAAGAGGATTAAGAGAAAAGTCTATGTTTTCTATAGCTAAAACAATTAGAGAAAACTTTAATATGGCAACGAATGAAATAAATAATACAATATCAAATATGACTAAAGAAGCCTATAAAACGGCAAATAATGAGAATACAGAAGAATCTGAAATATTGTCTATGGAAGACTTTACTACTGATTATTTAATAACAAATAAAGCAGAAATAGAAGAAATAAAAAAAGTCATATTCAAACGTTATATTGAGAAACGTTATTATATAGAAATTACTAAATATGTATCTATACCTGTTGCCTGCATTCTTATGGTTCTAATAGGTGCCCCACTTGGCATTATAGGAAAGCGAGCGGGACGTGGTATGGGATTTGGGATATCAGTACTTATTGTTGTTGTTTATTATTTTGTTATTACTGGAGCTGAAATTTTAGGAGAAGGCGATAGTGTACATCCACTACTTGTTATGTGGTTACCAAATATCCTATTATTTATAGTGGGGGCATTTTTAATTATAAGGTCATTTTTTGCTCGGGGAAAATAAAATATTTTATGATATCACTACTTTCAAGAAAAGAACAAAATATTATTGAATAAACATTTTCTATTTTATCTTTTAATGTATTAAATATATATTCTAACTCAAACTCATCAACAGTATCACATTGATTAATCAGTAAATGTTTACTCGCATTTTCAGGGCTATTCTTAAACAACCCTATATTTGAATTAATTAAAGAAACAAGAACATCAATATTAAGTACTTCTCCAACTTTAGTATTTGTTATTTCTGTGAAATTATGAACTCTATGAACATTGTCTGCATTTATATTTTTTTTATATGAAGACAAACCTATAATGCCTACAATATCTGTAGCATTACTTGGATGATTTGGCTCATAATATGCATACGCTTTTATACTTTTACCACGTGCCCCATCTGACTCTGAAACTATAGTGTCATATATATTCTTCATAAAAAGTGTTTCTAATAAACTTTTATCAAACCCTATAAGTTTATTTTTTTCTTTATCCTCACTTTTCATAGCAAAAACTATTTTTGCATTCTCAGGCGAAATTAATTCATTTATGTTAGAAGATATAATTATTTTATCAAAAATAGATTCATAATTATTAGGATAATACATTTTTGTAGTAGATGTTATTAATAATTTTTGAAAGCTATTATTAAATGTTTTAGCATAATTATATAAAAAAGAAGTTTTTCCTCCCCCACCAGATAAAGATATCAGTTTGGGGGAAGTATTTTTTTCTATATCAATATTATTAAAAAACTCAAATATTGTCACTTTAGTCTATGTTATACACAGTTTCACTATCTCCACTTATTCTAAACTTATAAGGGCTGTCTGGCATAATTTTTATTATATAATTATACAGTAATGTGGAGCTGTGTAGAACAGACGTGTTTGTGTTATAATAAAAATACTTAGGATATAAACACACATAGTCATAATAAACATTATTTTTCAAACTCACAAGCTCCCCTATTTTATTATTTACTCTCCAAAGAAAATATGCTGACTTATCTGTAAAATAATTTGTACTTTTTAATGAAAGAATACTAGAAAATATATGTGAAGCTTCAATATAATAATAGCTATCATAAAGTTTCATAGCATCTCTAAAGTCACTAAAAACATCTGTAAGCGCAGTGTCATTAGTAAAATACTTACCATAAGCCCAACCAACCAAAGGCCCATAAAAAGTGTCATATTCAACTAATACCCAATTTTCATCTTCTCTTTTTCTAGTATTATAAACATCTTCTGACCTTAATATTGTAACAAAATTGTAATTATTAAGTGTTATAAGTTTTTTTTCAGTTCCAGCTTTAAGTAAAGCCATTCTATCTCTAACTATAATTCCATTACCATTCACATACGCATACTCTCTTTTTTCAGGCTTAATCTTATCTATTCTATCTCCAACTGTATCATACATTTCGTTATAATCTTTTTTTTCACTTCGGTCAAGTGTAAATGGTAAAGTGTCAGGAAAATATGATTTATCATTAAATAAAACAGATTGTAACACACTAGTTCTATATCTATCTGACAAAGCCTGCATAAGCATCACATTAGTATTAAATCTTTCTTTATCATTTTCTGTTTCAATTTTAGAAAATCTATGCCTTATACTATAATAGTAAGCAAAATCTTTTAATAAAAATATAGAGTCATCTTCATTCACTATACGAGAAAAAGGAGCCCCATTAAAAGATAAATCCTCTTCATCAGAGACAGTAATGCCTAACTGATTATATATATCATCAATTGAAAAATTACCTAGTGTAGAATCATTACTAAACTCTTCAGCATCATACTCGCTAGTTTGTTTACTTAAGTTTAGATAAAACTCCTTTATATAAAGTGGATCAGAACCAAGCATATATATAACAGACTTCCCAAGTAAATATGCGGCTTCCGATTCATAATAACTTGATGGATATAAATATAAAAACTCAGCTAATGATTCAAATCCTTCCCTATAGTTCTTACTCATAACAGCATCACGGCCTTTAAGAAACATAGATAGTTCAGTACCTGGGGTTCTTGAACTTTTAGCTTCATCTTTAGGTAGACTTTTAAGAAAATCTTTTAATATATTAGAAGATTCATCAGCGTCTAATATAGAATTTTGAATTTGTCCAGTAGTATCCTTTTCAGAACAAGACAATATAGTAATAAATATCAGTTGGAATATAATAATAATAGTTTTTTTCATTTTTGACAAACAATTTACGCTTTTTTAATAAAAGGTAATTTCTCCTTTAAAAAGTTATTTAATAGTTTTTGTGCTTCTGCTAAAGTTTCTGTTTCTAATATGTCTTTAACTAAAATCTCTGAATCTTCTAATTTAAGACTTCTAATAATTTTTTTAATCATAGGAATAGAAACTGATGACATCGAAAGGCTTCTTAATCCAAGCCCTAAAAGAACAGGTATATACTCAGCAGAACCCGCAAGTTCTCCACATAGTGTTAATGGTCTATTATACTCAGACGCAGAATCTACAATAGATTTTAAAAGCCTCATTACAGACATGTGAAGAGGATCATATAAATAATTCACTCTCTCATTTGTGCGATCACATGCTAATGTATACTGTATAAGATCATTTGAGCCTATACTAAAAAAATCAACATGCTTAGCTAATGAGTCAAGTGTAAGAGCAGCCGCTGGGGTCTCAATTAAAACTCCAAACTTTATATTATTGCTAAAACTCATACCTTCTTTAAGCAATTCTTCTTTACACTCTTCCATATACTCTTTTGTAGCTACTATTTCTGATGTAAAATTAACCATAGGCAACATTATACTAATATCACTATAAACAGATGCCCTTAAAATAGCTCTAAGCTGTGTCTTAAATATATCTTTATTAGCAAGACAAAACCTAATAGCACGCCAACCTAAAAATGGATTCTCATCTTTTATAAAGCTCTCATCAATAGTAGGTAAAACCTTGTCACCTCCCAAATCAAGTGTCCTTATAACAAAGTCAGCATCACCCAAGTTTAATGCAATTCTTTTATAAGCCTCAAATTGAACCTCTTCTGTAGGCAAAATTGGTTCATTAGTATTATCAGTATAAAGATACAAAAACTCTGTTCTATAAAGACCAACACCTGAAGCGCCATAGCTTAAAACATTTTCGCTTTCTTCAGGCAAGTCTATATTAGCAAGTATTTTTATCTTTGTATTATCTAATGTAATAGCATCCTCTTTTGCTAAGTATTCATATTCTTTTTTTTCTTTTAAAACATTTTCTTTAATAGATTTATAATTCCCTAAATCATTACTATCAGGATTAATTATTAAACTGCTCTCATAAGAGTTTACTATTACTTTGTCATCAGTCTTACATAAATTAGTAATGTTATGCACACCAAATATTGAAGGCACAGAATACGCTCTAGTTAGAATGGCAGCATGAGATGTTGTCCCACCTGTTTCTATAATGAAGCCGTATACTCCTTTGTGAATAAATTGAAGCACATCAGTAGGTGTTATATTTTTAGCCACAATTACAGTACCTTTTGGTATGCTGTGTTTTTCTACAGTTGATGCTTTTAGAAGAGTACTCAGAACCCTATTTTTAATGTCATCAATATCAGAAAATCTGTCCGCTAAAGATGCATTTGGAACAGATGCTATTTTTTTACTATACTTATCCATTACTTCACTATACGCATATTCTATATTCTTAAGATTTTCAGAAGTAAACTCTTTAACTTCATCAAGAATAAGTTTATCATAAAGCATTATAATATGCATATCAAGAATATTGCATATACTAGAGTCCACAGTTTTTTTAAGCTCTATAATTTGCTCTTTAGATTCCTCAATAGCTCTGTCAAGACGTTCATACTCTAAAGGCAAATCATCTTCTGTTATATTATATATTTGTAGTGCAACACTATTTTTATATACGAGTACATTACCAAATGTTATATCATTTACTGTGCCTAAACCATTAAGAATAAGCCTTTTTTTCACTATTTTCTCCCTCTAAGTTCTTTAGCTAAATCCTCATAGCCTTTTTTTCCAAGCAAAGCAAACATATTTTTCTTATATGCCTCAACTCCCTCTTGATCAAATGGATTAACACCAAGCATATAACCTGATATTCCACATGCCTTCTCAAAGAAATAAATTAGCTCCCCAATACTTGAAGCTGTAATTTTATCTACATCAAGAATTATATTAGGAACTCCCCCATCAATATGAGCAAGAACTGTAGCCTCTAATGCAGTTTTATTGATCTCATGCATATTAAGTCCTGACAAATAGTTAAGACCATCTAAGTCAGAGTCCGCCGTTTTTATACTTAAATCCACATTTTCTTTATTAATTGAAATTACTGTTTCAAAAATATTTCGCCTTCCATCTTGAATATATTGCCCTAGTGAATGTAGATCAGTTGAGAAATTAACCGCCGCTGGAAATATTCCCTTATTGTCCTTTCCCTCACTTTCGCCATAAAGCTGTTTCCACCATTCAGATATATAAAACATACGAGGCACATAGTTTACCATAATCTCTGTGGTGAATCCTTTATTGTATAGAGCATTTCTAAGCATCGCATAAAGCATTGCTGGGTTTTTTTGAAACTTATCACCTTTAGTCACATTTGCCATTTTTATAGCACCATTAAGTAAAGCTACAATATCGATTCCAGCCACTGCTATTGGTAAAAGTCCAACTGGAGTAAGAACTGAAAACCTTCCTCCTATGTCATCTTCTATAACAAATGTCCTATATTTATTCTCTGTAGACATAGTTTTTAAAGCGCCTCTTTTTTTGTCAGTAGTCGCTATTATTCTTTTTTTAGCGTCCCCTTTATATCTTAGTTCAGCATATTCTTTTAGAAGTCTAAAAGCTATGGCAGGTTCAGTTGTTGTTCCACTTTTAGAAATAATGTTAATATAAAAATCTTTCCCATCCAAATATTCTATAAGCTCTTTATGGTACTGTCCGCTCATATTCTGACCTGCGAAAATTACTTTAGGAGAGCCTTTTTTAGCCTCACTAAAATTAGATGTAAAAGCGTCTATGACAGCACGTGAACCTAAATATGATCCACCAATACCTATAACAACTAAAACGTCAGCATTCTCTCTTATTTCCTTAGCAAGTTTGTTAATTTTATCAGCCTCTTTTAAAGCCTTAGTAGGAAGGTCAAGCCAACCCAAAAATTTATTTCCAGCACCCTTTTTACTATGAAGTAATTTATTAGCCTCTACTGCAGAAGATTCAAGATAGCCCATTTCATACTCATTTATAAACTTAAGTGTATTTTTATAGTTTAAAGATAAAGACATAGTAAAGCCCCCCTATTAATATATTATTATAATAATCGACAATTTTATATTAATCATAGCAAAATTTAAAGTGTTAATGCTTAGATAATTACTGATTAGAAGATTTTTTTTAGTTTTATGTATACTGTAAAAATTAAACGAGGTTATATTTTATGAATATAATAAAAGCACTTGATTTTTTTTAAGTTACCCATTAAAATAACAAGTCAGGCGTTATAAAAAAATAAGGTGAAGTTAAACTATGAGTACTCAAACAACTAAAAACAATCTTGAACTTATATTTGAAATAATTTTTTCATACATTGTTAAATATAGAATAATTCTTTTGTCATCAATTGCCTTTATAATAATTCTTGTGGCAGGAATTGGAATATATCAGCTAAGCATTACAAATGCAGACAAAGATTTTAATACTGATTTTGAATCGGCTATGGTAATGTATGATATGGCAAAAAGCCAAGGCTCAAATCCAGAAATTATTATAGATGTTGCGACAAAACTTCAAAAAGTATCAAAAGATGCTAAGAGTAAGGAATTAAGACTTAGAGCTTCATACGCTTTAGGTTTAATATATTATGATATAAAAAATTATTCTGAATCTCAAAAATATTTAGAAACAGTGTCTAAATCAAGAGGATTTTATTTAGCTGAACCTGCAAGCTACAGTTTAGCTAATGTTTACATAGAGCAAAACAAATATGATGAAGCACTTAGCACACTCGAAAATGCTAACAAAATGTATCCTGAGAGTTACCTAGAAGCTGAAATGACTTTAACTATAGCAGACCTTCATGTTGCACAAGGCAATAGAGACTTAGCTATAACAGTATTAACACAATGGATACAAAACAACAGTGAAGAAGATAATGTATATAACGAAGAGTTCATAACTATGCTATCTCTTATAGAGAACAATATATATTAACTTCAATCAACTTATACATTCTGGAGCTATAGCTTGGATATAAATACACCTATAATTGTTCAAGGTGACGGCACAATACTTTTAGATGTCTCAGCAAAAGATTTTGATTCGATAAGAATTTTTATGCTATCATTTGCTGAACTTATTAAAAGTCCTGAATACATACACACATACAAAATTACGCCCGTATCTCTTTGGAATGCGGCAAGTCTTAAATATAAATCAGAAGACATAATAGCGTTTTTAAAAAAATATTCCTCTTATGAAGTGCCTAAAAATATAATTTTTCAAATAAATGATAATATAAAAAAGTATGGTAAAATAAAAATAATAAGAGAAAATGATAAATACTTTCTTATAAGTGATGACAGCTCTGTTATAACAGAAATAGCTAATTACAAACATACTGAAAAATATATAATAGAAGTAGTTGCTAGTAATAAAATAGAAATTAATGGAATATACAGAGGACATATTAAACTCATTTTAATAAACTTAGGTTATCCTGTTGAAGACTTGGCAGGATATAAAGAAGGAATACCCTATCACTTCAAGTTTAGAGAATTAATGAAATCTAATAATATGCCGTTTAACTTAAGAGACTATCAAAGAGACTCTGTAGACATATTTTATGCTGACGGTAAACCAGAAGGTGGAGCTGGAGTTATAACTCTTCCTTGTGGGTCTGGAAAAACTGTAGTGGGTATTACTGCTATGGAAAAAATGCAAACACATACACTGGTAATTACAACAGGTGTTACAGCATGTAGACAATGGAAAGCTGAAATACTTGATAAAACTGATATAAAAGAAGAGGATATAGGAGAATATAATGGCTCTGTAAAAGAGATTAAACCTATTACTATAGCTACATATAAAATCATCACCTACAGAAAAGATAAAAAATCAGAGTTCACTCATTTTGATATTTTCTTTAAAAAAGAATGGGGACTTATTATTTATGATGAGGTGCATTTACTACCTGCTCCAATAATTAAACTTGCAAGCGAAATACAAAGTATGAGACGTTTAGGTCTTACAGCAACTTTAGTTAGAGAAGATGGGCTTGAGAAAGATGTTTTTTGTTTAATAGGTCCTAAAAAGTTTGATATACCTTGGCGTGAGCTTGAGAAGAAAAATTTCATAGCCGAAGCTTACTGTTATGACATAAGAATACCTTTAGATGAATCTCACAGAAATGATTATATTATGTCTACAGACAGAACTAAGTTTAGAATAGCAAGTGAGAATGAACTTAAATATAAAGTTGTGGTTGATCTTATAAAAAAACTTAAAGATAAAAATGTATTAATTATAGGTCAATATTTATCGCAACTTGAGAATATGAGAAAAAAAACAGGCTACACCATAATCACAGGAAAAACTCCACAAGCTGAACGTGATATAATATATGATAAGTTTAAGGCAGGAGAGATTAAAACTCTTATAGTAAGTAAAGTGGCTAACTTTGCTATCGATTTACCTGACGCTAATGCTTTAATACAAATATCAGGCACTTTTGGTTCAAGACAAGAAGAAGCTCAAAGGCTTGGACGTGTGCTTAGACCAAAAAGTGGAGAAAACAAAAGTTACTTTTTTTCAATTATAACAAGTGATACAAAAGAAGAAGATTTTGGACATAAAAGACAGCTATTCCTTACCGAACAAGGATATCATTATGAAATACTTGAAATGGACAGTTTAGATAAACTTTCTTTTGAAAAAGAAAACAATCCGTGTAATAATTAACTATTTAAATTATATTTATTTAAGGCTCATATATGTTTAAACATTTTAGTAAAAAAATAGAAGATAAGTTAAAAGATAAAGGCATTGAAATAGAGAAAAAAGTAAAGCCAATTGTAATATTAATTATATCGCTACTCTCTTTATCCATTTTGCTCAACATAATAATAATTTTACTTATACTAGATTAATATTACTTATAAATAAGCTTGATTTTTTAGTTTTTAGTTATACAATTGACGTTAATAATAAAATGAAAAGTTTTACACAAATATTATTAATAGCTATACTTATAACATTCGTAACAAATGATATGCTTTTTTCTTCAGAGAATCTAACTATCAATGAAGTTATTATGGAAGAGCTTGGTGATAATGTAGATAATCCTTTTTTTATTATACCAATTAAGCTCGGTGATTTTACTTTCGACTTCAATGTTACAAAGCATGTTATTCTTGTAACACTTGCCGCTTTACTCACAATTATATCCATGAAATATTTGGCATATAAACTTAGCACCCCATTTAAGAAACCCACATTTTTACAAGGTATACTTGAACTATTAATAAATTATATGTCTAAGGATGTTTTAGAAAGCACACTTGGTGAAGACGGGCAAAAGTATTTACCATTTTGTCTTACTATTTTTCTGTTTGTATTATTTGCCAACTTTATAGGTTTAATACCTCCACTAATTCATATAAAGGGAGTTACAGGAGCTTACGTATATTTAGCAGGAAGTGTTGGTGGAAACTTAGGATTCACGCTCTCTATTTCAACAGTAGTTTTTATTGTATATAATTTAGCAGGAATGAGAAAAAAAGGATTCATAAAGTATTGGGCATCACTTTCACCTCAAGGAATGCCTAAAGTACTCTCTCCATTTTTATGGTTTTTAGAGTTTATAACATTAATAAATAGAGCTTTAGCTTTAACAATACGTCTATTTGCCAATATGACGGGGGGACATATAATGCTTATTGTAATTCCTTATATTATAATAATTTCTCAAACATTGTTAGTATCTCCTTTTGCCGTATTATTTTTAGGTTTTATTTATGTTTTAGAAATATTTGTAGCAGTATTACAAGCTTATGTGTTTTCTCTTTTATCAGCTGTCTATATAGGACTTGCCGTAGGGGATGAACATTAGTTTAGATATATAAAAAAAATTAGTAAATTACGACTAAAAGGAGTCACGTTATGGATTTTACAGTTTTAGGTGCAGCAATAGGTGCTGGACTTGCAACAATAGGTGTTGGTATAGGAATTGGTCTTATAGGAGCAAAAGCAGTAGAAGGTATATCAAGACAGCCTGAATCAGCTGGAAAAATTCAGATATCAATGCTTGTAGCAGCCGCTCTAATTGAAGGTGTTGGTCTATTTGCTTTGGTTATTTGTATACTAGGTTTATTAGGATAAAAAATGGAGCTTTTACGAATAGAGCCCGGCATAATGATATGGACTTGGATAACCTTCTCACTCGTTCTACTTACATTATTAGGCTCTACATGGAAAAAAATAATAAAAGGTCTTAATGCAAGGTCAGAAAAAATATATACTGATTTAGAGGCATCTGAGAATGCAAAGGAAGATGCTAAAAAACTTCTTGCAGAATACAGAATGAAAATAGATGCCTCAAAAGAAGAAGCTAGTATTATTATTAAAAATGCTCGAATTGAGGCTAATATACTTAAAGATAAAATTATTGAAGAGGCTGATAAAAAAGCCAAAGCTAGCAAAGATAAAATTATGCAAGACGTTATTTTAGCTAAAAAAGATGCTCTAAAAAATATAAAACTAGAGGCACTGGACATAGCAACAGTTATGGCTGAAAGTATATTAAAACGTAATATAAATACAAGTGATCATGAAAGTCTTATAAAAGAGTTTATAGAAAACAATAGCAACAAAGAAAGTAAATAGGATAATAGATGGACTCTCTAACTTCAAGTATATCAGATAAACTTAAACAAGAAATTAAAAGTGAGTTTTTAAGAATAAAAATTAAAGACAGAAGAGCTACTTTAAGACATAATTCTAGTTCTTTACAATATGCACATGCTATGTTTCAAATAAGCACGGAGCTTGATATTATAAACAATGTGAGAGAAGATTTCTCACTACTTATTGACACTTTAGTAAATGATGAAGATATATTTACTTTTTTTATCTCTAATTTCATAGATATAAAAACAAAAGTTAAAGTATTGAATAAAGTTTATAAAGACAAAATAGAAGTGGAAGTGCTTAATTTAATATCAATTTTATTAGAACGCAATTTAATAAATCTTTTAGAAGACACTATATATGAATATGAAAGGCTTTCTGCTGAGTTCTATAATATATATAAAGTTAAAGTAAGCACTGCTAAAAAAATAGATGACATTATTCAATTAGAAAATGCTATAGTAAACCTTATAGGGCATGATATTGAAATGACTGTTACAGAAGACGAAAGTCTTATTAGTGGAATTGTAGTTAATATAGGAGGCACTATATATGACTACAGCATTAAAAATGAATTATCTAACTTAAAAAAACTTTTGCTTGACTGTGATATTAGCGATATTACAGAAAATATTGTCTCTTAAGGAAAATGAATGTCAAAAAAATGTGTAATATCATATAGTGCGGGCAAAGACTCAACACTATCTTTATATAGAGCAATTAAAGAAGGATATACACCGATAGGACTTTTAACAACAATTAATGGCCGTGAAAATAGATCATGGTTTCATGGCGTTACAATTGACATGCTGAACAAAGTAAGTGAGTCACTAAAAATTCCACTTCATATAATTGACACAACAAAAAATGAGTATGACACTTGTTTCAGTGAGGCACTTTCCATCGTAATGAAAGAAGGAGCAACACATGCTGTTTTTGGAGACATCGACATTGAAGAGCATAAAAGTTGGTGGACTATCCGTTGCGAGAAAGTTGGTATAATACCGTACTGGCCTCTATGGAATGAAAACAGAGAAAGCCTTGTGCGTGAGTTTTTAGAATTAGGATTTAAGGCTAAAATTAAAGTTGTAAATACTGATTTTTTAGATGACTCATTTTTAGGTGTCGACTTAAGTGAAGACATAATTGAGAAAATGAAAAGCATGAATGTTGACCCTGCGGGAGAAAATGGCGAGTTCCATACATTTGTTTATGATGGGCCTATATTTAATAATAGAATTGATTTTAATATAACAGACATTCTTTATAGAGATAATTATGCTATGGTTGATTTTATACTATAAAGTTTTTTAAGGAATTAATATGAATGTGAAACCAAATGAAATAACAGAAGTGTTAAAAGAAGAGATAAAAAATTACATGGCTGACTTCAAACCAAGCGAAGTTGGAACTGTTATAGATGTTGGCGATGGAATAGCTCATGTTATTGGTCTATATCATGCTATGGCTAATGAAATGCTTATGTTTGAGTGTGGAGTTACAGGGCTTGCTTTAAACCTTGAAGAGGAAACTATTGGCGTAATTATACTTGGAGACTACACAGAAATTAAACAAGGCTCTAAGGTAAGCAGATTAAACCGTATTTTAGAAGTTCCTACAGGAGACGCTTTAATAGGTCGAGTTGTGAACCCACTTGGAATACCTATTGACGGGAAAGGTGACATTGAAACAAGCACAACCAGAGTTATTGAGTTTAAGGCTCCGGGTATAGCCGACAGACAAGGTGTAGAAGAACCACTTGAAACAGGAATTAAAGCCATTGACGCTATGACGCCTATTGGTCGTGGGCAAAGACAGCTCATCATAGGTGACAGAAGTACTGGCAAAACAACAATAGCATTAGACACCATTATTAACCAAAAGGGTAAAGGCGTTATATGTGTATATGTTGCCATAGGACAAAAAGCCTCTACTATAGCATCAGTTGTAAACACATTAAAAGAGCATGGTGCTATGGAATATACTATAATAGTATCAGCAACCGCCTCAGACCCAGCCTCACTGCTATACATAGCACCCTATTCAGGATGTGCCATTGCTGAGTACTTTATGTATGAGGAAAAAAAGCATACATTAGTTGTTTATGATGACCTTACAAAACAAGCAAATGCATATAGACAAATATCGCTTCTACTTAGACGCCCACCGGGTCGTGAAGCTTTCCCTGGAGATGTTTTTTACTTACATTCTCGTTTACTTGAGAGAGCAACAAAACTTTCAGATGCTTTAGGTGGAGGGTCTCTCACAGCATTACCTATAATTGAAACACAAGAAGGCGAAGTATCGTCATATATCCCTACAAACGTAATATCTATCACCGATGGTCAAATATATCTTACTCCCTCTTTATTCATGGAAGGGGTTAGACCAGCCATTGATGTTGGAGTATCTGTTTCTCGTGTTGGTGGCAAAGCACAAACTAAGGCTATGAAAAGTGTCGCAGGATCACTCAGAATAGATTTAGCTTCATATAGGTCTCTCGAATCATTTTCAAAACTTGGTATAGGTCTTGATCAAGTTACTCTTTCACAACTTGACCGTGGTGCTAAAATGGTTGAGTTACTAAAACAAATGGAGTACAGCCCTATTCCACTTGAAAACCAAGTTATAGTCCTTTATGCGGCTACTAAAGGATATCTTGACAATATAGAAATTGCTCGTGTACATGAATTTGAAATTAGGCTTATAGAATATATTAAGAAGAATAACCCTCAAATATTAGATACAATAAGAGAAACGGTATCTCTTCCAGAAGACACAGATATTTTACATAAAGCTATAGATACGTTTAAGGAGAGCTTCTAAACCTTATGAATATTGCTATAATGATAACCGCTCACAAAAATGAAGCGCAAACAAAACGTTTAATTAATCACTTAAAAACATCATTTGATGTTTATATTCATATAGATAAAAAATCTAAAATGAATATAGAAAGTTATGATAATGTATTTGTATATAAAA
>CAMRCO010000049.1 GCA_947040945.1 uncultured Spirochaetia bacterium
GTTATAAATAGTTTATTTACAAATAAAATAAATGTGATTTTGTTTTGAGGATGAGTTGGAGAGGTATTTGTCGCTTCCGATAGTCTATTCGTTATTTCTTGACCAATAATAAATTAGTTGACAATTTTTTCAAGTATGTTAGAATCCCAACATCAATAAAAATTGATATGAGGGATATGAAATGAATATACTAGATTTACTACTAAATGTATTTGTCAAAATGACTTGGCTTTCAGACACCATAAATAAATTGTTCAATATGCTTGGACTTGATTTTAATAAAAGAATAATTCAAAGTGCTCATTTTTTTCTATATGAAACTGTGAAAATATTTATGATGATAGCTGTCATTATTTTTGTGATATCATTTATTCAAAGTTACTTTCCTCCAAAAAAAACTAAAGAGCTATTAACAAAATATAAAGGCATTAAAGCAAACATTATAGCAGCACTACTTGGAGTCATATCCCCTTTTTGTGCATGCTCTTCTATACCCATTTTTATAGGCATAAACAAAGCGGGTGCTCCACTTGGTGCATCATTTTCATTTTTAATTTCATCCCCACTAGTTGATTTGGCGTCACTTTTTTTACTCATTAGCCTTTTTGGAATTAAAGTGGGAATTATATATACGCTTATGGGTGTTACTCTTGCTATTACTGGAGGGATTGTAATTGAGAATCTAGGGCTTCAAGACGAAATTATTTTATCAAAAAGAAAACGAATTGAGATTGAAAACAAAAGGCGTGCAAAACTACTTGCCAAAGGAAAGAAGATTCCTGAAAATACTAGCGGATGTTGTAGTGATGACGAAAGTGTTTATGATAATCGTTTCAAATATTCTAAAAATCAAACCATATCGGTGCTTAGCAAAATTTGGAAGTATATGCTTGTTAGCATTCTAATTGGTAGCATAGTTTATAATTATATACCAGCAAAATATATTGAGAAAATTCTTAGTTCTAGAAATTTTTTATCCCCTTTAATTGCGACTTTAATTGGCATGCCTATTTATACTGACGAGATGTCATCTATGGTTATTGGAAAAGCTTTTTATGACAAGGGTGCATCTTTGGGAACTGTGCTTTCATTTATGATTAGTGCTGCCACTTTGTCCCTTCCTTCTATGCTCATGCTTAAAAGTATTATGACAACTAAGCTTCTTTTAATATTTATTGGCATCGTAACTGGTGGCGTAATATTTATAGGATATGTTTTCAATTTCCTAGAGTTTCTTATTTAATTTTTATTCATAGGCTTTAGTACTATTTTATAATCTTAGTAAAACAATACTAACTACCTTTTAAATTAAGTTTTCTGAAAGCTTGAATAATTTCAAATATGCTTTAATTCGAGTATTCCAAACAAACTACACCACTAATATAGTAGAAAAACGCAAATTAAACACTTGTAATAACTGCCATGATAAAATATTATGAGAAGTGAATATATTAAGAGGTTAGAACATGAAAAAAAAAGTATGGATATTTACAGTATTCATTTTAATGAGTGCTTCATTATTTCCAAAAAACGTGCCCAGTGCAAATTATGACCGAACCGACCTAATTTACGAGGCTAAAGACGGCAACTATGAAGGAGTTAAATATCTTTTAAGTGCTGGCGTTTACCCCAACACAAGAGACGGTAAAGGTAACACGGCTTTAATGTTTACCTCATATAATGGCGACTTAGATATTGCTAAATTACTAATTCAAAAAAATGCTTCCACAAAGTCAAAAAATAATGAAGGTCGCACAGCCCTAAATTATGCTTTGTCAAATAAAGTTTATAATATTGAAATGATAAAACTCCTAATCGAAAACGATTCCCCCATCGACAATCAATCTTGGATTAAAGTGATACAATATAATAATGTCGAACTTGCGAAATTATTACTCGATTATGGCTCTGATGATAACAATAAAAATAAACCATCATACTATGAAAGTGCTTTATTTTTAGTTATAGAAAATGACAGCACATTACTTGTAAAATTATTACTAGATTATGGAGCCAACCCTGACACAGCCTTAAAGCATGCGGTAATTAATAACAAAATTGAAATTGTAAAAATATTAATAGCAAACGATGCTGATGTTAATTTTGTAGACAGTAAAGACATGTCGATACTTCAATATGCTATAAAGAGCAGAAATAAAAATATTATAAAACTACTTGAAAACTCAGGAGCCGTTAAAAAAACTAAGTTTAAAATAGTCGACTAGCCATTAATAACATCAAGTTCCTCGTACGCAACAACTAAACTTGCCTCTGTTTCAAGTATAAGTTTTTTTATATTGTCAAGTCTTATACTCTTGTCAGTATTGTAAGGACTTCCACTTTCAAAATATTCAATAATTTCTTTTTCCTCAATTTTATAGGCGTCGATTTGTTTTTCATATTCTTTTATTTTATTTTTACACTTTGTTATTTGTGTCTTCATTTTTTTATTATCAGAATAATTAGGATTACTTGAGGCGGCACTTTTACTTTTAGTATTAGTATTCTCTTTTATTTTCGACTTCTCATAAGCCTTATTCTCATCCTCATGCTCTTTAGACTCAACTCTCAAATGATATACATAAGAGTCATAATCACCCGCATAAACGCTAATGCCTCCGTCTTTAACTTCAATAATTGTATCAGCTAAAAGACTTGCAAATGTTCTGTCGTGTGAAGTGAAAAATATAGTTCCATTATAGCCACGTAAAGCATGCCCTAAGTTTTCTACAGTTTCAAAATCAAGATGGTTAGTCGGTTCGTCCAAAAGTAAAACATCAGGACACTGAATAATTGACGCAAGAAGTGTAAGCCTCGACTTCTCTCCACCACTTAATACAGTTACCTTTTTATTAACATCTTCACCTGAAAATAAAAAACCACCTAAAAGAGCTTGTAAATCTTTGGTAAGCAAAGTGCTACTCGCATGGCGTCTTAAATATGACAACACATTATCATGCGCTGTAATATTTTTATAAATATGTTCAGCAAAATACGAAAGCTTCATACCTTGTGCATAACTAAAACTGCCATCAATTGCCGAAAGCTCCCCTGCAAGTGTTTTAAGTAATGTAGTTTTACCCTGTCCATTTTCACCTAAAACAGCTACATGAGTTCCTCGAGGAATCTCAATTCTGTCGCTTGTACAAATAACCTTGTCCCCATACCCTATAACAAGATTTTCTGATATTAAAGCAAAACCTTTTTTTGTAGGAACATGAGGTATTCTAATTTGTACGTTTTTAGATGAGTGCCTAATTTCAATATGTGAGAGTCTATTAAGTTGTTTAAGTTTCGACTGAGCCGATGCCGCTTTACTTGCCTTAGCTCTGTTTTTATCAACAAACTTTTGTAAATGTGCTTTTTTCTCATCTACATTTTTGTTAAAGCGTCTAACATATTCGTCTTGCCCTTCTTTATACTCAAAGTATTCCTCAATGTCTCCCGGGAAAAATGTACATTTACCACCATCAACATCAAGAGTGGACTCACAAGTAGACATTAAAAATTCTCTATCGTGAGAAATTATTAAATATCCTCCATTATAGTCGAGTAAAAAATTCTCTAAATCAATTAATGTATTTAAGTCTAGAAAGTTTGAAGGTTCATCTAATAAAAGAAAAGTAGGTTCATTTAGCATCATTTCAGTAAGTTTTATACGCATTCTGTATCCACTTGAAAATGCTCCAACATTAAGCTCCGCTTTATTGTGATCAATTCCAAACCTTGCGGCAAGCTTCGCACATTTCCAAGCCTCAGCCCCTGTCGCCTCAGACAAATACTCGATAACGTTTTGAGATAAATCAAAATTATCATCTTGTCTCAAATACCCTATTTTAGCATCATCAGCCAAAACAACCTCGCCACTGTCAGCCTCTTCAATTCCCATAAGTATTTTTATGAGTGTCGTTTTACCAGCACCATTTCTACCAATAACGCCAATCTTTGCTTTTTCATCGAGCATAAGGTTTACGTTATCAAGCAATCTTTTTGTTGAGTAACTTTTCGATATATTTACTAAATTAATACAAGTCTTCATTATCCCTACCTAAACTTTTTATTTGTGTGTGTTAAAAAAAAATACCGCAATTTAGTAAAAACTACGGTATTATACTACATTACTATATAATTATATTATTATTATTTCTTTTTACTAGTAGGCTTAGTATCATCAGAATTATTAGAATTATCTTTACCATCTATAGCAGAAATACTGTGACGCATTTCTGTGTCAGCCATAACATTTTTCATATTATAATAATCAAGAACACCCATATTACCAGCCTTTAAAGCATCAGCTATTGCAAGAGGAAGTTTTGCTTCAGCTTCCACAACCTTAGCTCTCATTTGCTCAACATCAGCTCTCATTTCCTGCTCACGAGCAATAGCCATAACACGGCGTTCTTCAGCCTTAGCTTGCGCTATTTTTTTGTCAGCTTCAGCTTGGTCAATTTGTAAAAATGCACCAATATTGCTTCCAACATCAACATCAGCTATATCAATAGAAAGTATCTCGAAAGCAGTACCTGAATCAAGACCTTTACTTAAAACCATTTGTGATATTCTGTCAGGATTTTCTAAAACTGATTTATGAGTTTCTGAACTACCAATAGTTGTAACAATGCCTTCGCCAACACGTGCGATAATTGTTTCTTCACCAGCACCACCAACTAATCTATTTATATTAGTACGAACAGTAACACGAGCAGTCGCTTTTACTTGTATACCGTCTTTAGCAACAGCGGCAATTAATGGAGTCGCTATCACACGAGGAGATACTGAAGTTCTTACCGCATCAAGCAAGTCACGACCTGCAAGATCAATAGCTGCTGCCTTCTCAAATGTAAGACCTAAAGATGCTTTGTCTGCCGCAATAAGCGCATCAGAAACAGTAGTTGGGTCTCCACCTGCTAAATAGTGTGCTTCTAAATCATTGCTAGATATTTTAAGTCCTGCTTTCCATAGTTTAATTTGGTTAAAAACTATTAAAGAAGGATTAACACGGCGTAAACGCATTGTAAGAAGTGTTATTATTCCTATATTAACGCCTGAAAACATTGCTGTAATCCAAAGCCCAACTGGAAAAAAGCGTAAAAAAACTGCTAAAATTATTATTACTACGACAATACCTATAACTGCTACAGGTAAAAATGTTATACTTTGAAATAGTGAATCCATGATAACTCCTTATAAATTATAAAAAACGATTAAATTATATTATAATAATAATAAAAATAAATCAAGTATAGTTTAACAATTTATAATAACAGTTGCACTATATTTCTAAATATAATAACATTAAGGCTCAAAATAGAATAAAAATACATAAATTTGGACAAAATATGAATCCATTAAAAAAACCTATCAAAAAATTTATCCCAATTGTTTTTGTTATTATTATCAGCTTATCATTTCACTTTTTAGGACTTATAGAAAGAGATGGATACTCTATAATTGAACCTGTTATATATGCTGGCGACAGATACGATATATATGTTAGATATCACTCTAAAGTTTTTGGACATAGTGATATTTATGGAGTATACTTAAATACAAATAAATTTCCAGAACATATAACACTAATGCCTCCTGATGAACAAGGCAGTCCTTTTCTAACAATTAAAAGTACTAAACCATTAGAAATTGGTGAAAAACTTGATTTTAAATATACCTTAAAAGTTAAAAAAACTATTTGGACAGGAATAGCATATACATTACTATTTTTATCCATTCTAACTTTTTTATATATAAAAATACCAAAATATTTTTTTCTTTCCATAAAAATTATATGCAAAGAACTCGCTATACTCTCTTTAATGATTCTCTTATACATTGGTAGTAGATATTTATTATCTTCTTCTGGAATAGAAACATTTAGATTTATTTTAGGAGATCCATTATTTTCAAGCTTCTTTGTATTACTTGCCTATTATCTATCAAATAAAAATAAAATAATAACAATAATTTTTGCTTTAATCACAGGTTTTTTTATTTTCATTGTGCAACCTATAGGTCTTATAGCACAAAATATACCTATGTTATTTAGAGATTTACCAGTACTTTATCCCACACTTATAGAAGTATTATCAACTCCCATGAAAATATTAGTAAATACTGTTGCTATACTTTTTTTCTCTCTCATAGTTCTATGTCTAATTTATTTTATAAAATCTATAATAAAAATGAAATGGTATAAAAGTATATCCATATTATTTTTAACTATCATATTAGTATTTGTACTTTTTTTCAAACATGTAACATTACATATCCCATCTATGGAGTTTAAGTCTCTTGCAAACAAAGATGGTATTATTAGTGCCATAAATGCTAGAATAAATTTTGAAAAACAAAGTAAAGTCAGCATAAATGAAAGCGATGTAGAAAATGCTTTAAATATTCTTAAAGAGCAAGAGTCAAAAAGAGACATAACAAATATTTTAATGAGAAAAATAGACAGTAGTACAGAAAATAAAAGAGATGTGTTTATTATATTTTTAGAATCATTTTATGATTACTCTCACTTCATAAGCCTTTTTGATGAAGACCCATTTCCAAAAGAATATAGAGAATGGGCAAATGAATCTGCTAAAGTCGCTCCTAGTACAGGTAGTGGCAGTTTTTATGCAAGACTAACAGGGCTAACAGGATCAACTCCTCTTTATACTAAAACATTAACTACTGACATGAAATATATGTTACCTCATTTATTAAAAGAGAATGGCTATTATACTCTTGCATTAGAAGAGGCAGGAGTTTCATATAACCTTGATACTTTTTTACCTAAAGTAGGATTTGAAAAAGTAGTTTTTAAAGTAGGTAGTGCTGGCATAAGTGAATACCTAAGCAATAACTTAAACAATTTAGAGAAACCTTTATTTGTTTATGGTTTTACTTTTTTAGGGCATACAGGAACTTATAAAAAAGATTATGAACTAGACGCAAACAGTATAAAAAGTTTTATTAACTTACTTAGCAAAAAAGATAAAGATATTTTGATAAGCACATTATCAACATCTGTCGCTACTGCAAAAGAAATAATAAAAACAAAAAATATAATATTAGAACACTCAAGTGATGCATTAATTATTTTCAAGCATGACCACTTATACCCATATTTAGAAGGCACTATTAAAGACTCAAGTATAAATGATGATATGAAAGAGAGCTTCCTAAATGATTATACCCCAAACCCTATACTGGTATGGGACGGGACAAACGGGGCTTACAAGTTACCTGATTATTTTAGCCCCGAAAATATTCCACTTTTTATAGCATTAAACTTAAATGTTCCATATAAAGGCACTCCAATATCACTACTTTATAAAGACAATATAAATAATACTATAAGGTTTTATGGATCTATATATGAGACAAATAATAATAATACACTTAAATTAGTTACAGACTATAGTAATGATAATATTAAAGAGGTATTAAAATATGAACATGCACATAAAGTGTTGTCAGTTGATATTTTTAAGGGTAAAAAATTCTTTTATAAGTTAAACAAAGATAAAAATTAAAGAACTAATATTGAATTATTGTGAAATTAGTATATACTTAAAGTAATAGTACTTTTAGGAGTTTATTTATGTCAGTAGCAAAAGGAAACGCTGTTATAGGGCAATCTGGTGGACCTACTATGGTTATAAATCAAAGTCTTGTAGGAATTATAAAAGAGCTTAAAAAGCATACCAACATAAAAAAAATCTACGGTGGACTAAATGGAATAGAGGGAATGCTTAAAGAACATTTCATAGATTTAGGAAAAGAGTCAGATGCAACATTAGAACGAGTGGCTAATACTCCCGCAGCTGCTTTAGGAAGCTGTAGATTTAAGCCTACAAGAGAAGAATGCGTACGTGTTTTTGAAATATTTAAAAAGTTTGATGTAAGATATTATTTTTATATAGGTGGAAATGATTCTGCCGAAACAGCTGAAATTGTGAATAATATAGCAAAAGAAGAAAACTATGAGTTACGAGTTTTTCATGTCCCAAAAACTATAGACAATGATTTACTTGAAAATGATCACACTCCAGGATATGGAAGTGCTGCCAAATATGTAATACATTCTTTTATGGGCAATGACTTAGACGCTTATGCCCTACATGGAATTAAAATAGATATTGTTATGGGTAGAAATGCAGGATGGCTTACAGCATCATCTTCTCTTGCTAAAGATGAAAATGATTCTGATAGCGGACCACACTTAATATATTTGCCTGAGTTTCCAGTTACAATTGACCAAATTACAGGTGATATACTTGATGTTTATAATAGGCTTGGCAGATGCCTTGTTGCGGTATCAGAAGGCGTAATAGATAAAGTTACAGGAAAGCCTTTTGGGGACATACTTACTGACGAGGTTGATAGTCATGGAAACAAACAACTTTCAGGCTCAGGTGCTTTAGGCGACTATTTTTCACAAGAACTTAAAAAAGCTTATGGAAAAAAAATTAGAGTAAGAAGCGACACCTTAGGTTATGCACAAAGATCATTTGCAGGTTTTAGAAGTGAAATTGACTCAAACGAAGCTAGAATGGTTGGTATACGTGCTGTTGAATTTGCGGCAAGAGACGATATTGATGGCTCTATCACTATAAAAAGAATGCATGATGAAAAAGCATATAGAAGTGAAGCTGTGAGAGTTGAGCTTTCGAAGGTAGCAAAACACACAAAAGCAATGCCTTTAGAATATATAAATTCTAGTGGGAATTATGTTACAGAAGAGTTTAAGAATTACTTAAGACCACTAGTAGGAGAAATACCACAAATAGGAAAATTACAAAAGGATATAGTAAGACTATAAAAGTGAATAAAATATTTAAAGACATTCCAAATACTGTTTTATCAATCGCAAATACTTTAACTAATCAGGGCTATAGTGCCTACTTAGTTGGAGGGGCTGTTCGTGATATGCTTATGGGCATTAAACCAAATGAGTATGATATTACTACAAATGCAAGACCTAAAGATGTGCAACATATATTTAAGCATACAGTACCAATAGGAATTAAACATGGCACTATTCTTGTAATAGTAAATGATATGCGTGTCGAAATAACAACATTTAGAAGCGATGGCGATTATACTGACGGAAGGCATCCTGATAGTGTCATGTACGCAGATACTATAGAAGAAGATTTACCAAGACGTGACCTAACAATTAATGCTATGGCTTATGACATGTCATCAAACACTTTAATAGATATGTTTGATGGTATTGAAGACATTAAAAATAAAAAAATAAAAGCAGTTGGAAATCCTTATGAACGCTTTAAGGAAGACGGACTGCGTTTAATGCGTGCAATAAGATTTGCTACTAGGCTTGATTTTGAAATTGAAGAAAGCACATTAAAGGCTATTTTTGAAACTAAAGATATGCTTAAACTTATTGCCTATGAACGTATAAGAGAGGAGTTTAATAAAACACTTCTATCTGAAAATGTATATAATGGTTTTGAAGTTATGCGTGAGACAGGTATTTTAGACATAATTTTACCTGAACTTATGCTTGGGTATGGGGTTGATCAAAATAAATTCCACAAATATGATGTTTATTATCACATACTAAACACAGTTAAAAATGTCGAAAAATTAGAAAATGATGACCTAACACTAATAGTAAAACTTGCAGGACTATTCCACGATATAGCAAAACCTATAGTTCAAAAAAACATAGACAAACAAGAAGCCGCTGTATATTATAATCATGAAGTCGTAGGTGCGTCTATTGCAAAAAAAATAATGCGACGTTTTAAATACTCGAACGCACAAATTGATATGGTTAGCTTACTCGTTAGGCAACACATGTTTTATTATCAAGATGAGTGGACAGATGGTGCTGTTAGACGTTTTATGTGCAGTATTGGGCTTGAAAATATAAAGCCTCTTCTTAAACTTAGAGAAGCTGACAGACTTGGTAGTGGAAAAAGAAAAGATAAAGAAAGCTCTGCTATTCCAAAACTTCTAAAACGAATAGATAAAATTATAGAAGCTGAAAATGCCATAACTGTAAAAGACCTTAATATAAACGGAGACGATTTAATAAAAGAGTTTGCCCTAAAACCTAGCCAGTTAATTGGAAAAATACTTCATCATCTTCTGGATATTATATTAGAAGAGCCTGACTTAAATGAATATGATATTCTTTTAGAAAAATCAAAAGAATATATGAACTCTATATAAAAGAAAATAATATGATATTAGTATCAGATATTGGAAACTCAAGAATAAAAATAGCCCTATTTGACAACAGTATAAACCCTATTTTTTTTGAATCAATAGAACATGATGAAAGTTTAATACTTAAATGCCTTAATAATATTTTAGAAAAAAATTATAATATAGAGAATATTTATTATGCTGGTGTGAACAAAAGTCTTAATGGGATATTTGAAAAAACTTCAAAATTAATTTTTAATATCGCCCCTTATGAAATTACACTTAAAAACTTTAATTTAAAAGAAAATTATGCAAACCCTAAAGAGGCTGTTGGAATTGACATGATTTTAGCAGGATATGCTGTCATAAATATTAACCCACATAAAAAAGAAAATAAATACACAGCGGTTACTGTATCATTAGGAACAGCGACTACAATAAGTGCGATGACTTCAGAGCTTGAGTTTTTGGGTGGCACTATAATGACGGGGCTTAGCACTTCATTTAATGCGATGGTCGAGAAAACGTCTCTTCCAACAATTAACTTAGAAAATATTACAACTAAAAGAAATGCCCTAAACACTGAAACAATAAATGCATTGGAAGCTGGAGTTTATTATCAAACTGTTGGTGGCATTACTCTTGCATTAGAAAATATTGTTATAGAAATAAAAGAAAAATATTGTCTTGATTCTTTAATATACATTACAGGTGGGCATGGCAATAATAATTTACTGCCCCACAAAATAATGCCCTATCTTGTTTTACAAGGAATATATTTCATTCACAAAAATAATGCTACTACTTAGCTAATGCTGTAAACTCAGCCCCCGTCATAATAGTAATGCCAAGTTCAGTTGCTTTTTTAAGCTTACTTCCTGCATTCTCACCTGCAATTAAAATGTCAGTATTTTTGCTAACCGCTGACTGAACATTCGCACCAAGTCTTTCAGCAAGTTCTTTAGCCATTTGCCTGCCATAGCCCTCAATTGTTCCTGTGATGACAACATTTTTATTTGTAATAGAAGAGTTTAATACTTCTTTAATTTTATGCGTTGGCACTATACCCACTTCAAGTAAGTTTAATATGAGTTGCCTTGTTTTAGTATTAGAAACAAACTCATATATACTGTTCGTACTCACCTCACCTATGCTCTCAATATTAATTAAATCTTCTTTACTTAAATTGAGAAATGCATCTACACTTAAAAAATATTTAGAAAGTGTGTCAGCCGTACCCTCGCCAACTTGTCTCATACCAAGTGAATATATAAATCTTTTTAATGTTGTCTCTTTACTTTTATCAATCGCCTCAAGTATTTTTTTATTTAGCTTATCACCCATTCTGTCAAATTTATTTAAATCATCAGTTGTTATTTTATATAAATCGCTAGCCTCTTTAACTAAGCCACTTGACACGAAAGTGTTAATCCATTCTTTGCCAACCCCATCAATATTCATAGCAGGCTTAGAAACAAAATATTCAATATATTTAGTAATTTTACTTGGGCATTCATCATTAATGCAACGCACAATAACCTCGCCATCAGTTATAGCAACTTCCCCACCACATACAGGGCACTTCGTTGGAAAAACAAATTCAAGCGTCCCCTCTTTTCTTTTTTCTTTCACAACCCGAGTAATCTTTGGAATAACATCCCCTGAACGTATGAGCATAACAGTGTCGCCCACCCTTATGTCTTTACTTTTTATTTCATTAGGATTATGTAAAGTTACATTTGTTACAGTAACCCCTCCAACATGAACAGGTGTTACTTTAGCAACAGGAGTTAATGCCCCTGTGCGTCCAACATTTATACTGATAGACTCAAGTATAGTTGAAACTTCAAGTGGTTTAAACTTAAAAGCAACAGCAAATCTAGGAGCACGAGATAAAAAACCTAGCTTTTCTTGAATGTCTAAATTGTCAATTTTTATAACAAGCCCATCAATTTCATAATCAAATGTTGGTCTTTCAATTTCAATTTTTTTATATAACTCTATAACCTCATTAAACTTTATAGCAGGATAAGCACCTTCCACTGTGAAGCCTAAGCTTGATAAAAACTCTATAATACTTTTTTCAGTTTTAAGATCGAAGTCCTCATAATTTGCTATTTGATAGGCAAAAAATTTAAGGCATCGCTTTTTACTTTCACGGCTGTCAAGTTGCCTTAGCCCACCACTTGCCGCATTACGTGGGTTTGCGAATGGCAATTCATCATTTTCTATACGAGAGGCATTCATTGCATTAAAATCTTTTTTTGTAATAAGAGCTTCACCACGAATAATAAGTCGTTTTTTTTCATTAATTTTTTTAGGAATATTATCAATAACTAAAATATTATTTGTAACATTCTCGCCAATTGTTCCATCTCCTCTTGTGCTTCCAACAATAAGAGACCCATCCTCATAAATAAGCTCGATAGCAAGCCCATCAAATTTATTTTCAACTGTATATTCTAGATTCTCGACTTTAGTGTCACGTGTCATTTTATTATGAAAATCAGTAAACTCTTCTTCGTTCATAACATTAGAAAGTGAATACATAGCAATTGGATGCTCAAACTTTTCAAACTCTTTTAATATGTGAGAGCCCACTTTAAGTGTCGGGCTATTATCACTTTTAAGTAGAGGGTATTCTTTTTCAAGTGCTTCAAGTTCACGAAAAAGTAAATCATACTCATAATCTTCAATTTCATTTGTGCTTTCATTATAGTATAAATTACTGTGATAATTTATTAAACCTACAAGTTCTTCAATTCTATTTTTGGCAGTATCGTTATTCATAAATATCTCACATTTTTTTATAGTATAAACTTAAGTGTTCTTAAAACTTCAAAATAATTATCATTTTCAAACACCACTGTGTTGTCGTTTAGAAGTTTAACTCCAGGGTAGAATGACATTTTATATGCTGTAGTATGCTCTTTATAGCATATTTCAACCTTAAACTTATTTGGTAATTTTATAAGTGCGTTTTTAAGATTTTGCCTAAGAGCATTAGCACTATTCTCTTTTATAGCCTTAACCATAAGACTTGGAGAATTGTTTATTGTAGCTGCCCCTTGACCGTCTTTTACCGCCACTGTAATAAGAGATGGATGAGCAGGGTCCATAGACTGTGAATATTCACAAAGCCCTGAATCTCCCGACAAAAACACAGTAGGCACTTTTTCATAAGCTCCTGCATAACTGTGAAGTGTGAACTCGCTTATAATGGCGTCATTCATTTTTATGTAAACTAATTTTGTATTCATTGTATGAGAAAGTGGATTGTCAGCCTTACTTGCCGCACTGTGATATCCAACAAACATAAGAGCATCATATGTGTTATCAATTGTATCAACCATTGAATAAGGATGTCCACTCCATTTTCTGTGAACTCTTACACATTCTGGCAGTATTGTCAAATCTATATTCGCGCCACTGTCATGTGCGTCTTTTACTAAAATATCAGTAGCTCCTGCTTCAATCGCCCCTTCGCAAGCAGCAAGAACTTCTAAACTCATTTGCTTAGCATGTATTGGGTAAGTTACGCTACCAACAGTTGTGTCCATCCACTCGCTAGTAGTTGTAACGCCTTCAATGTCGGCACTTATAAAAACTTTCATTTAATAACTCCTAAATAAATGTATTGCATTATTATATTTGATAGCAATCTTAAAATCAAGTGCCTACATAATTATCACAAATTAAAAATCTGTCATGAAGGCTTAAGTCTTTTTCTATAAAAACATTTTGAAGTTTATACTCTCTGCACACTTCAAGTAAAGCGTCTCCTTGATTATAGCCTATTTCAAAAAAGAATTTACCGCCACTATGCAAATACATATCAATATTTTTAAGCAGGCTTTTATAAAAATGTAGTCCATCGTCTAGAGCAAACAATGCGACACTTGGCTCATAAGACAGGTCTTTATCTAAACTATTTTTATCATTAAAAGAAACATAAGGTGGGTTTGATACTAGAATATTAAATTTTTTATTTGGAGTATAATTAAGCGCATCAGCACATATAAAATGCACATTATTATTTTTACCCAAAATATTCATCGCATTTTTTTTAGCGACACATAAAGCATTTTCACTTATGTCTATTGCTGTTACTTCTATATTATTACAAAGTTTAGCAATAGTTAAAGCGATAGCACCGCTACCTGTGCCTATGTCTACTATATTATAATTATTTTTTATATGGGGGATAACTAACTCGACAAGAGTTTCTGTTTCAGGTCGAGGAATAAGAACATTCTCATCAACATAAAACTCGAGTTCGTAAAACTCTTTTTTATGCACCAAATATGCTATAGGCTCAAAATTTACTCGTCTCTCACACAGCTCAAAAAATCGTTTAAGCTCCTCCGTTTCAAGCACATACTCATCTTTAGTGATAAGCCCTACCCTATCAATATTAAGTACATGTGCAAGAAGCATGTCGACTTCAAGTGCTACCGTCTTATAATTACCATTTTCTTTTTTAAGTAAATTAAGAGCCTCCGCTCTAGCATATTTTACATTCATACTATTTTAAGCAGACTTAAGCCTTTTGATAAGCTTCTCAATTTTTTTTGCTCTTGCTATTGCTTTCACGATTTCTGCTTTTGTTACTGTTACTTCTTTCATAAATACACTCCTTAAAATATATTATCTCATCATTACATAATAATTTTCGGTAATTCTAAAACTCTCTATATACTTTTTTATTATGTTATCCTAACTTTTTTTATTTTTTATTAATCAAAAATTTGAGATATTGTCTTACTTGTTGGGATGTATCTTGAAAGTTTTATTCTTTAATATATTATGTTATTCTAATTGCTTCCAAGTATTTTAATATGCCCAAAGAAATGAAAATTTTAATTCCAACAACTAGAATAGAAACGTCAGTTAAATGTGAAAATACACAGCAGGCTTCTAAAATATTTAGAGAGATGCTCAACTATGAACAATATGAGCTTAAGAATCAGGAACACTTTCGCTTTGCGCACTGGAAGTGGGATAATGGGCGTCGATGCGGTCGGTTATGTTTCTTGCATTTATATCGCAGCCATTGGAGCTGAAAACAGAATGATTATCGACCCTGTTGACATTTTCAGCACAGCTGTAATTCACAAATCAAAAAAAGTTTTTCTCGCTCACAATCACCCCAACGAAGGAGTCGACAGCGATTTAAGTCTTACGTTAAGTCCCGAAGATTTTGATTTTACGAACAGGCTTTACCATGCCTGCCAGTCATTTGGAATTGAGGTAATGGATCATATAATTTTATCGGACGAAACTTATTACAGCTTGGATGAAAATAAATACATGACGCTTATTCACTAAAATAGCAAATACAAAACTTACGAGGTGCTTAAGCCGAGGTTTGATGTAGATAAAGCTCATGCGGTTGACAGGGCTAAGCAAGAAAGAAATATTGAAATGGCTAAAAAATTACTTAAAAGAAATATTGATATAGATATAATTTTAGAAACAACGGAACTTAGTATAGAAGAGATTGAGAGAATTAAAAAAGAAATGGGGTTGTAAATAAAATATTTCTGTTTCTGCCATCACAGAGGTAAAGACGTAAAGCTGACACTTAAGTTACATTCATGTTTGTTAGTATTAAAACCACCTTGAAATATTTTATATGTTAAACAATCCTGAACATAATAAGGTTTGTGCTTAGTAAAAAATAGACAATCTATTAAATATATGTTATAATGCCAAATATATTTTATCTTTATAGAGGATAATAAATGAGAACAGAAACCCTTTCAAAACCCAAAGTAACACAGACAAATATAACCAAACAACAAAATAAAACTTTTACCTTTATTGATTTATGTGCTGGAATTGGTGGTATTAGAAGAGGGTTTGAGTTAGTGAAAAAATTTAAACATGTATTATCTGCTGAAATTGATACTTATGCTTGTCAAACATACACTCACTTATTTGGAGATAACCCTCAAAATGATGTTACATCGGACGATTTTAAATATAAGGTTAAACAAATAGACTATGATATTTTATTAGCTGGTTTCCCTTGCCAAGCATTTAGTATAGCTGGTAAGCGTGAGGGCTTTCTTGACGTAACAAGGGGGACAATATTTTTTGATGTTGCTGATATTATTAAAGAAACTAGACCTAAAGCATTTTTATTAGAAAATGTTGAGGGTTTGATAAGTCACAATAAAGGTCAAACTTTCCAAACAATTCTCAATATACTTATTCAAGAATTAGATTATCATGTTATCGGCACTTATGATAATGGAATATCGATTCAATTTGACCGATCTAATTTTATTAGGAATGCTAAAAATTTTGGGATTCCTCAAAATAGAAATAGAACTTATATAATGGGCTTTGATAAAAAAGATGTTCCAAGTGATTATATTTTTGATAGTCTACCAATATCCAGAAATGATATTACAATGTACAATGATTTAAATGACTTATTAGAGGTTCATGCAGATCCGAAATTTTATATCGCAGAAGGCTATTATGAAACATTAAAAAAACATCGTCAAAAACATGAATCTAAAGGTAATGGTTTTGGTTATGAAATAGTAAATTTAAAGAAAACAAATAATATTGCGAATGTAATTCTTGCAACAGGTGGTTCAGGCAAAGAACGAAATTTAGTTTATGACTATCAAGAAAACATCACAGGAATCCAAATTAAGGGTAAAAAAACACCCATCAACTCCGAGCATATAAGACACATGACTCCTAAAGAATGGGGTAAATTACAAGGTTTTATCAACTATGCTTTTATTGATGAGAGAGGTTGTGATAACTTTAGTTTTCCTGAATCAATCAGTAATGCACAACAATATAAATTATTTGGAAACTCAGTTTGTATTCCTGTAATTGAATCTCTCGCTAAATATATGTATAAACATTTAATTAACTTTCATAAGGATTAATAATGACAATGAATAAAGGCGAGTGGAGTGAGGTTTATTCTTTTTTCAAATTACTTACTCAAGATAATATAGCTATATATAATGCACAATTAAATCAACAACTTGATTCTTATAAACTTATATCTGTTTATAAGTATGATATTCATGCAAATGAAATTGAATTTACTATTTCAAACGATCAAGAAACTATTGACTTTATAATACAAAATAACAGTTATTCATGGAATAAATTAGAATTAACAAATTTAGTTAATCATATTTTTAATACAGTCATAAACTCATCAGGTACTTTTTCTATTGATAAAGTTTACAATATTTTAGCACAACATAATATTGTATTAAAAGCACCTTCTCATATAAAAAATGATTTATCACTAAAAATCATAGACCCTAACTATCAAGTGCCAAAAAAATTAAGCTATTCAATTAAATCAAAATTAGGTAATTTGTCTACTCTCTTAAATGCATCAAGCCATACTGATTTCAAGTATCAAATCAAAGGATTAGATTTAAGTGAAATACAAAATATTAATAATATTAAAACAAGAACAAAGCTTAAAGATAGGTATCATCATACAACAAGTAAAGGTGGTCAATTTCAATTTATTGGTGTTACATCAAAACAATTTTCACACAATTTAAGAATGATTGATAGTGATATTGAAAACATATTAGGGCAATTATTATTATTATCATATAAATTAGAAACTAAAGATATCTGTACTTTGATTCAAAAAGTAATAGAGTTAAATCCTTGTGAGGTACAGCAACAAACAGAATTTTTTTATAGAGATAGGATGAATAAAATATTAAAAGCGATTACTTTAGGAATGCAACCAAGCCGTCTATACCAACCAAGTAATAATATTGATGGTGGTATTTTAATTGTTGACAGAGATGGCTCAATAAAAATACTAGATTCTATTTATTATCCAAATGAATTACAAG
>CAMRCO010000050.1 GCA_947040945.1 uncultured Spirochaetia bacterium
TGATGGATTTAGTAACTATGTGTTACCTACATCAAGTGCTTTAATGGGATTCTTAGGCATGGCAAATATCGGATATGATAAGTGGATGAAATTCATGTGGAAATTATTTTTAATATGGGTAGTTACAGGAACAATATTAGTAATAATAGCTAATGCTATGAACTATGGACCTTTTTAATATAAAGTATAAGGATTATAAAAATGAAAGAAAAACTATTTAGTTATATAGACTCTATAAAAAAAGATATGACTTCAATATCAGACTATATATTTGATAATCCAGAACTTGGACTTAAAGAATATAAAAGCTCAAAAATACTTTGTGATTATCTTCAAAAAAATGGATTTGAGGTTGAACTTGGTATTCTTGAATTAGATACGGCATTTAAAGCGACATATCAAGTTGGTAGTGGTGGTATCTCAATAGGCTTACTATGTGAGTATGATGCTTTAGAAAATTTAGGACATGCATGTGGACATCATTTGCAAGGCTCTGCTATAATAGCAACAGCAATGGCTTTAAAATAAACACTTAAAGATTTAAACTTTAACATTATTATATATGGAACACCTGCTGAAGAAAGCACTAGTGGTAAAGTAGCAATGTTAAAAAAAGGATGCTTTAATGATATAGATATTGCATTAATGATGCATGGGGCTTCTGATACATGTGTTGATGTTAAGTCTCTTGCTATGTCAAAATTTGAAATTAGATTTCATGGAGTAAACTCTCATGCAGCTTTAGCTCCTGAAAAAGGAAAAAGCTCTTTTGATGCTTGTATACTATTTTTTCAAGGTATTGAATTTTTAAGAGAACATATTAAAGAAGATACAAAAATACATTATACAGTATTAAATGCTGGTGGGCCTGCCAATATTGTACCTAAACTTAGCACACTTTCTCTTTATGTAAGATCATATAATAAAGATTATTTGGATACTGTAATTGAACGTGTAAAAAATATTTCTCATGGTGCTGCTATGATGACTGAAACAACTGATGAAATAATAGAAGTTAAATCTCTTTACAGTAAAGTTCCCGTATTATCACTTAATGATATTATTATGAATAATGCGGAACTTCTGAATGCTCCTAATATAAAACCTCCACGTCAAAAAACAGGCTCTACAGACTTTGGTAATGTTATGTATACAGTTCCCGGTTCTTGTATAAGAGTGGCATTCGTAAAAGAAGGTATAACAGCACATTCTGAAGAGTTCCTTAAAGCTGGGAAAACAGAAGAAGCTTATGCTGCTATTATATATGCCGCGAAAATACTTGCAGCAACTTCTTATGATATAATATCAAATAAAGAAATATTTAATAAAGTTATAGATGAATTTAATAAAAATAAAAAAGACTTGCAAAATGAAAGTTAAATCTATTTAATTTATAAATTATTAGAGGAGTTATATTATGACTGAAAAAAAAATATCAGATGACGCAATTATAGAGGTAAGTCTAACAAAGTCTAATGATATAAAAATAGAAATAAAATCTACAGTTTTGCATATGTTTAAATCACAAATAGAAAAAGCTGTTTTGGATGTTATAAATGAATTTAATTTAAGTAGCGTAAATATTTATGTTCAAGATTATGGGGCATTAGATTTTGTTATAAGAGCTAGAACTAGAATGGCGATAAAAAGAGCATTAAAGGAATCTATATAATGAATAACTTTTTAAGTATAAGGTCATGGTTGTTTGCACCAGCTAATATTCCAAAAATTTTATATAATACATTAGTATTTAAACCAGACGCTATAATATTTGATCTTGAGGATGCTGTTCCTTTGGCTGAAAAAGAAGATGCAAGAGAGCTACTTATTGAGGCATTAAAAACTATAGACTATGGGGAGACTCCAATTTTTGCCCGTGTAAATGGAATACGCACAGAGTTTGGGTATGATGATATAAAATATCTTGTAGAAGCTGGGCTTAAAAATATAAGGCTTCCTATGTGTGAAGGTGAGTTAGATATAAAAGAGCTTGATGATTATCTTACAAAACTTGAAGAGAAAAACAATATTGAAAAAGGAAGTGTAAAAATAGCAGCAGCACTAGAAACACCAATAGCAGTCTACAATGCATTAAGTATAGCAAAAGCATCAAAAAGAGTAATTGGTATTTCATTTGGAATAGAAGACTTTACAAGAAGTCTAGGAATAGATAGATCAAAAGAAGAAACTGAACTTCTTTATGCGAGAAGTAAAATAGTGCTAGAGGCAAACATTGCGGGAGTTGCTTCTGTTGATGGAGTTTATACAAATATTGATGACACAGATGCTTTTTATAAACAATGTGAGTTTTCAAGAAGCCTAGGTTTTACAGGAAAAGCTTGCATACACCCAAGCCAAATATCTATTTTGCATAAAGCCTATACTCCAAAAGAAGAAGATATAATCTACTCACTAAAAATTATAGAAGCATCAAAAAATATAAAAGACGGTGGAGTAATATCATTAGAAGGAAAAATGATAGATGTACCTGTAATAGAAAAAGCAAAAAAAATAATTGAGTTAGCAAAAAAAGCAAGACTTCTAATTTAAGGATACTTTATGATAAAAAATAGTTTAGGTATTAATTTACCAGAATATATAGAGGGATATGGAAATGTAAAACCATATATGGGAGCTTTTGCAAATATTGAAAATACATCCTACACAGCCACTAGAAAAAATGCATTCTCAAAACCAAATACTAAAAAACTTTGCTTATCAATAAAAGAGTCAATAGAAAAATCAGAATTAAAAAACGGCATGACAGTATCATTTCATCATCATCTAAGAAATGGAGATGGTGTAATGATGGCAGTAATAGAAACAATATATGAAATGGGTATAAAAGATATTTCTATATGCTCATCCTCTTTCACAAATGCTCATGAGAATTTACTGCATTATATTAAGCTTGGTGTTATAACATCATTGCATACATCAGGACTAAGAGGAAATCTTGCAAAAGAAATATCTACTGAAAATGTACTAAAAAAACCTGTTATATTTAGAACACATGGTGGCCGTGCTCGTGCTATTGAAGCAGGTGAGGTAAAAATAGATATTGCTTTTATAGGTGCACCTGCTTGTGATGAAGAAGGAAATATGAATGGTAGTGAAGGTAAAAGTGCATTTGGAGCTATGGGGTATCCTATGATTGATGCTTTATATGCAAATAAAGTTGTAGCCATAACTGATAACTTAGTAAAATATCCACTTAAAAGAATATCAATTCCTGAAATATATGTTGATTATGTTGTTGTTGTAGACTCTTTAGGAGACCCTAATCTTATAGCATCAGGAGCTACAAGAATAACAAAAAATCCAACAGAACTTCTTATAGCAGAAAATGCTGCCAAAGTACTAATAGCTTGCGATGCAATTAAAAATGGATTTTCTTTTCAAGCAGGTTCAGGTGGAGCATCTTTAGCTGTTTCTATGTTCTTAAAAGATTATATGGCAAAAAATAATATAAAAGGATCATTTGCATCAGGTGGTATAAACGCATATTTATTTGAATTATACAAAGAAGGATTTTTTGAAAGCCTTTTGGATATACAAACATTTGATGGTAGTATAGCAAATGAAATTGCTAAAAATGATGGCTACATAGAAATGTCTGCTTCTATGTATGCTAATCCACATAATAGAAGTTGTGTAGCACATAAAATAGATATGATGATGTTGTCGGCTACAGAAATAGATATCGACTTTAATGTAAACTCAATAACAGGTTCTCATGGCATGATTATGGGTGCATTGGGTGGGGCTCCCGACACAGCAGCTGGAGCTAAAATAACATTAATGACAGTGCCTTCAATAAGAAAAAGAATGCCTATCATCACCGACAAAGTAACAAATATTGTAACACCCGGTGAAAGTGTTGATATATTAGTTTCAGATAGAGGTATATGTGTGAACCCTAAAAGAGATGACTTAAAAGAAAAGCTTAATAACAACAATATAGAAACAAGAAACATAAAAGAAGTGTATGAAGAAATTATTTCACTTACAGGCATCCCAAGTAAAGTTTCTTATACAGATAAAATTGTTGGAGTAGTGGAGTATAGGGATGGAACTGTAATAGACATTATTTATCAAATTAAATAATAAATACTTAAATTAATAACTTTTTTAATAGTTTAGTATTGACTAACATATATTTTTAACTATACTTATTAATATTACTATTAGGAGTATATTTGTGATGAATTTAAAAAACAAGATTAAGTTTACGATGCCTCATGCTTATGTTATTATAATATCAATTGTTATAATAACAGCTATACTTACTTGGGTTATCCCCGCAGGTGAGTTTACTAGAATTATAGACGAGAAGACAGGACAAGAAGTTGTTGTTGTTGAAGAGTTTAATTTTGTACCAAAAGCTGGTGTTAGTTTATTAAGCATACCAAGAAGGCTTGTCGATGGCTTAATTAAAACCAGTGACATGATGATACTAATATTAATCGCAGGTGGTACTTTTAGTATTATAATTAAAACAGGATTTTTTCAAGCATTTACTACTAAGCTTTCCAAACTCTTTTTAAATAAAGAATTTCTAATAATCCCAGCACTTACAACCATATTTGCTTTTGCTTGTATGACCCAGTCTATTAATAGATTTATTGCATTCGCACCACTCGGTGTTATAATTGCTCGATCATTGGGTTATGATGCTATCATTGGTGTCGCTATGATATTATTAGGTGGTGGTATAGGTTTCAGTACAGGAACTTTTAATCCAATGACCACAGGAGTAGCACAAGCTATGGCAGGCTTGCCTTTATTTTCAGGTTTTGGATATAGATTTATTTCTTGGGTAGTATTTTTAATAGTTACAAATATATACTTAATACAGTATGCAAGAAAAGTCAAAAAAAATCCTGAATTAAGCGTTGTAAAAGAAATGGAGATAGAGGCTAAAAAAAGTACCATTACTAATGACAATTTAATGAATGAATATGAACATATGACTATAAGACAATCTCTTGTTGGATTAGTTATGCTTGGTGGTTTTGTCACTATAGTATATGGTGGTGCTAAGTTAAAATATGATCTTATTGACAATATGACTATTTTTGTTTGGATGGCAATTCTCTCTGGTCTAATTGGAGGACTTGGCATAAATAATACTGCTAAAGAATTTATAAATGGTGCTAAAGGATTAATTTTTGGATCTTTAATAGTTGGTCTTGCAAGGGCTATATCTGGAGTATTAGCTGATGGTTTAATATTAGATACTGCCGTTTATTATCTTGCCCAAGCATTATCTTTAGTACCTGTATATGCACGAGCTGGTACAATGTTTGTTATGCAACTTTTAATAAATGGACTCATAATATCAGGAAGCGGTCAAGCTGCTGCTACTATGCCCATAATGATTCCTGTAGGTGATATTGTTGGTATGACAAGACAAACTGTTGTTTTAGCATTTAACTTTGGTGATGGATTAAGTAATTATGTACTACCTACATCAAGTGCTGTAATGGGTTTTATTGGTATAGTAAATATAGGTTATGACAAATGGATAAAATTTATGTGGCGGCTATTCTTGATATGGGTAGTTACTGGTATAATACTTGTTACAATAGCTCATGCAATTAATTACGGACCTTTTTAATATTATAAATACAGGAGTACGATCATGAAAGAAAAATTATTTAGTTATATAGATTCTATAAAAAAAGATATGACTTCAATGTCGGATTATATATTTGATAATCCAGAACTTGGACTTAAAGAATATAAAAGCTCAAAATTATTATCTGACTATCTTAAAAAAAATGGATTTGAGGTTGAACTTGGTATAGCAGAATTAGAAACTGCATTTAGAGCTACATATAAAGTTGGTAGTGGTGGCCCATCAATAGGCTTACTATGTGAATATGATGCTTTAGAGAATTTGGGGCATGCTTGTGGACATCATATGCAAGGACCAACTATACTAGCAACAGCAATAGCATTAAAAGAAATACTTAAAGGATTAAATTTTAATATTGTTGTATATGGAACACCTGCTGAAGAGACTACTAGTGGCAAAGTACAAATGTTAGACAAAGGATGTTTTAAGGATATAGATGTAGCATTTATGATGCATAGTGCTCCTGATACATCTGTAGATATAAAATCACTTGCTATGTCGGCATTTGAAATTAACTTTCATGGTATAAGCTCTCATGCAGCTTTAGCTCCTGAAAAAGGAAGAAGCTCTTTTGATGCTTGTTTATTATTTTTTCAAGGAATTGAATTTTTAAGAGAACATGTTAAAGATGACACTAGAATACATTATACTATATTAAATGCTGGTGGAGCTGCCAATGTTGTTCCTAAATTAAGTACACTTGGTATGTATGTAAGATCATATAATAAAGATTATTTAGATACTGTAATTGAACGTGTAAAAAATGTTGCTAAGGGTGCTGCTATAATGACTGAAACAACTGAAGAGATAATAGAAACTAAAGCTCTTTATAGCAGAGTTCCAGTATTACCACTTAATGATCTTATTATGAATAATGCTAAACTTGTAAATGCTCCAAATATAAAACCTTCTCGTGAAAAAACAGGATCTGCCGATTTTGGTAATGTTATGTATACACTTCCGGGTTCTTGTATAAGAATAGCTTTTGTAAAAGAAGGAACTCCTTCACATTCAGATGCATTTCGTGATGCTGGAAAAACAGAAGAAGCGTATAATGCTATTATATATGCAGCAAAAATACTAGCAGCTACAGCATATGATATTGTGTCAGATAAAGAAGTATTTGATAATATTCAAGAAGTCTTTAATAAAAATAAAGAAATCTTAAAACAAGAAAACTAAAATAATAAAAAGGCATCTTAAAATAATATTAAAGATGCCTTTTACTTATATTAAAACTTAAAATAATCTAATTAATTATTAAACCTTGAATTAAAGGTAAAGTTAATTTTACTATAAAAAGCAATGCTAACACCCATGTAAGTGTTGACACTTCTTTTCCTTTTTTTGAAAAAACTTTTATTAATACATAAGAAAGTATACCAAACACTATACCATCAGCTATACTATATGCTAGTGGCATAAATAATAAACAAATGAAAGATGGAATAGATTCTGTATAATCATCAAAGTCTATTTCTTTAATAGGGCTTATCATAAAAAGTCCTACAAGCATTAAAGCTGGAGCAGTGGCTGCTGATGGTATTGCTAAAAATATTGGGGAGAAGAATAATGACATAGCAAACAAGATAGCAACAACCAATGTTGTAAGTCCTGTACGTCCACCCTCAGCACAACCTGCAGCACTTTCTACGTATGTTGTTACAGTTGATGTTCCAAGACATGCACCAACAATAGTTCCTATAGAATCAGCAAATAATGCTCTTTTACAATTTGGAATGCTCCCATCTGGATTAAGCATTTTAGATTTAGTAGAAACTCCAACAAGAGTGCCTACAGTATCAAACATATCAACAAATAAAAATGTGAACAAAACAATTATAATATTTGGACTAAACACCTGTGAAAAATCAAATTGAAAAGCTATTGGTGCAAGTGATGGGGGGAAAAAACTAGCATCTGGACTTAACTTAGTTATTCCCATAGGTATTCCTAAAATAGTTGTTAAAAGAATACCAATTAATAATGCCCCTCTTACTTTATATGCTAAAAGTAATGACATTATAACAATACCTACAAAAGCAAGTAAAACAGAAGGATTAGAAATACTTCCAATACTTACTAAAGTAGCCTCATTGTTTACTATAATGCCAGTATTTTGCAATCCTATAAAAGCAATAAAAAAACCTATACCAACAGATATCGCTTTTTTAAGATTCATAGGAATACTGTTAACTATAGCTTCACGTACATTAAATATTGTAAGTATTAAAAATAAAATACCTTCAAGAAAGACGGCAGTTAAAGCTGTTTGCCAAGTATAACCCATACCCAAAACAACTGTGAAAGCAAAAAAGGCATTAAGCCCCATACCAGGTGCTAAAGCAAATGGCAAGTTTGCTACAAGTGACATTACAAGTGTCGCCACTACTGATGATAATGCTGTCGCTGTAAAAACTGCACCCGCATCCATACCTGTTACACTTAATATGCTCGGATTTATAGCAAGTATATAAGCCATTGTCATAAATGTTGTAATACCTGCCATAACTTCAGTCTTAACATTAGTGCCATTCTCTCTAAGCTTGAAAAATTTTTCCATAAAATACCCCTTCATTGTTAATTTATGATAATTCAAAATATATAGCAATGTGAATTTATATTCAATAGTAATATTAAAAATTTATTTCAAGTTTATCTTCTATCGAGTCATTTATATTATTTTTTGAAAATGATTTTGAAGTCAATATGTTTGTGTTTATTGTATTAGTTTTATCCAAGAATTTAATATCCAAAGCTAATATATATATGCTATTTTTTTTATCCCCTGTTTTAGATATATAACTATTTTCCCTAATCTCGCCTGTAATAAAAACATGAGATCCCTTATGTAATTTTGAAGCACTTCTTTCTGCTAAACTCCCCCAAGATACAAAGTTAAAAAAAGACACATCATTATTTAATTTATTTTCAGAATAATAATATCTATTGTTAGCAAGAGAAAATTTACAAATGGATTTATTATTTTTTGTTTTACTAAATGATGGGTCTCTAGTTAATCTGCCTTCCATTAAAACTATGTTTGTATTGCCAGACATAAAAAACTCCTCTATTTTTATTTCATAAATTTAGTTAAACAATTTTTTTTTCTAAAAAAGCCAAAATATTCTATATTTTTTATTAATATGAATAATGAAGATATGTCTTACGTTATTTAAAAGCATAAAAAAAAAAGAGCATGTAGCAAATACTACATACCCTTTTTTGTTTAAAATTTATAAGTTATTTAACTTTTTTTGTCATTGCTATAACTAAAAAGAAAGCAAATCCACCCCATGAGGCAACTAAGCTAAAAACCATAAACGCAAATGCTTCACTTGACATATTATTATCTCCTTAAAAAAACTTACTTTATTTCTTTGTTTCCTATTTTAGATAAAATTAAACCAAAAATTAATGCCACAAAAGGTATAGACCAACCAAATACAATTTGTGCTATTTGAGGATAACCGCTATAAGGGTTTGTTATATCTGTTTTTAATTTTAACACTATCATAATAATAAGTAATGCTGGAGTAAGATATTTTAAACATATATCCCACCACATGCCAATCTTAAAATCACTAACAGAGTTAGCATGATCTTTAAGTCTAGCAAGTTTGTATACCCATCCTAATAAAACAATTTCTATTAATCCAGATAAAACAATATTATATTCATTTACATAATGGTCAACTAAATCAAGTATATGAAGTCCTGCTCCTGTAGCAAAAATTATTGATACAGTACCTGCAATTAAAATTATAATTGTTACAGCTTTTTTTCTTGTTAAATTAAATTTATCAATAGCTGCTGCTATTATAACTTCATTAATAGATATCGCTGATGTAAAACCTGCAAATGCTAAAGTTAAGAAAAACAATGCCCCAAATAATTCATTTAGCCCGGGTAGAGCATTAATTGCTTGTGGGAAAACAATAAAAGCAAGCCCAACACCTGCTGTAGCAACATCACCAACAGCTTTACCTTCAGTGAAAGCCATGTGTCCTAGTATTGTAAAAACACAAAGACCAGCAAGTAAACTAAATCCGCAATCAGCAAAAGAAGCTAAAAATGCATTATTATTAATATCAGACTTTTCAGGTAAATAACTAGAGTAAGTAATCATAATAGCAAATGCTACTGATAAACTAAAAAATACCTGCCCATAGGCTGCAACCCAAACATTAGGGTCAGCAATTCTGCTTAGGTCAGGTTTAAACATATAGTCTATACCAGCTAAAGCACCGGGTAAACTTAGTCCTCTAAATAAAATTATAAGAACCATTATAAAAAGCGTAGGCATTAAAATCTTGTTTGCTTTTTCAATACCGCCAGAAACACCACGAACAAGTACAAAATAAATTATAGCCCAAACAATAAGTAGTGGTATAAAAGCTCCCATAGTAAGTCCACCTAAACTAAAAGGTCCATCAGACAATTTTAGGTATTCACTAAAAAAGTACGTAGAAGTATCAGCACCCCAACCAAGACCCATAAGTGAAGTCATAGCATAATGTAGTGACCATCCAATAATAACTACATAATAAATTGTGATAGCAAAAGATGTAAACACCTGCCACCAACCTAACCATTCCCATTTAGGGTTTAATGCCTTAAATGATAAAGGAGCACTACGTCTCATTTTATGACCTATAGTAAACTCTAAAATCATTATAGGAACTCCAGCTGTTATAATAGCTATTAAATAAACTACCATAAAAGCACCGCCTCCATTAGAAGCTACAACATAAGGGAAACGCCATATGTTACCCAAGCCAACCGCTGATCCTATAGCGGCAAGAATAAAGCCAGTACGACTTCCCCATTCTCCTCTGTTACTCATTTTTTTCTCCTTCCTATTAAAATTCAAATATCCTATTATTATGTTATCATAAAATTAATAAACAAACAATACTTTATACAAAAATAAATAAAAAAATAGTTCATTAAAAATTTAAATATTAATGTATATAGAAAATTAATATCTCAGACTTAAACAACTAGATTACTATAATAATTTATATTTATATTTTTTGTAACATAAATATATTTATAATGTATTATTTATAAATATTATTTTATGTTAATATTAATAAATATATAAAAAAAGAACATGCTATAGCGTGAATATATTTATAATGTATTATTGACAAATATTATTTTTATGCTAATATTAATAACAAAATATAAAAAGAACATAAAGGATTTAATTATGATAGGAAGAACACAAATAATGAGACTGTTAAAATATAAAAATGCTCTCAAAAGAATGAAAAATTTTGGATTTATTAAAGCATACTCAAACAACTTAGGAGATGCTATAGGTATAACATCTGTTCAGGTTAGAAAAGATTTTTCTTCATTTAGTATATACGGCAGTAAAAAAGGTGGATATAATATAGATGATTTACTTGAGCAAATAAATAAAATTTTAGGTAAAAAAATATCAAACAAAGTGGTCTTAATAGGATATGGAAAAATTGGTAAAGCTTTAATTGATTATAGAGGATTTAAGAATGAGTCTATAGAAATAATAGCAGCATTCGATCATAACAATGAAAAAATTAATAAAGAAGCTAAAGTACCAGTATTACCAATAGAAGAGCTTCAAGACTATATTGTCGATAACAAAATAGAAATAGCAATACTTACAGTTCCTGACCTTGAGGCACAACGCATGTTTGATGTTTTATGTAATTCTGGAATAAAAGGTGTTCTAAATTTTGCACCAATAAAACTAACAGAAACATCAAACTGTATAATACACGATGTAAATATTGCAGCAGAAATTGAAGCTTTATTTTACTTTGCAAGCGATATTAAGTTAGACTCATTAAAATAAATTATCTATAAACTAAGCTTCTTTTAGTTAAAATATTAACTAAGTCTACGCTCCCTGTTTCCATAGCATATATTAAAGCTGTTTTCTTATTTTTATCTTGAGTATTAATATATGCTTCACTTTCGACTAATGTTGTTACAGCATTGAGCTTTCCACTTTGTGTGGCAAGTATCAGTGCTGTTTTTCCATCAATGTCTTGTATATTTATGTCAGCATTAAATCGAATAAGTTTTGATATAATTTCAGAATGTCCTCCAATAGCTGCCCACATTAAAGCAGTTCTACCATCTTTCATTTTAAAGTTTATATCTGCCTTAGCTATTAATAGTGGTGAAATTAAATCATCTAAACCATTACTAGCAGCTAATGCAAGTGGACTTATGTTTGCATAAGATTTAAATATACCTGCTATATTTACATCAGAACCTGCTTCTAAAAGTATAAAAGCTATATCCATATTTTTCTGACCTATCGCATAAAGTAAAGCAGTTGAGCTAAATTCATTTATATAATTTATGTTAGCACCACTGTTTAAAAGTGTATCAACAACCAAATCATGATTATTAAAAGCCGCAACCATAAGTGGTGTCATGTTAGGATAAAGACTACCGTTTTCTGTGTAAATACCAAATACATTAATATCCGCACCCGCATTTATAAGTATAGAAACTATTGAGTGATATCCACGACCTGATGCTTGTAGAAGAGCTGTAGCACCGTTATTAACCTGAACATTAACATCAGCATTATTAGCTACTAAATATGAAACTATATTTATGTAACCACCATCTGATGCATAAATTAATGCAGTGTCCCCATGCACACATGTTAGGTTAATATTTGCTCCTTGTGATAAAAGAAAAAGAACCACGGATTCATTTCCTTCACGAGCAGCAAGCATTAAAGCTGTATGCCCTAAGTGATCACCTAAGTCCATTATAGATTTAGCATTACTATCTAAAAATACACTTCTAACACCATCAACATTGCCAGACTCTGAGTAATTTAGAAGTTCATCTAACATACCAGTATTGGCGACATCTCCTTGTGCAGATATATTTATTGATATGAAAAATAATAAAATTAATACTTTCAAAACATTCATAATTATAAACTCCAAAAAATTATAGAAAAACAATACTCTATAATACTTCGGTATATGCAAGCTTAATTTTTAAGGTTACTAATTGTTTATTTCAATATAAAACGACTCAATGGCGTTAATAAAGTACTGAGAGGTAGAAACAAGGTCTTTATTCGTCATTACTATAACATTTCCATTACTTATAGCTCGAACTTGATTATATAAAGGCTTAGCATAAAGATAGTCCATAACTTCTTTTTTGCTCATTTGATACTCACTAAGAACAATAAAGTCTATTTCTGCCTTTAGTAAAGACTCAAGTGGCATTTCACTAAAACCATTTATTCCAAGCTCACTAGCAACATTTATAGCATTCGCATATTTTGTTATCTCATCAAATGACGTATTTTTTCCTAAAGTATAGCCTGAAAGAGAAAGATACAAAACTCTTTTTTTATCTTTTTGCTTTAATGCCTTTTCTTCTATATTTTTTAGTTTATCATCTATTTGTTTTATTAAACTAACAGCATTTGCACGCTTGTCTAAAACACTGCCTACTTCATAAATTGTTTCTTTTAGCTCATTAATGCTTACAATGTTTGGAACATTATATATTGGAATGTTAGAGTTTATTAAAATATTTTTTATGTCCTCGCTTGCAAAATAACTTATAAAAACGAGGTCAGGCTTTAATGATAAAATTAATTCAGGATTAGTAAAAATAGTTAATGTGTTTGTATCAACTTTGTCATAAATATTACTAAGAGCTTTATTTGTAGAAAGATATGATAAAGCAAGTATTTGATTTGTATCAGATATTTCTACAAGTATTTCATCAATATTTAGAGAAAGAGAAATAACTTTTTTTGGAGCTTGTTTTAGCACTAAGTTATTATCTTTTGTTTTTATACTTAAAGGGTATTCTACTTTTGATAGCTCATATTTTATTTCATAATTTTCACTATTATTTTTTTGACATGAAAAAAGTGATAAACAAATAATAGCAAAAATTATTTTTATAAAAAGATTAATTTATGACACCTATAATACTAAAGTTGTCATCTGCGTCTTTATACATCTCTTTTAATTTTTTTATCATATTTTCAGAGTTATCTTTATCTTTGGCTATGTCTAAAATAACATCTTCTATAGAGGTATGTTTTGAGTTAGCGTATTCTGTAAAACTACCTGTAACAATAAAATAACTCACTGTCCTGTCACGTAATGCCCCTTCAATAGAGATATAATGCCCACCGCCAGCACAAGCACAGTTTTCAAGAACACCATCAAAAGAGTGATCACGACTAACTAATTTCACTTTATCGTTTTTAAGAGCATATACCTTAGCATCACCTGAATTAAATATAAAAGTACCTATTTGCTCAAAATGAATTATACCAGCAATTGATGACCCACTTGTTGATTTTTCGGTGTCATCCTTTGATTGTGCTGCTGCTGTTAATTCAAGCCTAACAAAAGACTCTGAAATCCAGTAAAATATTTCTTGCTCTCCTACTAAATCAAAAGTATTTATAAAATCATTATTAAATACTGTAGTAGAAAGTTTTGAAGCAAATAGAGAACCAAGCCCATCAGCCACTAAAGCTATATATCTATCGCTTTCTGTTTTATTATAATGGCTATACTCTTTTTGCTCATTTATAATCCATGGGTTTGATATAAACCCCTCTCCTGTAACAAGCATAGCATCTGTATTAACTTGTTTTTTTAACCCTTGCTGTGTAAAACAAAATATATTCATTGTATATCTCCTCGTAATTGTTAATAACTTGTTAATAACAATAAAAAACTATTAAAGTTATTAACAACTAAACTATTAATTAAAGCATTATGAATTCAGTAAAAAAATTCACATATTGAATTGGCAAAATAACTAGAGAACTACAAATAAGTTATTAAGACTTTTTTTAGCTTTTTTATGACTTTCTTCTTATATGCATTTTTTATTAACTTATAAACATGCTAATAATAATAATAAATTATATATATATAATATAATATTCTTTTATATATTGAAAGATAGATTTATATATAAAATTATATATTAACTCATAACTTGTTAATAACTTGTTAATAATGTTAATAACTTATTTAAAATGAATTCATATAAATTATGAATTCATTTTAATAACTTGTAAATATATGAATTTAATAATTGAATTTAAAAAATGAATTTAGTTATTTAAATAGATTTTTATATATTTAAATGTTATAATTAAAAATTATGAACGTAAAAAACAATAATAAACTTATATCAAGAATATTATCACAAATTATATATGATATTAAAACTAGCAATATACTGATAAAAGAATATGCCAATAAACCTGATAAAGAAAATGTAATATTAAAACAGATTTTTTTTATAGAGAAAATTATAGAAAGTACATCAGATTACTTATATATTAAGTCTAAAAAAACAAAACTTATAAAAAGCAGTGAAAATTTATCTATTTTGATAAAAGAAGCCTTAGATGAAAGCCAAATGCTACTTTCATCAAAAAAATTAAAAGTAAATACTAATACAAGATATTTTGATGACTTAGTTTATATTGATAGAAAAAAAGTATTAAACTCAATATATAGCTTATTTATATATATTTATTTGTCTAGTAAAGTAGGCAGTAAAGTAAAGATAGAATATGATATTATTGATTATAAAGAAGATTTAGCTTTATTTTCTGATAAAAAAAAATTAAAAGATAAATTTGCTAAAGTAGATATAAAGTTTAATGGAGAAGATATACCAAACGATATAAAAAAATATATAACAAAGAAGCCGATTATAAAGTACAAAAATACAATGACAAACAATATTTATCTATATAATTTAGCATCTATTATAAAAAAACATAAAGGATCTTTTTGGTATAAAAATGAAAATAATCTTCACAATATAGTTATTTTACTTCCATTCAAGGTATAACTTTATGACAACAATATTAAGTCTTTCTTTTTTAATATTATACATAATATCATATTCAATAGGATTTTCTACTTTTATATTCGCTTTTTTATATTATAGACAAGAAAGAGTTATGTGGTTAAAGTATTATTTGTTTTTTTTAGCATTGTTTTCTTTGTTATTTTTTATACGAACTCTTAAAATATACACAATATTTAGTACACACTTTTTTGTTTATTCTGAAATATTAAATAGTTTAATCATTTTTTATATGACAGTTATTATGGCTTTAATGATTTATATAATACCACTATTTTTGTTTAATTTTTTAAAAATTAAGTGGGCTGTCAAAGAAAATATGGTATTTATATTTTCTTCGATATTTTATTTTTTAATAGGTATTTTGGGAATACTTGTAAATTATAATTTTTATATACTATCAGTTGTTTTATTTTCTATATCTATAATATTAATATTTTTTATAGGGTTTAAGAACTATAGAAATATAACAGACAAAACAAGTAAACTACTACTTAAGATTTTAAGCTTGATATCTTTTCTTACTATAACTCTAGCATTATTGTTTTTTTTATATAAATCTAAAGCAGAGAGGAACTCTATTATTAATAAAGTAGATATACTTTTTGTATTACTTTATTTTTGGTTTAATACTGTTATGCTTGGTTATTTTCTTTGGTACTTCTTAAATACATTAAAGATAATATCTGTCAAAAAAGAGAAGATAAATATTGATAGTTTAGAGGAGGTAGGAATGAGTTTTCTTACAAAAAGAGAAAAAGAAATTTCGAAACTATTGCTTGAGGGAAAAAATAATAAAAATGTTTCACTTATATTAAATATATCTCTTAACACAGTAAATAATCATGTTGCTAATATATATGAAAAATTAAATGTAAAAAATAGAGTTGAGTTTGTAAACAAAATTACAAAAGGTATGAACTAACTATTCGTCATCTTCCACACTAAAAATAGAGTCTGCTAATGAGTCTGCTAAAGAATTTAAAGCATTGTTTTTTGCATTCTCATCATTCATATAAAGATTAAGCTTTTCTTTACCTTCAATAACCTTGTCTTCCCTTATATCTGGTGTTTGACGTATTACATTTAGTAAATATTCATTTTGTGAAGTAATTTTTGATTCAGTAGAGATTTCAACACGGTCTACACCAGCATTGTAAGCTTTATCTACTTGTTTTGCATTCTTGTTTGGCTGTATATAATTTGTGCCACCAACTTTATCTATTGTCATGTTATGACTCCTTACATGCTAATTTTCGGATAGATTTTCTCATACTTTAAAACTTTTTTAAGTAAAATTTTGCTTATCTATTATCAACCACAACACAGTACTCACCCTTAATGATTTTATCTTTTTTCTCAAAAATATCAACTATGTTTTTCGCATTGTCTCTAATAATTTCCTCAAAACACTTAGTAAGTTCTCTGCCTAAAACTATAGAAGTATTGTCTCCAAAGATATTACATACATCTTCTATAAAGGACTCTATTCTATGAACAGACTCATAAAAAACAATTATTTTTTTATCATTCTCATAAAGAGCTGTTAATTGATTTTTTCTTTTACCGGGCTTATTTGAAAGAAAACCCACAAAAAGCATATTATTAACAGGAAGCCCTGAAACAGATAAAAGAGTTGTGAAAGCAGAAACACCGGGTATTGGGACAACATTCAAGTTTCTTTCTAAAGCCTTTGATACAAGAGCAACACCGGGGTCGCTTATAGCAGGAGTTCCAGCATCACTTATTAAAGCAGCTGACTCTCCTTTCTCAACTCTTGATAAAAGTTGTTCTAGCTTGACATCAGAGGAATGACTGTGATAAGAAACCATTTCTTTTTTTATTTCATAATGCTTTAAAAGTTTAGATGAAACTCGAGTATCTTCTGCCATAATGAAGCTAACATTTTTTAATGTGTGAATAGCCCTATATGTTATGTCAGACATGTTTCCTATAGGAGTGGCAACAACATAAATAGTTTTTTCTAAAATATCCATATAAAGATTAAAACGCATTTTCCTTAAATAAGCTACTTTTTATTATATTACATTTACGGAATATGTTGGTTAATAATTAGACTATGTGAAAAAATTTAATAGTACATTATTAAAATATAATATAATATTAAAACATTAAAAAAAATAATAGTTATGTCGATATAAATTATATGTTATATAATATGCGTTTTTTATTTGAATTTATAAAACGAATTATTATATTGTATACATAAAAGAAAAATTTACATAAAATATTAATTATGTAAATGGAAAAAATAAACTTAATAGGAGTTATATTATGACAAAAAAGTTAAAACAAATACTTGTTATTTTCATGGCAGTATTTATGTTTTCGTGTGCTG
>CAMRCO010000051.1 GCA_947040945.1 uncultured Spirochaetia bacterium
AAATCCAACACTTTTAAGTCTGTTGCTTTTTAATGGACTATAATTTTTCATAATTAATTCTATTTGCAGAATTAATACCCTATAGCTAATTTAATTTTAAATAGATTCATTTTTGTATACAGTATTTCCACCTTTTATTGTTTCAACTATATAAATATCTATAATATCTAATTTTGGAACAGTTAAAGGATTATCTGTTAGTATAACAAAGTCAGCTACTTTTCCAACTTCTATAGACCCTTTAGTGTTCTCCTCAAAATATTGATAAGCACTCCATATAGTCATCGATTTTAGTGCGTCCATTACAGACACTTGTTGCTCGGTGCCGATTTGTTTACCCGTTCTAGATATTCTATTAACAGTTGCCCAAAGAACACGCATTGAGTTTGGAAATGTTACAGGGGCATCATGATGAGTTGTAAACATTTGTGCAGTTTCTGCAAACCATCCAGTAGGGGAGATGTGATTAACACCTGGCTCGCCTATAGTTTGTGTGCTGTGCCAATCACCCCAATAATATGTGTGAAGTGGAAACAAAGAAGGAAATATATTCTCTTCTTTTATTTTATAAACTTGGTCTTCTCTTGTAAATTGACCATGTATTAAAACAGGTCGTCTGTCATTCATGCCATAAGTTTCATTAGCAGAGGCAATGGCTTCTATAAGTAAATCGATGGCAGCCTCTCCATTTGCATGAGCTAAAATTTGAATATCATATCCAAATGCTTTATCTATTTCTCTAAAAAGAGTTTCTTTGTCTATTGATGGGTAGCCGACATAATCTTTATTCTGTCCATGAGGTGGCACAATATAAGGGCGATCTCTCCATGCAGTTTTTCCTTGAGGTGATCCGTCGAGCGTAATTTTACCACCAGCCACTCGAACATTATTTTCATATTCTTTTTTAACATGTTTTTGATAATCGGGAACAAGTAAAACATCAGGATAAATGGCAAGGTCAAGAAAAATTTTATTTTCATTAGCAAGCAAACGTGCAATGTTTATTTGCTCTTCAGTGGCACGACCTTCTTGCACTGTTGTGTATCCATATGATGCCATAGTTTTCATTCCGCCTAAAAGAATTTCTTTACTAAACTCATCCGATGTACTAAAAATTTTGAAAAATGAATGTAGGTGAGCATTTTCTTCAAGCACTCCACTAGGCTCATTACTTCCTGCTACTCTTTGTATTATTCCACCAGATGGGTTTTCTGAGCTAGCATTTATATTAAGCTTTTCTAATGCCTTACTGTTAGCAACTCCCAAATGCCCTGATTGATGAACTAAATAAACGGGCACGTCACCAAATGCTTTGTCTAAATCCTCTTTAGTTGGGTGTCTACCTTCTTTAAGTAATGCATCATCATAACCAAAACCTATTATGTAGCCTGTTTCCTCATAAAGTGCAGGATTAGTTTCATAATATTTTGTTAATTCACTTACAATGTCATTAATATTATTTATTCCACCATCAGGAGCAGGGTATAGGTTAGCCGTCATTGCTAAAATTCCTACCCCCGACACATGGCTGTGAGGGTCAACAAATCCCGGTATAAGTGTTTTTCCTTCAAGGTCAACTTCGAGAGTGTTTGCTCCTATATATTTTTTTATTTCGTCTACTCCACCAATAGCAAGTATTTTTCCGTCTAAAACAGCAACAGCTTGAGCTTGTGGATTACTGTCATCCATCGTAATAATGTCTCCATTAAAATAAACACTATCAGCTATTTCTTTTTTAGAGCAAGAAATACTGAGGACTACTAACATTAATATAGATAACAATTTCATATTTTCTCCTAACTTAATTATTTTTAATTTAATGGTAATGATATTATATATATAAAATAAGAGCAACAACATAATTGAAGTAATGTTATTGCTCTTCTTAAATATAATTCTTTAAGTGATTATAATTTAGTTTTTAATAGATCCTACTCTAATTTCAGGTACACGAATGGCAGCCTTAACCTCTCCAGATATATGCCACACTTTACCATCTTTTATTAAAACAGGAAATGGGCCTGCACCACCATTAAAATCATTAACGCCTAGTGAGTACCATGTATTGCTTTCAATGTTATATACCATTTGTTCTTTACTGAAAGCAAACTGTTCAGGTGTGCGGTTGAAGTAGTCTTGTCTAAATGCTTCAAGCTCTTCATCTTTAAGTGTATTTAAGTTTGATACAGCATCATCAAACACTTCTTTATTAACACCACCTAAAACTAGAATTTCATTTTCACTTAATAGAGCAGCTCCACCACCTGCAGTTGTGAATGGTTTGTCATTAAGTGTTGTGTTTTCGAGTGCAGTCCAAGTGTCATTACTTATGTCATAAACATAATTATCAGTTAATGTTGTTGTAACAGCACCAAGTCCATTAAATACATAAAGCTTGTCATTTGCAAATACAAAAGGAGTTTGAACACGTGCTTCTGAAGGTATAGGAGATAAAGCAGTAGTTTCTTTTGTGTCAATATTATATGCCCAAGTGTTACTTGATGAAGCTTTGTTCTGACGACCACCTGCTAAGTAAATCATATTCCCTTTCAGAGCAACAGCTCCAAAAGCAAATGTGAATGGAAGTGTTCCTATTTCTTTTACGTTTACATTATTGTCAGTTAATGTAATTTCATAAATAGAACTTGAGTCTCCACTAGCATTTTCTCCACCAACAAAATAAAGTGTGTTATCATCTTTTTTTAATGTTATTCCACTAGCAAGTTTTTTAGGTAACATTCCAGTTCCAACACTAGTGATTGTGTTGTCTTCATTTACATCGAACACAAAAATATCGCTATAAAACTCTTTAGCGCCTCCCTCTAAAACAGGGGCATAAGGAAAATTAGCTCCTCCTGCTACAATAAGTTTGTTTCCAATGAACCCAGCGAAAGCACCTGAAACTCCAATAGATTCAGTAAAACCTGCTGGAATTGGTAGTAGTCCTGCCACTTTCCAGTTTTCTATAACTGTTTCATTTCCTTTACAAGAAACAAATAGAAGTCCGACTAACATAAACAAAGCAAGTAATCTTTTCATAAAACAATACTCCTTAAAAATATTTAAATTAACCTATAAGCTTTAGTATAAATATTTATTCTAATTATTCAAGCTGTTTGACATGTTTTTTTTTTGTAATATACTGTAATCTGCGTATATTGAGCTTTTGGTGTAAAATTATTGGAGACTTTAATGAAATTTTTTTTAATATCCTCTTTTTTGCTACTAGTTTTATTATTCTCGTGTTCTGAAAAATCTAGTGATAAAACAATATTTAAGGTTGGTATTTTTATACCTGGTGTAACATCAGGCAACCCAACTTATGAGGCTATGGCTTTGGCTGGTGAAAGTATAGCAAATGAGCATGAAAATATTAGTGTTAAAGTTTTAGAAGCAGGGCATAATCAGGCACAGTGGCAAGAAAAACTTACTTCGTTTATTTCGCAAGGAAATTATGATGTCATCATTACAACTAATCCTGCACTTCCTGAAATATGCAATAAAGTGAGTGAATTATTTACTGAACAAAAATTTATTATAACAGATGCCTACTACACAAATAATAAAAATATATCTACATTTATGTTTAATCAGTATGAGCAGTCGTATGTGCTTGGATATGCGGCAGCCTTAGTTTCAGAAAGTGATAGCCTTAATACAGTTAAATCAAAAAGAATTGGGTTTATAGTGGCTCAAGAGTTTCCATTATTTAATAAGCATATACTGCCCGGTTTTTCAGATGGTGCAAAATTAGTTGATGATAGTTTCACTGTTCACTCACGAGTAATTGGTAATTGGTCGGACTCAAGCAAAGCACTTGAAATAGCCAAAAGCATGATAGCAAATAATATTGATGTTACAGCTATTATCGCAGGTAATGCGGGGGTGGGGGCAGTGAATGCTTACCATGAAAATAATAAATATATTGTAATGCATAATACTGATGAGTACGAAAAGGCTGAAGGTAGCATTTTACTTTCTGGATTTGTTGACCAATATAGATTAACACAAGAATCTATAATAAATGCGTCTCAAAATAATATTGATTATGGAAAAGCTAAAACTATAGGCATAAAAGACGGTTATATAAAAATATTGAATGATAGCGAATATTATAAAAAATATATGCCTAAAGATATACAAAAGAAAGTTGATTTATTAGTAAAAAATATACAAAATGATATAGTAGTTTTAAGTCCTCAAAGTTTATAAAGGATGTGTTTTTGACTCAAAATATTTTATCTTTAAGAAATATTTATAAAAAATATTCATCCACAAATATTGAAGCATGTAAAAACATTAATCTTGATATATATAAAGGAGAAGTTTTTGCTTTGCTTGGAGATAATGGGGCAGGAAAAACTACACTTGTAAAACTTATAGCAGGTTTTGAAAATGCAAGTAGCGGAAGTATTGACTATTATCAAAATGAAAACTTTATTCAAATGGCACATCAGCATTCTAAAGTTTTTTATAATTTCACAGTGCTCGAAAATATTATACTTGGAAATGAGCCTAAAATATTTGCTTTATTCATAAATATAAAAAAAGCTAAAAAAATAATTTTTGGTATTATAAGAGATTATAATTTTAATTTAGACATTAACACAAAAGTAAAACATTTAAGTAATACACAAATTAAAGAACTCGATATTGTAAAATGTTTATATAATGATGCTAAGTTTATTATTTTAGATGAACCTACGTCATCAATGAATACTAAAGACGCTAATATAATATATAGCACAATTTCAAAATTAAAATCAAAAGGTATTACAGTATTTATTATTACCCACAAAATAAAAGAAATTCTTTCTGTTTCAGATAGGGTAGGGATAATGAAAGAAGGGGCAATTGAAAGTATTTATAATTCAGACGATATTGATTATGACTTTATTATGAATAAACTTCTTGGAAATATTAATGTAATAGAGCATACGTTTTCTAAAATAAATAGAAATGAAAATGTGGACAATATTTTAAGATTAGAAAATATATGCTACAATAAAAATATTCATGGTTTTTCTAAGCTTGATAATATTTCTTTTAATTTAGGGGGATGTGAGATTTTAGCTATAATTGCTAGTGATGGTAATGGTCTTAATGAGCTTGAAGAAATACTTTCAAAGTTTATAATGCCTACAGGCGGGCAGATTTTTTATAAAAATGCTGACATTACAAAATATTCTACAAAACAATTAAGAGGACTCGGTATCTCTTATGTTCCAAGCAGAAAAATGCATAGAGGGGTGTCATTAGAGAGTAATTTATCTGAAAATATTATAATAAGCAAAACAAAGCTTTTAACAAAAAAATGCATATTAAATAAACGCCTTATAACAAAATACACAAATAAAGTACTTAATTGTATCAATATTAGCAGAAATCATCACACATTAGTAAAAACGCTTTCAGGTGGAAATATTCAAAGGCTTATAGTTTCAAGAGAAATAAACTCTATGGACAAGCTTATAATATTATCAGAGCCAACGCAGGGAATAGATATAAAAACAACAAAAATTATTCATGAGCAAATTGTCTGTATTAAAAATTCATGCAATGCTGTTTTATTATTGTCATCAAGTGTTAGTGAGGTTATTAAAATTGCTGACAGAATTATTATTTTATATAGAGGTAGCATTATAAAAGAAATTATAAATAAAAATATAGATGAGAAAATGTTATCGAAATATATAACAGGGTCTGATTCATGATGACACTTTCAAAAATAAAATATTTAATTTTGATAGCACTCACAACTATTATAGTCGCATTAATGTCATCGTTTATATTTAGTGAAACGCCAATTAAAACAATTTATTATTTTTTTGTGGGTGGAGTGTCTAATATATATTCATTTGGGAATATGCTAAATGTAGCGTCATGCCTTATAATTGCAGGTCTTGGAATGTGTATTGCTTTTAATATTGGATTTTTTAATTTAGGTGGTGAAGGTCAAATATATGTTGGAGGATTCATAACCACGATTTTATTAATTGAGCTTAATTATTTAAATCCATTTCTTGGAATAATTATTTCAGTTTTAGCTTCAATTTTAGTGGCAGGTTTTGTTGCGAGTTTTAGTGGGGCACTTAAAGTTAGGTTTAATATAAATGACCTTATCAGCACATATTTAATTTCAAGAATATTAATTTTAATTATAGATTATTTAATAAGAAGTCCATTTAGAAATAAAGATAGCAATTTAATTACAACTTTAGAAATTAATGAGAAGTTTCATTTGGCAAATATACTTAGCCCATCACGGCTTAATACATCATTTTTCATCGCAATAATATTATCTATTTTGCTATATATTTATTTATATAAAACAAAATTTGGATACGAAACTATTTTGTTACAAAAAAATAAAGAGTTCGCTAAATATGGAGGCATACCAACTAGGCGATATATAATAATTTCTTCTTTTTTGTCTGGGGCATTTCATGGACTTTCAGGATCTTTAATTGTGCTTGGAACATATCATTCTGCTATAAGTGGTTTTTCTTTAGGTATTGGTTTTTCAGCAATAGCTGTAAGTTTAATTGCGAAAAATAATCCAATATTAATAATTCCGTCAGCCATATTTTTTGCCTATATTGAAGAAGGTGCAAAGTCAGCAAGCATACAAAGTGACGCTTCAATCGACATGGCTTTGCTTCTTCAGTCAATAATATTTTTAATAATATCTATTAAAGTTATTCCAAAATTAGTATTTCCAAAAAAGAAATTAAGAGAAAAAAATGTTTAATATAACAATTCTAAACTCGTCAATATCAGCTATGACGCCAATACTTTTAGCATCTCTTGGAGGACTTTTTACAGTGCTTGCCTGTAGCTTAAATATTGCTCTGGAAGGACTTATTTTAATATCTGCTTTCACAGCCTCTTCAGTTTATTTTGTAACAGGAAATATTTTTTTAAGCATATTTATTGCCATATTTGTAACAATTTTAATAGCAATGTTAGAAAGCCTACTGAACATTTATTTTAAGGCTAATATTTTTATTGTTGGGTTAGGAGTAAACATATTTAGCATTGCCATAACAAACCTGTTATCATTAAAATTGTTTGGACATCAAGGAACAATATTCGGAAATCAAAGTATATCAAATGCGAATAATATTTTTTCATTTGGAGACATTACAATAACATATATTGCATTTTTTTTATGTTTGCTCTCTTTTGTGTTAATATATAAAACTTCATTTGGTCTCAGGCTTCGTGCTATTGGGCTTGATGAGGAGTCGGCGATTGCTTCAAAGTTACACATAAAAAAATATAATATTATAGCGTTCATGCTTTCAGGTTTTTTTTCAAGCCTTGCTGGAATATATTTGTTTATGTCAATTAAGTCGTATACTCCAAATATGTCCAGTGGTAAGGGGTGGATTGCTTTGGTTATAATATATTTGGGGTATAAAAAACCTATAGGAATTTTAATAGCATCATTTTTATTTGGTATAAGTGAAATAGCATCTAGTTATATGCAAGGGTTTTTGAATATACCGTCAGAAATTATTTTGGCAACTCCATTCATAATCTCTTTAATTTTGTTAATAATATATTCTGTAATACAAAAAAAATAAGTTTATGATTTTATCTTAAATAGTCAATTATGGTTTTCACATAGTTTTGAGTTTCATCAATATTAGGTACTCTCTGAACTCTATCAACTAATGTTGGGCCTGCATTATATGCTGAAAGCACTAAGTCGAGTTTACCATCATATCTATCAATCATTTGTGATAAATATTTTGATCCTGCCATAATATTTGTACGTGGGTCGGTTAGAGTGTCAGCACTAACACCTAGCCCCTCTGCTGTTTTAGGCATAAGCTGCATTAAACCAACTGCACCCATGTGGCTCACCGCATCAGACTTATAATTAGACTCTTGCTTAATAACCGCTTTAATTAAACTTTCTGGTATAGAATATTCTTCTGATGCTTCTTTTATTATATTGTCATATTTTGTGCTGAAGTTATTTGTGTCTGTTGTGTAAATTTCTCCAAATGTTGGAAGACTTTGATTGTCTTCAAGCATATCAACTGTATATGCTTTTACTAATGCATCATTTAATCTCTGAGTATTTTCTTCAGTAATTTTTCCAATAATGTGTTGTGCATTAGCCATTATGTCTTCAGTGTTTAGAGGGTTCATTGTCTCTATGTTATTGCTCGCATCTACTTTGATAGAGTCAGAGTCACCCATAACGTCATTCATATAATCAGAAAATGGTTTATTGATATTTCCTATTTGTGGTTCTGTTACACCATTAAGAGATAAATGACTAAAACTAGATTCAATTTCTCTTATTCTATCTTGTATTCTTGTTACAGCAGGTATCATAAAACAAACTCCTTAAACTCACTTTTCCACTCATCAAGCATTTTCTGCTCTTCAATAAGTGTTTCTTTCTTATATAAAGCCAACTTTTTTTCTTTAAGTATCTCAACTGCACGTCTATCACGACTAGCTTCCATTAGAATACGTTGTTTTTCTCTAAGCTCAACTGATATTCTAGTCATACTGCTTTCATGGTTTTTGATTTGAGCCTTCAAAGAAAATACATACTCACTTACCAACATCATGCTATTTATCATATCATTTTGGTCTTCTATATTATCAACATAAATACTACTATCTTTAATTTTATCTAAACAGGACTCTTTTCCAAATAGTTCTTTATTGTACTTAGATGACACCAAAACAACATCAGCTTGTTTTTTTTTCTCTACACTCATTCTAAGTTTTAATAATGATTCTAGTTCAAATTTAAAAGGTTTCATAATTATAAATTATTAAAGTATTATTTCTGTTTCTTCAGATACTTTATTTCTCATATTATTATTTTCGGTTAAACTTGAAACTTTAGAAGATATTTTATTGTCGTCCCCTTTCATCTCATGTTCAATTTCAGCATCACTACAAAACATAGAAAGCAAAGCAACTTTACTGTCATAGAAAGTAGAGCTTTCATACATATCTTGTTGTAAATAATTATCCATTAAAGGCTTATATCGTATAGCCTCATCAACTTCAGGCATACTACCTTTTGCATATCCTCCTATCATAATAAGGTCTCTAACTTCATTATAGTCAGCACTCATTTTTGTGAAATGCCTTATAGTTTTTTTGTGTAAATCAGTTGCAATTTCAGATGTAAGCCTTGATATACTTTTATTTATATCTATTGCAGGATAATGTCCTCTGTCGGCAATTGCCCGAGAAAGAACTATATGCCCATCAAGTATACCTCTAACGGCATCTGTTACAGGCTCATCTAAGTCATCACCTTCAACCAATACATTATAAAAAGCTGTAATTGTACCTGTTTTAGAAGTACCAGTTCGCTCAAGTAGTTGGGCAAGTTCTGAAAACACACTTGGAGTATATCCTCTTGTTGTCGGTGGCTCACCACGAGAAAGCCCAATTTCTCTTTGAGCATAAGCAAAACGTGTTACAGAGTCGAGCATAAACATTACATTTTTGCCCTTGTCTCTAAAATATTCAGCTATAGTTGTCGCAACATAAGCTGCACGTAAACGCACTAAAGCCGCTTCATCACTGGTCGCAACTATGACAACACTATTTTTAAGTCCTTCCTCTCCTAAGTCTCGCTCTATAAAGTCAAGTACCTCACGACGACGCTCTCCAATAAGTGCTATAACATTAACATCAGCATTAGTGTTTCTGGCAATCATAGAGAGTAGGGTAGACTTTCCAACACCAGTACCACTGAGTATTCCAACCCTTTGCCCTTTTCCAACTGTAAGTATTCCATCAATAGCACGAACACCTGTTTGTATAGGCTCTTTTATTCTTTTTCTATTAAGTGAGCTTAAAGGTGGTCTTACAACAGGAGTTGGGTTCTCATAAAAACTTAGATTTGTGCCGTCTAACTTTTTACCTTGTCCATTTAATATGTTGCCTAAAAGTTTATCGGAGCACATTACAGAAAGAGGGCTTCCTGAAGAGGATACTTTGTCTCCAAATGTAATTCCTTCAGTTCCTCCAAATGCTGCGAGTAAAATATCTTGTTTTCTAAAACCTATAACTTCAGCATCTAGTGTTGTTCCATTTGTAAGATATATTGTGCAAAAATCTCCTAAGTTACAGAAAGGCCCTTCACTTATTATTAATGTGCCTATAACCTCTTTAACTTTGCCATACGACTTTAGTAATGTAGCATCATCTACAACTCTAATATATTTTTCAAATCGACTTTTGATGTCTTTGTCAAACTCTTTATTAGCAACTTTATTATACATTTAATTAAAACCCTTTAATCGGCTGAACCTCTTTAATAGCAGTTTCAATTTCATTAAGTTGTGTGTTTATTCGAGCATCAATATCACCAAAATCAGTTTCAATTAAACATCCACCAACATCAACATTAGGGTCTTCTAAAACACTAACCCCTTCTATTTTGTCGAGCATTTGATAAAATTCATCCTTATGCCTTGCTGAAATTTCTAAGTCATCAATATTTACTCTAATAGTAATTTTAGTTCTTCCCTTAACACGCCTCAGAGCTTCTTGAATATTTCTAACTACTATACCTTTATCACGCTCTGTGAGCATTTTTACAACTCGTTTTGCTATAAGTATAGAAACGTCTATAAGTTGTCCTTCAGAGGAATCAATTATTTCATTTCTTCTATTCATAGTTTCAGCTAGTATTTTTTTAAGTTTATCTAGGAGCTTGGCAAAGTCTTTATTTGTGTCTTCAAAGCCTTTAGCAAAACCTTCTTCATAGCCTTTAGCAAAACCTTTTTTTTCAGATTCTGCTAATATACTTTGAGATTCTCCTTGAATACTTTCTTTTGCTTTATTAGCCTCTTCAGTTATTTTAGTAGATTCTATTTTTGCAGACTCTAACATTATATGAGCTTCATTTTGCTTCGATTTAAATATTTCAAATGCCTGTGTTTTTGCATTCTCAATAATTATGCTAGATTCATCAGAAGATTTTTTTCGCATTTCACGAAGTTCATCTTCCCAGTTAGATCTAATGGCAGCAATTTCAGTTTCAATTTCCTCAATTGTAGGTCCTTTATATTCATCTTTGCTTTCTTCATAGTTAATCTCTTCAACTGTTTTGTGATGAGGTACATCTATAGCAACTCTTTGAGTAAGTTCTACAATTCCTTTCGATTTAAATATTTTTTCTCGCATAAATTATCTCCCTATTAAACAACCATTTCATCTTCACCAGCACGAGCAACAACAATATCGCCTTGTTCCTCAAGCTTACGTATAACATTAACAATTTTTTGTTGTGCTTCTTCTACATCTTTAAGTCTAACAGGTCCCATAAACTCCATATCTTCTTTAAGTAAAGCAGCAGCTCGTTTAGACATGTTTCTATATATTTTATCCTGTGCATCTGTATCAACACTTTTTAATGCTTTCGCTAAGTCAGTAGCATCAACTTCACGTAAAACTTTTTGTATAGCTCTGTCGTCAAGAAGAACAATATCTTCGAATACGAACATACGTTTCTTAATCTCTTCAGCAAGTTCTGGATCATCTTCTTCAAGATTTTCAATAATAGCTTTTTCAGTAGATCTATCAACACTGTTAATGATATCAACAATTGAATCGATACCACCAGCACTTGTAAAGTCTTCGCTTGCAAGTGAGGATAATTTTTTCTCAAGCACTCTTTCAACTTCTCTAAGTACTTCAGGTGAAGTTCTGTCCATTATGGCAATACGTTTTGCAACATCTGCTTGCATTTCTGTGTTAAGGCTACCAAGTATGCTAGCAGCTTTCACAGGCTCAAGATATACAAGTATTAAAGCTATAGTTTGAGGATGTTCCCCTTGTATAAAGTTTAGAAGATGCCCTGGATCTGTTCTCCTTATAAAGTCAAATGGTCTTACTTGAAGAGAAGATGTAAGCCTATTAATGATGTCGCCTGCTTTCTGACTACCAAGAGAACGCTCTAGTAAATCACGAGCATAGTCTATACCACCTTGAATTATAAAGTCTTGAGCTAACATCATATCTTGAAACTCACGAAGTACCGTCTCTTTGTCGGTAGACTCAATATTATCAAGTCTTGCAATGTCAAATGTTATCTGTTCAATTTCTTCTTCTCTAAGATGTTTGAAAATATCACTTGATGCTTCCATACCTAATGATACTAGAAATATTGCAGCTTTTTGCCTACCACTTAAAACACGTGGTTTTTTATCATTTGCTGATGTAGACGCCATACTTCTTACCTCTTTAATTTATTTTATTGATTATCTTCAGATATCCAAGTTCTTAAAAGCTGAGCTACGTCATCAGGACGCTCTGTACTCATCTTTGAAACCTCTTCTAAAAGCTTTTTACGAGCAGTATCTTCTAATAATGCATCACTCATAGGAGTTTCCGCTGCTGTCATCATAGCTTGTCTACGCATTTCCATTTGTCTACGCTGAAGCTCTTCGTCTTTTAATCTTCTTCTTCTTGCAAGCTCTTTTTGTACAATTCTAAATGCTAATACTAATAAGAATAAAGCAAGTAAACTTATCATAGCTATTATGATAGTTCTCTTCATTTGGTTTTGTCTAATAAAGTCAGCATCTTCTAGTCTAAATGTATCCCAATGGTCGAATTGTATATGAGTTACAGCAACTTGGTCGCCACGTTTAACACTATAACCAATTGCCGCCTGAACAAGTGTTGTTACATTTCTTATCTCTTCAGGTGTTACAGGGTAGTATATTCTTGAGTATCCATTATTATTTGTAATAACAGGTGATCCATCAGGAGAATATTCTTTTTCCCATCTACCATCTATAGCAACAGCCGCTGATATTTTTCCTATCTGATAGCTACCTTTTTTTATAGCTTCATAACGTCTGCTAAGTTCATAATTTTCTTGGTCTTGAGTTTTTGTATAAGTTTGCCCCATATCAGTTTTATCTTGATATCCCGGAGGAACATTCTCTTCAGCACCTGCCGCTCCTTGAGGTATAAACTGTTGTCCACGCCATTCCTCTGTTGTTTTTGTTGAGGCTATTGGTACTTTATTAGTAACAATACCATCAGGATAAGGAGTAGAAGGATCATCTTCTTGTAATACAATAGGGATAACTAAATTATTAGAAATCGCAATTTCATCCCAAATAAGTTCTAATGCGATAGTGGTTTCAACTCTATTAGAATATATTCTATCAAGTGTTCCCGCTATTTTATTTTGTATTTTTTGACGCTCTCTGTCAACTATTTTCATTTCTTCTTGTGCTATTCTAATTTTTATGTCAGCACTTTCATCAGTATAGTCAGTAAGAACAAGCCCGCTATTATCGCTTATTGTAACAAACTCAGGAGTAAGTTTATCAACTCCCATAGCTATTAATTTTTGAAGTCCTTTAACCGTTTTAGAATTTTTAAGTACGTCACTTTTAAATGCTTTAGGCTCAATTATAACTGATGCTGTAACAGGTGAATCAATGTCGGTTAAATATTCTTTTTTAGGAAATGCTAAATCAACTCTTACTGACTCTACAAAGTCAAGTTCCATTAAAAGTTGTGTAATAGACTTTGTTAGTGCTCGACGTTTATTTATATCAAGCTCCATATCAGTTATACCAATACGAGGAGAATCAAAAATCTCCCAGCCATCAATACCTGTAGGCATTTTACCTTCTTTAACAAGTTCGAGTTCAGCATTAGCTCTATCTTTTTCTGATAATGTTATAAGTCCATTTCTATATTCATAGACTATGCCACTAGAATCTAAAACTGCTATAACATTTTTTGCATCCTCTTGTGCTAAAGGAGTTTGGAATAGTAAAGATCCTGATCTTCTTGAAGAAAGAAAAATAGTAAATCCAATGCCCATAATACCAAGAAGTAAAACACCTGCAATAATACCTTTTTGTACTTTGCTTGTATTGTTAAATATATTGCTTACTTGACTTGAAAGTTTTTTTAAGAATTCATCCATTTTTAACTTCTCCTAAATATAAAGTATACATAATAAATATCGAAATTAATTATGTTTACTTTAGCTTTTTTGCATGTTTTGTATAGTAGTTTACATAATTATTTTTGTCAATATAGTTTACATAACTTTTTACACAAATTTAGTGTTTTTATAGAGAAAAAGTCTTATAATTGAAATATTATGTCTTATATTACTCTTTAGATAGTGGTGTAGACCAGTCTATATTTCTTGTTAAGTACATAGCAAGTGCTACCGCAAAAAATAATCCTAGTGTTCCAACAAGTAATGAGTAGTCAGTAAGTTGAAGTATTCCAAATAAGAAGATATATGCTGAAGCTTGAACTATTGCTACAGCAAACCCAATTTTGGGAGAGTTCATAATATAGCCTGTATATAAAGACACAGTGGCAGTAACCATTATAACCCCTATAAAATAACTTATATTAAATGACAAGTGTTCTGATATGGATAACAGAAGTAAAAAGAATAAAACATTAGCAAATCCAATTAGAGTATACTGAATAATATGCAATACTTTTTTACCAAGTATCTCGCATAGAAGTAGGGCAAAGAATGGTATAAATATAAAAAGGAGAGCATACTTCATGCTTCTAGTTGTTTTCTGATAATTATCATTTAGAAGTAAAAATGAAGTTGTAATAAAGTCTTTAGTGTAATCTTCAGGATAAGAACGACTTTCTGTCGTCCATGATTTATTAAGTGAAATATGAAAGTCAGGTATGCTCCACTCTGCATCAAATCCGTCTTTTGTAATATTTCTTTTTGTAGGTATCCAGCCACCAGAAAATGATGGGTCAGCCCATGATGACTTGAGTGTAAAATTATTTTGACTTTTAAGAGGCTTTATGCTAATTGAGCTTCCACCTTGTACTGTAAATGTAGCATCATATTCGAATTCGCTGTTAGCATATGTTTCAGGTAAAATGAAAATAAATGCATCTTTAGAATTAGGGTATACTAATGAAATGCCACTTTCATATTGTTTTAAGCTAGTTCCATTTATTTTTATGTCGGGTATTTTTGTAAAGCTTTTGTTGTTTCCAGTAAGAATTATAACAAAAGTTTCACTTGAGTATTGTCTGCCTGAATTAGAATCAGGTTTCTCAAAGTTTCCTTTTACTTTTAATTCAGATGAGAATACAGGAACCTTAAAAATTCCACGACTCAAAGTGTTCATTTCAATATCACCATCCACATTGTAGTTTTCTGGCATAAAAAATTCGTACTCTTGTGTGTAGTAAGTTGAACTTTTTCCATCTTCATCTTTACTAATTCGTGTAGCAATATATGGCTTTAGTATAAAAACACCGTCTATTGTTAATACGCCACCAATAGGGTCTATTATAGATTCTATTGCTTCAGATTGATAGTTTTTTCTATCCTTTACAATTCCAGATATAAATGCCATAGGTATAAGTAAAAGAAGCCCTAAAATGAAAATTAGAAGAATCTTAAAACCTAGAGAATTTGAAAATTGCTTCATATTTTTTTTTATTGACATAATATATACTCCAAAAGTTAATTTTATTATTATTTAAATTGAGCAACAATGATACATAGTTTTAAGTATAAAGTCAATAACAGTTATTTGTTCTTCATAAACGAATGAATAATGTCAACAATGCTATTATCATCATCATCTTCTATACTAATGCTGTTGTTTGAGTACTTCTTAAACCAAGTGAGCTGACGTTTTGCGTATTGCCTTGTTCTTTTTTGTATTGATGATATTAAATCGTCTTTTGTTATATTTGTGTTGTTGTTAAAAAGATATTCATAGCACTCTTTATATCCTATAGCTTGCATTGAACTGTGTTCAGGAGTTACTCCCATTTCGGCAAGTGTTCTAACCTCATTAAGAAGTCCTGTATCAAACATTGAAATGACTTTAGCATCAATATTGTTGTAGAGAGTTTCTCGATTTGGCATAATTGAATACTCAATATAGTCTATTTCGACAGTCTTTTTACGCATTTTCTTAATGTCTGAAAACTTAATGCCTGTTTTATAATATACTTCAAGTGCTCTAACAACTCGCCTGCTATTGAACCTGTCAATTGATGAAGCAGATTCAGGATCTACTGTGCATAACTCATCATATAAACTTGAAAGTCCTTCTTTGGCGAGCTTTTCTGTGAGAGCATTGCGTGCCTCTCCATTATCACTTTCTTCATCAAATATTCCATGCTTAATGGCGTCAATATAAAGACCTGTTCCGCCTACGGCAAAAATTGGTTCATTCATATTGTCTATTATGCTAGGTAGCATATTGATAAAGTCTTTTGCATTGAAGTCGGTTAATGGCGAGACAATATTTATCATCTCGTAATTGTATTTCTCTATTTCATGGACAGTTGGTTTTGCACTACCAATATTTAGGTGTTGGTATACTTGTACCGAATCAACTGAAAGCACTGATGCATTCATAAAATGATTGTCTATAAGTCTATGAACAAATGATGACTTTCCAGAAGACGTAGGCCCTGTTATAAAGATGACTTTTTTTGATGCCTTCATAAAGCTTTTAGGACGCTTATTCTTCTTCGGTTTTCTTCTCTTTAACTTCCGTATCAGCTTCAGCTTTTACTTCATCATCATCTTGATTTTCAGTATCGAGTTCAATTTCAGCTTTCTCGCTAGAGTTAGAACCTTCTTCATCTTCTGGCTCTTCCACTTCAAGTATAAATGGAGTAGAGTCATAACTTGTGCTATCTGTTTTTAGAAAAGGAGCATCAGGGTCAATTTCCATAACTGATGTTTCTTCATAAGCATATTTGATATTTCCATCAAGTATGTTCTTAATAACAGTCTGCACATATTTGCCACCCCTATGTTTTGTCTCAGGTCCAAGCAATGAATTACCATTTCTTGCAAGCTCAATCATAGCTTTAGTAAGTTCGAATTTATTGCCTCTATACTCAATTAGTTTATCTAGTGGGATAATAGCCATATTGTTAAACTCCTGTTTTAATGCTGTCTATATATTTTTTAAGCTTATTGTAAGCTTCGTCTAAATCATTGTTTACTATTATAAGGTCGAATTTGTCAGCATATTCAATCTCTCTTTTAGCATTCCATATTCTCTTTTTGAGTTGCTCTTCAGTTTCAGTTTTACGCTCAAGTAGTCTATTTTTAAGCTCTTCAATTGATGGAGGCATTATAAAAACATACTTAGCATCGATGTTTTGACCTTTAAGAAGTATTGCTCCTTGAACGTCAATGTCGAGAACTAGTAATGCATCTTTTTCAAGTGCTTTGTCAAGCTCAGAATATGACGTACCATAATGCTTGTCGTGAACCAAAGCCCATTCAATGAAGTCTTCACTTAGAATCATCATCTTGAACTCTTCATCACTAACAAAGTGGTAGTCTTTACCATTAACTTCGTCTTTTCTTTTCTCTCTTGTTGTATGCGACACAGCAAACATTGCATTCTTGTTTGACTCTAAATATCGCTTAATCAAAGTAGTTTTACCAGCGGCTGAAGGAGCTGCTATTATTACCATATTACTCATAGTTACTCTTAATCTATAATCTCGCAATTATATTACAGATTGGCAAAAAAGTCAATGCCATCTCATCATTTTAAATGTTAGGCTATGTAGAAATCCCCACGTCTGTAGATAAAAGTTTCACGAATATTAGCATGTTTACGTTTGTACACCTGTGGAGTCACAAAATCCAACACTTCCAACACTTTTGACGCCATTTTCACCACTCTGTGTTGTTTTTTAATTCTATATATAGT
>CAMRCO010000052.1 GCA_947040945.1 uncultured Spirochaetia bacterium
CGCCGTGCTTCTACTATGCCTTTGGTACATGAAGCTTTTGATTGGGATCATGGAGTATTCTTAGGTTCAACTGCAGCAAGTGAAACTACTGCGGCAAATATTGGTAGTGTTGGTAATTTACGCCGTGACCCATTTGCGATGCTTCCTTTCTGCGGATACAATATGGGCGATTATTTTAAGCATTGGCTTGATATGGGTGATAAAATTGGTGATAAAGCACCACGTATTTTCTATGTCAACTGGTTTAGAAAAAGTCCTGAGGGTAAATGGCTTTGGCCTGGATTTGGTGAGAACTCACGTGTTCTAAAATGGATGTGTGATCGTGTTGAGGGCAAAGTTGATGCAATAGACACTCCTATTGGAAAAATGCCTAAAGATGGAGACATTGATATGTCAGGATTAAAAATGAATGAAGAAGATATGAAAGAACTTATGAAAGTTGATGCTGGTGCTTGGAAAAAAGAGATTTCAAGTATTGAAGAGCATTATGCTAAGTTCTCTCGTCTTCCTGAAAGACTTAAGAAACAATTAGAAAATCTTAAAACTAGACTTGGCTAATAGTTAATTTTCTATTTTTAGAAAGCGGGTAATCTTATTTTAAGACTACTCGCTTTTTTTTATAATCTAAATTTTATTTTTTCTATTAATAAATTGAATATTGAATTAATTTTCTTATTGCTATATACTTTTCTAATGACTATTTCAACTAGACACAATACCCCCGAAAACCAGAAATATAAACTGGATAATAATTCTTTTAAAGGATTATTATAATGGATAAAGAAATTAGAGATAATGTTGATAATGTTGTTAGGTTTATTCCTATAAAAAAAGCTTAGAGACAGTCTTCGTGAATTACTTTTCCGCAATTTTGAGACCTCATCAGATTTAAAAAATTTATCAGATATAAAAAATTTATTAGAATTTAGCATCTTTAATGAACCAAGTGATAATTTTGTTGTAAAAGGTATTTCAGGTGGTTTAAGTGACCAAATTAATCATTATTTCTTTGGTAGACATATAGAATTAATATATGGTAGAAAAGTAAAGTATGACATTAGTTGCTATATCGAAAATATTAATGGAGTTAGAAACTCAAATAGAAATTTTGAATTACTAAATTTATTTCCTAACTTAAATCTCGAAGTAGCTAAAGATTTTGAAGTATATGTATATAAAAAAAATTATAATACTAAAGGCTCTAAACATACTTTAGAGCAATGTCTTAATAATATGAGGCAAGTATATATTGAGCGATATTTAGCTAGCGTAAAATTTGATAAAAAATATTTAGAATCAGTTAAAAAAGAGCTTGATTTTGACAAATATGTACATCCACTTCTTAAAGATAAAAATCTAGACTATTATAACGAAATAAAGTCTTCAGAGATTTCTATCGGTATTCATATTAGACGAGGTGACTACATACAATTTGTTGAAAATAAAAATATAATCATTCCTGATGAAAATTATTTTATTAAAGCTATTGAACTCATAAGTATAAAAGTTGATATACAAAAAGCTAAATTATTCTTTTTTTCAGACTCAATGGACTGGGTCTCTGAATATATAGTTCCTAAAATAAAAAACAAATATAATTATACATTAGTAGAAGAAAATGATGAAGTATCTGGGTACATTGATTTCTATTTAATGATGTCTACAAATCATCAAATAGGCTCCGTTGGAGGATTATGTCGTAAAGCACATTTTTTCAATAGCTATAAAGATAAGCTATTTATAACTCCATCAGAAACTACAGATCCAATAATTCTCGAATATCTTACTTTTTAATAAAAAAAATGCACTCTACCTAAATAAAGGTAAAGCACACTTCTTTATAAAAAAATACTTACTTTATAAGATCAATATTTTCTAATGTTACTACAGTTACACCAGTGTCTACATCTTTAGGTACATCTGTTTTACCCTCTATAAGAGCAACAGCATACTCAACACCTTGTGAACCCATTTTGTCAGGATTTTGAACCATAGTAGCTTTTAATGTTCCATTTTCTAATGCACGAATTGTGTCTTGAGACTTATCAAAGCCAACAAGCATAACTGTGTCTTTAAGAGAAAGTTCTTCTAAAGCTCTAGCTACACCAACAGTAGAACCTTCATTTGATGTGAAAAATCCAACCAAATCAGGATTAGCTGTCATAATGTCTGTAGCAATATTTAATGCTCTTGCTTTGTCTCCATCAGAATATTGAGTAGAAACGATTACTACATCAGGAGCAATTTCTGTCATTCTATCAACAAAACCTTTTCCACGAGCAATAGCACTACTTGATGCTGCTTGTGCATGAACTACAGCAATTTTACCTTTGTTATTAATAAGTTTAGCAAGATTGTCAGCTGCCAATGCTCCTGCTGCCTCATTATCAGTAGATAAAAAAGTGCTATACACATCTTCTTGTAATGGTGAGTCAATTAATATAAGAGGAATTCCTGCTTCTATTACTCTTTTTGAAACAGGTGTAAGAGCCGCTCCATCACTAGGGGCAAGTATAATAGCGTCAGCTTCTTGGTTAATAGCATCTTCAACCATTCTTGTCTGCTCATTAGGGTCAGTTTTTCCAGCAGGTGCACGGAATATAACCTCAACAGCACCTTCAAGTTCCAAAGCCTTTGCTTCAGCACCATCTTTTACAGAAAGCCAATGCTCATCCAAAGAATCCATAGTGATAAGTACTATTTTTTTAGCCTCACCAGTTACTTCCGTCTCAACCTTTTTGTCTCCACCACAAGCTATTAACATCGAGATAATAGCAAGTCCTAGAATAATTTTTTTCATAAACAATCTCCTTAATTTTTTTATTTTAATAATTTAAAATACCTATTTACTTCGTTCTTTCAAACGGTCTAAAAATACAGCTATAATAATAACAACACCTATAAGAACTTCTTGCAAAAATGCTGAAACTCCCATAAGGTTTAATCCATTTCTTAAAACACCTATAATTAAAGCCCCTATTAATGTAGCACTAACAATACCCTCGCCACCACTCAAACTAGTGCCACCTATAACAGAGGACGCCACAGCATAAAGCTCATAACCTGTACCCGCTGTAGGTTGCCCTGATAATACACGAGAGGCGAAAATTAATCCTGCTATAGAAGCTAGAAAACCTGACATTATATAAACGAGCATAACACTTCTGTTTGTATTAATACCTGAAAGTTTTGCCGCTTGAATGTTTGAACCTACCGCATGAACATATAAGCCTTCGGGAGTTTTAGTTAGAAAGTGATTAAAAGCAAAAGTAAGAACAACCATTACCCATACTGGAAAAGGAAGCCCTATAAAATATCCATTACCTATAAACTCGAAGCTTTGAGGAAGCCCTGACACTGGAATACCGTTTGTTATCATCAAACTAAGACCTTTAACAATACTCATTGACCCAAGTGTAACAACAAAAGGAGGTAATTTTCCATACACAACTAAAGCCCCGTTTAATGTACCAACCAATACTCCTGAAAGCATAGCTAAAATCACTGCAACAATAATGGGGGCACCGTTCACCATAGATATAGAGCCTATTACTCCTGAAAAACCTATTACAGAACCTAAAGATAAATCAATTCCTCCTGTTATCAAAACTAATGTTTGCCCTATCGCAACAATAGCTATAATAGATGACTGTAAAGCCACTGTTAGAAGATTATTTTTTGTAAAGAAGTACTCAGAAGAAAAGCTAAAAAACGCCATCATTCCTATTAAAACAAAACAGATAGAAATAAACTGTTTTAATTTTGGTTTTCCATCGAGTTTATGTAAAATCTTCTTCATAAATTAGCTCCTAGTAAAATTAGTGTGCCGCATATTTTAATATTTCTTCTTGTGATGTATTTTTAGCATCTAGCTCAGCCATAATATTACCATTAGCTATAACCAAAATACGGTCGCATATACCTAGCAATTCTGGTAGCTCTGATGAGATAATAAGTAGCCCTACTTTATTTTGTTTAAACTCATTAATGGTATTATAAATATTAATTTTAGCATTAACATCTACCCCACGTGTAGGCTCATCAAAAATAAATATATTAGGTTTTTTAAGCATCCATTTCCCTATCATAAACTTTTGCTGATTCCCACCACTCAAAAATTGAATACTATCAAAAGCTGAACGCATTTTTATTTTAAGTTTATCAACCAATGACATAGTGTCAGTAACTATATTTTTATATAAAATTGTTTTTGCACCTGACGTGTAAAGGTTCATGTTGGGTAATGCTACATTTTCAGATATAGTCATTTTTACAGCAAGCCCTTCTTGCTTCCTGTCTTCAGATATATAAGCGATACCAGAATCAATTGACTTTTTAATATTACTTAAATTAGCTTTTTTACCCTTAATTAAAACCTCTCCTTTTTGCATAGGATAAATGCCCGCAAGAGATTTAGCAATTTTTGTGCGTCCTGCTCCAACTAAACCTGCGAATCCTAATATTTCGCCTTCTTTAATTGTAAAGTTAATATTTCTAAAAAATGGCTCACATGTTATGTCGTTCACGTCAAGTAAAGTATCTCCTATATCACACTTAATATAAGGATATTTTTCAGATATACTTCGTCCTGCCATAGCTTTTACAATGTCGTCAATTGTTGTGTCATTAAACATTTTGCTCATTATAAAACTGCCATCACGCAAAACTGTTACTCTATCAACAATTTTTTCAAGTTCTTCTAACCTATGCGTAATATAAATTATCGCAATACCCATTTTTTTAAGGTCTTTTACTATCTTAAATAATTCAAGAGATTCTTTTTCAGAAAGCGATGAATTAGGTTCATCCATTATAATAACTTGTGAAGACCAAGATATTGCTCTTGCGATTTCAACTACTTGCTGTTTTGATATGGGGAGTTTTTTTATCTGTGTATGTACTTCATTTTCAAGACCAAATTGCTTAAGGCAAGTATATGCTTCCTTAGCCATTTTGGGAGTATCTAATTTTCCAAATTTATCTTTAATCTCTCTTCCCAAAAATAAATTTTCAAGCACAGTGAGATGCGTACACATATTAAGTTCTTGATGTATAGTAATTATACCATTATTAATAGCGTCAATTGGTTTATTGAATAGAACATCTTTACCTAAATATGTAATTGTTCCGCTATCTAAACTATAGACCCCTGACAATATTTTAATTAAAGTAGATTTTCCAGCTCCATTCTCGCCCAAAATGGCATGAACTTCACCTTTATAAATATCTAAATCTATATTTTTTAATACGGGTATTCCAAAAAATGATTTTGAAATTTTATTTACTGATAAAATAATTTCAGACATAAACATCCTCAAAGTAACTCTTAAATAAGATTCTTCAAAGCAATGCCAATAGCCCCATAGTCTCCTATATCATCACCAAAAGAAGACTTTAATACTCTAACACTGTTTACAGAATAAGACAAGCATTCATTTTGAAGTACTTCCATCATAGGCTCATAAAAATACTTCTCCATTTTACTATAAACTCCACCTATAATTATTTTTTCTAGATTCAGAATATCTATAAGTAAAGCAAGTCCACGCCCTAAATAGTTTGCACTATAATTAAAAACAGATAAAGAAAACTCATCGTTGTCTAAAGCCGCTTCTGCGAGCATTTTTGTAGTCATTTTTTTGTCTTGTAAATATTTGCTAGAAAACTTAAGTACATCAGCCCTATTATTATATTTTTCCATTAAACTACTAGCAAGTCTAGTAATACCTGCGCCACTACAAAAAGCCTCAAATGATCCTTGTTTACCATAAGCTGTTGGTCCATATTTAGATAAACGTATATGCCCTATCTCGCCTGCCATGTCAGATGCTCCTCTATAAGGCTCTCCATTCAAAATGAAGCCTGCCCCAAGCCCTGTTCCAAATGTTATGAAACACATATGTTTTGAGCCTCTACCCTCGCCCCAAAGAAACTCAGCCAAAGCACAAGCGTTCGCATCATTTTCTAAAAACACATCTAAATTTGTGTGCCTCGACAATATGCTACAAATATTAATATTATCCCAACCAAGTAAATTAGGAGGCGACAATATTGTTCCATTTTCAACCGACAAAGGCCCACCACAACTAATGCCTATAGCTTTTATATTATGGTATTTTTCTATGTATTTGTCTATAATATGAATAATTTTTTCTATACTAGTTTCAGGGTCAGTTGTTTCAAAAATTTCTTTATCAAGAATAGAAGGTGTATTTGTTCCAACAGAAACACCTATTTTAGTTCCACCAATATCTACACCGATTACATGCATAGAGAACTACATTCAAATATTCTTTCCATAAAAACCCCGCATTATAAATGCAATACCTAAAAGTAAGTATAATCATAAAAGTCTTAAAGTCAAGGATTATATAGAGTAATTAAAAAACTAATTACTCAAGTTTATTTTCTTTATAAAAAGCAAACATTAAAATAACAAAAGTAATAAACATCAAAAGAGAATTATAACGTAAGTCAAAAAAATCAGAATTAAATAGGTATCCTACATAAGTTGATAAAGAAGAAAGCATTATTAAAATTGGTATATAAAAATATTTTGGTTTCATAAATGCAAATATTATAGCAAAAATCTCTGCCGCATAAAAAAATCTGTCATGCATAGATGGTAGAAAAAAAGGCAATGTAAAAGTCATAATAAGTGACCAAAGTATTAATGAGTCTAATGATAAACGTTTTTCTTTTTGCTTTAGAGAAATAAATAAAAATACCGCACAAAATACTATTGCAAGCATTATAAAGAAAGCTCCTAAAATACTTTCGTAATAATTTTCTAATAAAATATCTCCTGTAATTAAATACGGAAAAGTTGGAGCACCAGCTGACATATAAAAACCAGACTGTTTTGTAAAAGTTGTAAAAGCATCCATAAACGAAGACCCAAATAATGAAGCTAAAATAGAAAATAGTAAATGAGGAATTGGAATCAAAAGAAAATATTTAATTGAAAAATATCTTTTAAAGTATAAAATTATAAATAATGGTAATATGAAAACTGCTTGTAATTTAAAAGCAAAACTAATACCATAGAATATCAATGCTTTAAGATTATTTTTTTTATATAAATAAAATAAAGCCAATATAATAAAAAATGTATATATTCCATCAGCTTGCCCCCAAAAAGATGCATTAAAAAACACGAGAGGAGAAAATAAAATAGATGCGAACGCTAGTAACGCTACATAATCTTTTTTATTATATTCTTTAATAATTTTATATGTTATGAAAGCAATACAAAAATCAAAAACAATACTAACTAATTTTATATATGCGATTATATATAAATCACTATAAATATCTATAGAAAACTTAGGAAGTAAAGATACTAAATATAATGGTATTATATAAGCTCCAGAATAATTCGCACTTGTTTCTTGATAAATATACTTAAAACCTACTATACCATGTTCTTGAAAAACTAAGAACCATTCTCTAAAAGTATAATAATCTGCTGTTTTCCATGGAATAACTAAAAGACGTATGGCTACCGCAAATAAAATTATAGTAAATAGAAAAATTTTATTATAATTTTTTTCTACAAAATTAGTGAATTTAGTGTCAAATGAATTAAAAATATTATTCATAAAAAATTGCTCTCTTTGATTTTATATTATAAGCTAAAGTAGGCTAATTAAAAAAATATTTACTTTTAATGAGTCTCATAATATACTCTACCATAATTAATATAAAAGTCAAACTTATGAAAAACAATAATTCTATTATAAGAAAATGCACTATAGAAAATGATATAGACCCAACACGACTTGACAAATATCTTGCTAGCCGTTTTTCCTACTATTCTAGAGAAAAATGGAAAAGCGTTATTGAAAGTGGTTTAGTTTATGTGAATGATGAGATTCCAAAATATAGAAAAATTGTTAGAAAACACGACGAAATTACTTATCACGTAGAAAGAATGGAAGAGCCTGAAGTTAATAAAAATGTTGATATTTTATATGATGATGGCGACTTAATCATTGTAAATAAACCTGCCAATTTACCTGTAATTCCATCAGGGCGATACTATAAAAACACACTTCACACAATAATAAGTGAAAAATTGAATACACAAATACGTATGTTAAACAGAATTGACAGAGAAACTAGCGGATGTGTTATACTCGCTAGAAGTCATGAAATGGCATCTAAGTTCTCTAAAATTATTAAAAAGCGTGGCATAAAAAAAATATACCTCACTATAGTTGAAAATGCTTATGACTTAGAAAAATTATTTATAGTGGAAGGCAATATGATACCTGCCCCATCTATACACTACAGAAGGTATCAAACATTTTCAAAATATGAAGGAAAATATTCTAAAACTATATTTAAAACTATAAAAAAATTAAATAATAATAATGCAGTTTTAATGGCAAAACTTTGTACAGGACGCACTCATCAAATTAGAGTTCACTTAAAAGAAAGTGGAATGTTTATGGTTGGCGACAAAATATATGGGCGTCATGGACCTATAATATTTGACAACTTCCTAAAAGATAAAGAAAACTCTATATTTGATAACATATTCGAAAGACAAGCCCTACATGCCTATAAATTAACATTTATTCATCCATTCACAAATAAAAAAATAATGATTAAAGCACCAATACCTAAAGATTTAAAAGACTATATTAAAAGTTTAAGCTAGAGTTATATAACTGTCCCCGTTTTTATTATAGCGTCCTTATGTATTATGACAAGCCCTTCCCTTATTGAGTAAAGCTCATTGTCTTCCTCTTGTATTTTCTTTTTGTTTACTATGGTAACATTATTTCCAATTCTAACATTTTTATCTATTATAACATTTTTAAGTGTACATTGTTTTCCAATACCAAGCTTAGGTATACGACGCACATCATTTCTTTCAATATCATCTGGAGTTTCATAAAAGTCATTTCCCATTGTTATAACTTTATCTAATGTACTTCCCGCTTGAATTATTGAACGCACTCCTATAATCGATTGCTTAATTGTTGCTTTTTCAAGTTTACATCCATCTGATATTAAACTCATAGTTACATTTGAGTTTTCAATTTTAGAACTTGATAAATATCTTGGATTCGTATATATAGGGGATTCCTCATCATAAAAGTCAAATGGTGGAGTTTTACTACCCAAAGATATATTAGTATCAAAATATGCTTTGATTGTACCAATATCCTGCCAGTACCCTTGAAATGCATAACTAAATACCTTAAATCTTTTTATAGCTTCAGGTATAATATGTTTACCAAAATCAATCATGCTCTCATCTTTAAGCAATTCAAGTAATGCTGACTTTCTAAATAAATAAATACCCATTGAAGCCAAATATTCTTTTTTTGGGTCTTCAATAGACAATATTTTTTTCTGCTCTTCAGTTAATTTAAGAGAATCAAGTAGAGCGTCATCACTAGGCTTTTCAGAAAAAGACGTAATTTGACCTCTTTTATTAGAACACATTACACCAAATCCTTTAGCGTCCTCTCTAACAACAGGAACAGTCCCTACAACTATATCAGCCCCAGTTTCAACCATATATCGACTCATAGCCTTGTAGTCCATACGATATATTTGGTCACCTGATAATATTAATACATTATTTACATTCTCTCCAGAAAAATGTAGAAGATTTTTTCTAACAGCATCTGAAGTACCCTGATACCAATCTATATTCGTCTCTGTTTGCTCAGCTGCAAGTATACGAACATATCCTCTTGAAAAACTATCAAACCTATAAGCATTTTGTATATGATTGTTTAATGAAGCACTATTAAATTGTGTGATAACATAAATATTTCTAAATCCACTATTTATACAATTAGATACAGGTATATCTATCATCCTATACTTACCACCTAGTGGGACAGCAGGCTTAGAGCGATCTTTTACTAAAGGAAATAATCTCGTACCCCTACCACCACCCAATATTAAAGCTACAGTCATACATACCTCCTAAGTTTTTTCTTAAATTAATAATTCTTATATATAATAGTATATACAATACTTTGTGATTTTCAAGCATTAATCATTTTAATATTACTATATTTTTATTTGACAAATAACCTAATATAATATAACATCCAAATTATAGGTGATATAAGTGACTAATCAGTATATAATTGATAATAATATAGATAATCTTAATAATCATATAAAATCTATTGTAAAAAATATTAATTTTTTTTTTAAGAATGATGACGAAGTAAAACTTTATTCTATGGTTATTTACGAAGCTATATTCAATGCTATAGAGCACGGCAACCTTCATATAATTTATGAGCAGAAAAAAAAGTGGATAAAAGAAGGCGTTTATAGAGATAACCTTTTCGCATTAATGAAAGAAGATTATGCTGTAAACTCTAAAATTCACTTTACCTCTACACTCGAAAACAACACACTAATTACTACAATTGAAGATGAAGGCGATGGCTTTAATCCAGAACAACAATTCTCCCTACAAACAAAAGACGATTTAATTAGAGAAAATGGTCGTGGGCTAATTTTAATAAAGTCATACTTTGATTCTGTATCATACAATGAAAAAGGTAATAAAATTACTTTAATAAAGAAAGCAACTTAAACGCATCACAATATGAAAAAAAAAGAAATTAAATCAGTAATAGATGCTAAATATCTACACAAATATCCTGAAAAGGTTCTTAACACAGGATTTGCATCACTTGAAAGATACTCTGTTATAAATGAATATGATGACGGCAGTATATCTAAAAACTATAACTGCGACATTGTTATAAGACGTGGCATTGATGCTGTTGGTGTTATACCATATCTATATATTAATAATGAACTTCATATTCTGCTTATTAGCAATTTTAGAGCAGCAGCTTTTTTTAGAGAAAAAATATTAGGTGAAGAGTCCATTGAAGAGATAAGTGAACATAGTAAAACTATGATAGAGATACCTGCTGGCATAATTGAAGAGAATGAGCTTAAACTAAAAAAAATAGAGACTGGAATTAAACGTTGTTCTTCTCGTGAACTTTTAGAAGAAACTGGATACAATGTTCCTGTCAAAAACTTTACGATATTAGGTTCTTTTTATTATAGTAGCCCCGGGTTGCTTACAGAAAGAATATATATAAGCACATGCAATATAACAGGAATGATACCTGAAGAAATTAAGGGTGATGGGTCTGTTATGGAGGAGTCTATAAAGACTTTTACTGTCCCTTTTACTAAGGCATTAGAATGGTGTAAAACTGGTGTTATAAGAAATGCTGTTACAGAAATAGGAATACATAGGCTATACTTTTTACTGCTTTCAGCTAAAGAAGAAGGTCATAATAAAATATTACAAAAACGTTTACAAACAATGTATAATGACATACGTTCGCTAAAAAAAGAAGCCTCATATCACAACAAGCTTATACGTGAGTTTAGGGCAACAATTACACATGAGCTTAATCACCCTTTAACAGAGGTTATGGGCTATTTATCATTACTTAGGAACAAAAACACAAGCAATGAAATAAAAGAAAAATCTATAGATATAATTTCGAGGAGCATCAGCAAGCTTTATGAAGTTAATAAAAACCTCGTAAAAGTTGCCCTACAAGATGACGACAGCAGTCATACAGTAGAAGAATTTGATGTTTATAAAACTATAGATGAAATTGTCGAAAGCTATAAATATGTTCATGATAGTGATTTAGAAATTAATATATCTATATGTGAAAATTCCAATACACTTATTGGAAACCATAATAGACTCAGGCTTATATTGGAAGGCGTTATTTCGAATGCATTTAAGTTTACAAAAACAGGCTCTATTAATATAAATGTGAGATTAATTGATACAATAGAAAATAAGTTTATAGATTTATCGCCTGATTTATTTAATTATCATATAATGAGTAATATTGTACCGCATGAAATAGAAATACTTGTAAAAGACACAGGTATTGGTATAAAGCCAAAGCAACTTAAAAAAATATTTATACCATTTTTTCAAAGTGATTCTAGATTCTCAAGAGAGTTTGCTGGTGTAGGACTCGGGCTTTATGTTGTGAACGATTTAATCGCAACTATGCAAGGATCAATAACAATAGATAGTACAGTGGGGACTGGAACTATTGTCAAAATGCGAATACCTTTTGGAATAGCACAAACAAAAACTAATTAATTCTTAATAGCTAGAAGTATATAAAAAATAACTTGATGCAATGTCATACTCTTCATCACTGCCCTCTTCACTTTCATCTAAATAAGCATAATCAAAATAAGCACTTAAAACAACTTCCTCACCAATATTAGCTGAAGCAGTAGTCTCATCAAGCTCTGATGTGTTTTCAGTAATACTCTGAGCCACATAATTTGTATCTGTTTGAGACTTGTTATCACCCATAAATGTTATAAATGAAACACCTGCCACTATTAAAAGAGCTGCGGCTGAAAGTATATGCTTTTTATAATCACTGAATAATGTAGACTTTTTATTCTGAACATTGATAGAAGTCTCGCCACCTAAAAAAGATGACAATGAACTGAACTCTGTTTTTAGTTTTTGACATTTTTTACAAGTAAATAAATGCTTAGTAAGTATCTCTTTTTCTTCATTACTAAGGTCATTATCCTTATCTCTACTTGCTAAAATTTCATAATATTCATGTTTCATAAACTAACCCCCATTTTTTGTAATATAACAAGTAATTTCTTCCTACCTCTAAATATTCGTGTCCTCACAGTATTTACTGGAATGCCAAGTTTATCAGATATTTCCTCATAAGAATAATTTTCATATTCAGCAAATAAAAGTGGCAACTTAAAACTGTCATCAAGTTTATCTAAAGCTGTCGCAAGTAAAGTATTATAACTATTTTTTTCAAGGCTGTCCTCATCCTCATGATAATCTTTAGTATAAACTTTTGAAAACATTTTTCTCTCTCGTTCCCTTTTTCTTATTAAGTCTATTGACCTATTAAGTGCTACTCTATAAAGCCAAGTATATACTTTTGACTTTCCCTCAAACTTGTCAATATTTTTGTAAAATGACAAAAATACATCTTGAACAATCTCTGACGCCTCATCATGATTAAACACAACTCTCATAACTACATTAGTAAGAGGTTTTTGATAAAGCGACACCAATTTTCCATATTCCTTTTCATCAGAGTTTCTAAGTGCTAAAACACTAATCTCTTCCGATTCTTGTAGCTTCATATTAATCCTAATTCTTAAGTAATTATTGTTTTTTATTTCTTAAACGGTGATGCTGTTGATTGAGTAGCACTATTTCCTCCTTACTTAAAAAAGATAACACATATAAATCGAACTCAACAAGTATATATTCCATATCAGCTTCAATAATATTTTTCTCGACAATAAGGCTCTTTATAGTAGCTTTATTTGGATTATCTTTTACAAGCTCAAATCCTATTTTTCTCTCAATTTCTCTTTTTTCTATTTTCAAAGTATCTCTAGTCTCATGTGTTTTTTTATACTCTGTCATTATCAAAACTTTTTGACTATCTGTAAAATAAATACCCTTTCTCTCAAACTGATTAAGCATTTTATCACATTTATTACATCCGCTGCCACCACCACCACCTCTCCCCATGTGATGTCCCTGTGAGTAAAGCCCTAAAGATGATATTGCTATCAAAAATAAAATAAAACTAATTTTTTTCATAAACTAAGAATCCTAAATTTATTTACTTATAATTAATTAGACGATTATACTTCAAAAAAGTTCCCATAGTAATAATTATATTCGCACTAAGTAAATATATATTCTACACTATCACATAAAAAAAGAAAAGCTATTTAATATATCTCTTACTACAAAACTTAAAAATTAATTGGTAAATTTACAAATTTGCACTTGACATTTATTATAAGTAAGCTTATTATAAGTACAATTACAATAAATAGGATAATAATAATAATATGTTTAAGTTTAAATTCTCTGTTACAGGTAATATTCAATTGGAAAAAGTGTGGCAATTATACTCAAATGTTTCAGAATGGTCAAAATGGGACAGCGATATTAAAAGCGTAATTTTGGAAGGAGATTTTGTTACTGATAATGCTGGAGTAATTAAAATTAAAAATGGACAATCCTTAGATTTTACTCTTAAAGACGTGAATAAACTTCAGAGTTTTACTAATGTATCTCACTTAGGAGCAATTACAATAGAGTTTGGGCATTTTATTAAAACAAACAGCAGTGAGAATTCTACAATCACGCATACTGTTACAATTAGCGGAGGGGATGAAAAACAAATGGAGAACATGGGTAAAGAAATAACTGCCAACATACCAGAAAGTATGAAGCAATTACTTTCTTTATCGAAATAGAATTATGAAATATTCACAATATAAAAATCATAATGAAAGCACAGGTTTTCTATTTTGGCAAGTGGCAACACTCTGGCAACGAAAAATTAAGCATGCTTTACAACCACTTAACTTAACACATACTCAATATGTTATTCTAGCAGTTATTGAAGAATTAAAAGAACATTCAGAAAATGTTACTCAACAAATGATTTCTGATTTTTCAACTATAGATGTAATGACAACTTCATCTACATTAAGGCTACTCGAAAAAAAGAAATTGATTAATAGAAACCCAAACACAACTGATACAAGAGCGTACTCTATTATCAATACTCAAATAGGGATTAATTATTTAATTGAAGCCACTTCCAAAATAGAAGAAATTGATAAAGATTTTTTTTCAGAAGACACAAAAGAATTTCAAAATCAACTTGAAACTTTAATCAAAATTAATAAGCCAACATAAAGAAAATTAAAAATCGTTTAATAGTATTCCTATTTATAAATAACAAATAAAATATTAAGTAAAAAATAAATAGTAGAAATATTAATAAATTAATATATTATAAACCCAGTATGTTATTTAAACCAAAGGATTTGAAATGAAAAAATTAGTTCTATGTATGTTAGTTGTTTCTGCTATGTTTATAATAAGTTGTGGTGGTGGTAAGGATTGGAAAACTTCTGTTTCAGGTAAAACATTTACTGCTACTAATGGCGTTAGTATGGTATTTGATAATGACGCTAACATTTCTCTTAATTTAGGAATGGATAATGAAACAAATGAGATGGCTAAAGCTCTAGCTACTGGTCTTCAAAATATAGTTTTCACATATATTGATTCACCAAACAAAACTAATGGTATATATGAAATAGAAATTATGGGAGCAAAAACGTATGCTGCATATTCTCTTGATGGCAAAAATCTTTATATTTTTCAGAATGATGTTGTTACTAACACAAATGATTTAAATTGGGATGAGACAACAGAAGAAGTTTATATATTAAAATAAGTTTTTTTTATAAAAGCTCGTTCTAGTAAGTATATTTATTTGCTAGACTGGGCTTTTTTTTTGCACGTTTTAATATAGAAATTTTTCTGTACTATCTCTGTTATCTTAAAATAAGCTATCCACACTTACTTTAAACACTGTAGAGAGCTCATTAATACATGGCTTTAACATATTATATTGACTTTTCAATTTAACATAATATACTTCAAATATATATTTAAGGCTTAATAATGGCTTCACTATCGTTAAACGAAATAAGAAATAGAGCATTAGACTTTCAAAATGAGTGGAAGACGGTAAAAGTGAAAGTTCTGACAAACAAACTTTTTATAATGAATTTTTCAATGTTTTTGGAATAACAAGAAAGCGTGTTGCAAGCTTTGAAGAGCCTATTAAAAAACTTGGAAACAAGCAAGGATTCATTGACCTATTTTGGAAAGGCGTTTTACTTGTTGAGCATAAATCATTTGGTAAAAGTTTAATCAAAGCAAAAGAGCAAGCATTTGAATATTTTCCCAATATTAAAGAAAATGAATTACCTAAATATATTCTTGTTTCCGACTTTAATAATTTTGAACTTTATGACTTAGAAGAGAATAAAGAATATGTTTTCAAGTTAGAAGAATTATACAAAAATATTGAAATATTATCTTTTATAGCAGGATATACTAAAAAGGTTTATAAAGACCAAACTCCTGTAAGTATTGAAGCTTCTAAACTTATGGTTAAACTTTATGAAGAACTTGAAAAAAGTAATTATAAAGAACATGACTTAGAATTATTTTTAGTTCGTATTTTGTTTTGTTTATTCGCTGATGATACAGGTATATTTAGTAAAGATGATTTTAAATATTTTATAATTGAAAACACAAAAGAAGACGGAAGCGACACTGGTGCATTACTTAGCCAATTATTTGAAATACTTGATACACCTGAAGAGGAAAGACAAAACACACTTGACGAGGCATTAAATAATTTTCCATATATCAATGGGTTATTATTTAATTCAGCTGTTCGAATACCTTCTTTCAATAGCCTTATGAGGCGTGCATTACTTGACTGTTGTAATTTTGACTGGGGACAAATATCGCCTGCCATATTCGGTTCTCTTTTTCAATATGTAGCCAATGAAAAAATAAGAAGAGAATTTGGAGAGCATTACACAACAGAAAAAAATATAATGAAAACCATAAGCCCATTATTTTTGGACGAACTTAGAAATGAGTTTGAACGCATTAAAAAGAATATTTCTAAGCTTAAAGAATTTCAAATTAAACTAAGCAAATTAAAATTTCTTGACCCTGCTTGTGGGTGCGGAAACTTTTTGATACTAGCATATAAAGAAATGCGTAAACTTGAAATAGAAGTTCTTAAAATTATACATAATAATATTGAAAATGAGGGCATATTTTTAGATGCCTCTACTTTATCAATTATTGATGTTGATAATTTTTACGGTATTGAGATAAATGAATTCCCTGCCAAAATTGCTGAAGTTGCTATGTGGCTTATGGATCATCAAATGAATATGTTACTTAGTGAAAATTTTGGACAGCTTATACAACGGATTCCACTTAAAAAATCGGCTACAATAAAAAACACAAATGCTTTGACTCTTGATTGGAATAATGTTATAAATAAAAGCGACGCTTCGTTTATACTTGGCAATCCTCCATTTGTTGGGGCAAGAATGAAGTCGAGCGAGCAAAGTAAAGAAATGGCTCATATATTTAGTGATGTAAAAAAAGGTGCTATGGATTTAGATTATGTTTGTGCTTGGTATAAAAAAGCGTCAGAGTTTATACAAGGCACAAAAATAAAAGTGGGTTTTGTTTCAACTAATTCTATCACTCAAGGAACACAAGTTGGCGTTTTGTGGAATCACTTGATGGGAAAATATAATATCAAAATACACTTTGCACATAAAACTTTTGAATGGGATAGTGAGGCAAGTGGGAAAGCACATGTTCATTGTGTGATTATTGGTTTTGCCTGTTTTGATATTCCTGTTAAAAGGCTATTCGATTATGATGACATAAAAGGCGAGGCACATGAAATAGTTGCTAAAAACATTAATCCATATTTAATTAGTTTTAAGGATTTATTTATAATAAGCCAAAGCAAACCTATATGT
>CAMRCO010000053.1 GCA_947040945.1 uncultured Spirochaetia bacterium
ATAAGTTGACATTTATTCTAAGTGAAACCATAAAAAATACAAATTACTTTTATACTAGAATATTAAAAGCTGCAAAATCATTAGAATAAATCTAGATATATACTACCCTATCTTCCCTAAAAATATTATTACTAATTAGCACCAGCCGCTTTAAGAAGTTTCACCACTTTGTCATGATCATTTTCAGAGGCTATTATTAAAGCTGTTGTTCCTATATCATCTTTCGAATTAACGTCTGCCCCTGCATTAATGAGCAATTGTACAATTTCAATATCTCCGTTCTTTGCTGCATCCTTTAATGCAGTCGACTGCCAGTATGTTACAACATTAACGTCAGCCCCTGCCAGAATTAAATATCTAACTATTTCAGTGTGCCCGTTATTAGATGCAAGCATTAAAGCAGTAACATTATTCTCATCATTTTCTTGTAAAGCATTAACGTCAGCTCCTGCCTCAATTAAATACTGAACTATTTCAGTGTGTCCATTATTTGATGCCCATGATAAAGCTGTATAATTACCATCATATTGGTCAGGCTCACTGTAAAGTATAGTATTAACTGAAGCCCCTTCTTTAATTAAAGTTTTTACAGCCTCTAAGTCTCCATTCTTAGACGCATCTATTAAGGCTAGTCCTTTCTCTTCAATCGACATGTTAGTATAAGTAATAGCTCCAGACTCATTTGTCACCCCTTCTGTATTTGGGACAGTCTCGACATCTATTATTGTTTCATTATTGTCCCCACAAGCAACAATAGATAATGACACCATTAATACTAATAAAATTCTTTTCATTTTTTCTCCTAATTTATATATTTATTAACTAACTATTCAGTAGCACCAGAACTTTTAAGAAGTTCAACAATTTCACTATGTCCATTTTCTGAAGCCTTAGTCAATGGTGTCTCCCCAAGAGAATCCACAACATTAACTAAAGCTCCAGCCTCTATTAAGAGTTTCACGATTTCTAAGTATCCATTCTCAGACGCACTTAACAACTCGTTACGGTATTTATTCATTAGTGCTCCATTCTCAAGTAAGAGTTTTACTGCTTCAGTATTTCCATTTAATGAGGCATGCCATAAAGCAGTTTCTCCATACCAATTCTGGATATTAGGATCTGCCCCTTTATTTAAAAGATCTTTTATAATATCTGGATTCCCAACCATAGAATCACCTATTAACTGAGTATTTCCCTCATCATAAGTAGCATTAATATCTCCATCATTAATAACAACACCACTCATATTAGCTCCTGCTTCTTCAAGTAGTTTTACAATTTCTGTATGTCCAGCTCCTGAAGCAAAACTCACTGCTGTATCAGCCTCTACAGCCTCTCTATCAAGATCAGCCCCATTTTCTACGAGATACTTTACTATTTCTAAATATCCTCCCCCAGAAGCCTCCATCAATGCTGTATTACTCGAACCAATCTGAGCATTAACATCAGCACCTTTATCCACAAGATATTTTACTACTTTAAAGTGTCCACGTCGTGAAGCCTCCAATAATGCCGTACCACTATCAATATTAATATTAATATCAGCTCCTTTTTCTACGAGATATTTTACTGTATCAATATGACCTCTACTTGAAGCTGTCATCAATGCTGTATACCCTCTATCTTTATAAAAATTAATATCAGCTCCATTTTCTACACACTCTTTGACTTTTTCTAGATAGCCAGAATTTGCCCATTCCACAATAGTCATTTTTGTTGTATCAGCTCCATTATCCACAAGATATTTTACTATCTCTCTATCTCCAGACCATGAAGCATCCATTAAAGCCGTTTCACCACGGTTATCATTTATATTAACATCAACACCATGCTCTACAAGATTCTTTACTATCTCTAGATGTCCACTACTTGATGCTCTCATCAATGCTGTGCTACCATTCCCATCTGTAACACTAACATCAACACCATGCTCTACAAGATTCTTTACTATCTCTAGATATCCACTACTTGAAGCTATTATCAAGGCTGTTAGATCATTTACATTTTGAATATTGAGTTCAACACTATTTTTTATGAGATATTCTGCTATTTCTTTATTTCCAAACCTTGAAGCCTGAATTAATGCTGTATCTCCAGAATTATTTGTCATATTAATATCAGCTCCATTATCCACAAGATATTTTGCTATCTCAATATGATTTCTACTTGAAGCTGTTATCAAAGCTGTATCTCTGTCATAAGTTATCATATTAATATCAGCTCCACTTGCAATTAAACCTTTGATTTCTTCAAAATCTCCATTTTTAGAAGCTTGTTTAAAAGCCTCATTTTTCTCTTCGCTTGACATATTGTCATAGAGTGTTGTGTCAATTGCTTCTTCTGTATTTTGAAGAGTTTCATTGTCTACAGTTTTGTTATCGCCACCACAAGCAACAATAGATAATGCTGTCATCAATATTAATAAAACTCTATTCATTTTTTATATCCTTCATTTTTCGATTTTAGAACTATTGAGTATAAAACAAATATCTACTCTAACAAACGAATCTAAAATATATATTTTAATATTATATATTGTATGGTCAATTTTCTCAAATATTTATTTATACAAATAATATAGATAAATATTCACTCTAAATAGTACACTTCCTAAATACTACTTATTGCTATAAAATATGTTTATATATAATATGGAAACGCTATAAATAAAAACAATTAAAAAAAGAGAGTTTATGAGTTATCTAAATATAAAATTTAATAATGTTAAAGAAACCCCACCATCAAATTATGAAGTTGTGTTTAGGAAAAAAATTATACTACTTGCTGTAATTTCTATTTTATCATGTTTAATACTGTTATCAAGATTGTTTTATGTGCAGATTATAAAAAACTCATATTATGATAACCTTGCTCGCAACAATAAAGAACAAATTATTCCTGTAAATGCTTATAGAGGACAAATATATGACAGAAATGGTATTATTGTATCTGAAAATGTCAAAACACATACTATGTACATAATCCCTGTTTACTTGCCTGAAAATTATTTTGAAAGAGAAGAGCTACTGCATAGAGTGTCTAAAGTTTTCAAAATCGATTTAGGAGGCATTAAAACTCAATTAAAAAAATATACATCTAAAAGTTATGAGTCAGTTGAAATAGCAGATAATATTTCTATCCCTCAAATGAGTTATTTGGCTGAACGCTCTGAAGAATACCCAGGTGTATTTTACGGTAGCAAATCGGTTAGAAATTACCCACTAGGTGAAACATTAACACATGTTATAGGTTATATAGGCCAAATTTCTCAAGATGAATATAAAGAAAAAAGAGAGGAAGGATATAGACATAATAATGTTATTGGAAAAGAGGGTGTAGAACAACTTTATGACAAAGAGCTTAGAGGAATAGATGGATATGTACAGCTAATAGTAGATGCTAAAAACAGGGTGAAAGAAACAATAAACCCTGCCATAGGTAAGCCAATACCGGGTAAAAAACTAGTACTTAGTATAGATTCTAAAATTCAATATGATGCTGAAAGATTAATAGAAGGACAAGTAGGAGCGATTATAGTATCTAAACCTACAACTGGAGAAATACTTGCGATAGTAAGCTCTCCTTGGTATGACCCTAATGTATTTATAGGAGGCATTAACCAAAAATCATATAACGAACTTATTAATGACCCTGCCAATCCATTTTGGAACAAAGCTATAAGAGGCAGGTACCCTACAGCATCAACATTTAAACTTATATCCGCCATTGGGGTTCTAAATGAAAGGCATGTTACACCAACAAGTACAAGGTACTGTGGTGGGGGAATGATGCTTGAAAGCAGGTTTTATAGATGTGAAGGATTTCATGGAAATATTAATCTACACCGAGCATTACAAGTATCATGTAATAGTTATTTCTATAACATAGCTTATGAACTTGGACCTAATTTTTTAAGAAAATATGCTGTAATGTTTGGTATGGGCGAAGAAACTGGTATAGACTTACCGGGTGAAAAAGTAGGGACTATGCCTTCACCTGAATGGAAACGTAGACAAGTAGGCGAATATTGGTGGGATGGAGACACTATTCAATTTGTTATAGGACAAGGCTATATGTCAGGAACTCCAATAGCAGTTCATATGTCAACTAGTGCCATTATAAATGATGGATTAATGTATAGACCTCAAGTTGTTAAAGAAATAAGAAGCTCACAAACAGATCAAATTATTTATGATAATAGCAAGTTTTTAATAAAAAAAATAGATATAGAGAAATCAACTTTCGATGTTGTAAAAGAAGGTATGCGCTTAGCTGTACAAAAAGGTACTGTAAGAAATGGTGCTTGGTCACCTAATTTAGAAATAGCAGCAAAAACAGGAACAGCAGAAAATGCACAAGGGAAAGCCCACTCTTGGATTACTGCTTATGCTCCATATAGCACAACCCCAAATGATAATATGATAGCAGTAACTGTTATGCTTGAACATGGTGGTTTCGGTGGTATAAATGCGGGACCTATAGCAACGGCATTGCTTAGATCAGCTTTAAATGGAGAAGATGCATTGGACGCAAGAAACTCTATACTAACACGAATGGGGCATCAAAGAAAAGTATCACCCTTAAGACTAGAAGAGGCTGCCACAGAAAAAGCAAAAGAAACTGAAGCCTTAGAAAGTACTAACACTACAGATGACAGGATAGAATATGAATAAAAAATGGAGTATTAAGCGTTACTTAATATTTGATTGGAAAATATTTTTATCTGTAATTCTTTTAATGATAGCAGGAGGTGTTGCTGTATACTCATCCACATACTCCCCTGATTCTGACCAAATTAGCTGGATGTTCTTAAAATATTTATTTTTTTCAGCTACAGGATTAATTATAATATGTATAACTATGTTCATAAACTATACAAAATTAGCAGAACATAGGCTTTTACTATACGTACCAATGCTTATATCTTTTATTATGCTACTTATACCTATATTTGGCTCAACAATTAAAGGAAGTAGTAGATGGCTTTTTGGAGTAGTTCAGCCTTCAGAGTTTGGTAAAATAATTATGATTATTGTTATGGCAGGATATTTAGACCATATAGGCGATAAAATTAAGGAAGTTAAATATTGCTTTTTATCTGGACTTATTTTGGGAATCCCTGTAGTCCTCATACTTATGCAACCAGACTTAGGAACATCATTAGTATACTGTTTTATATGTTTTGTTATGGTTTTTATAGCAGGCGTTCCTATAAGATTTATTATTGCTCTTGCTTTTGTGGGTGTTGTAGGTCTTTCTATTCCAATGTTTTTAGAATATATAAAAATGACAAACTCTGTAGATAACCCTCTATTCCTATTTTTCTCACAAAGAATCTATATCATATATTTAGCAATTATTTTTATGTTTTTGTCCATTCTCCTTTTAACAACAAATGCGTATATGAATAATAAATATTTAGGTATTTTATCATTCACATTTTTTGTATTATTTATTAGTATGGTAACTGCTATAGTTTTAGACCTTGGACTTAGAGATTATCAAAAACAAAGATTACTTGTGTTTATGGATCCTGAAATACAAAGACTAAGTTCAGGATATAATGTAATACAATCTATGATAGCTGTTGGTAGTGGTGGATTTTTTGGAGAAGGATTCTTACAAGGAAGTCAATCACAGCTTAATTTTATACCGCAACAAGTAAATGACTTCATATTTTCAAATATAAGTGAGGAGTGGGGATTTTTAGGTAGCTCAATTGTTGTTATAGCTTATGGTGTAATATTCATACGTGGGTCTGTAATCGCATATTTTGCTAAAGACAGACTTGGAGTACTTATTGTATCTGGTATAGTAGCAATGTTTTTATGTCATGTAATTATTAATATAGGAATGGTTGTTGGCATAATGCCCATAACAGGGCTTACACTGCCGTTTATAAGCAGTGGAGGGTCATCTATTTGGACGTTTGCTATGTCTATTGGATTAATATTTAATGTAGAGTCAAGACGATATGTTCATGGGGTATAAATGTCTAATCATAATAATTTATTAACAGAAAAAGTTTTAGTAGTAGATGCCAATATAGACTATTGTAAATATATGCAAGCTATACTTAAAGAAAATAATATTTTAGCATATATTTCTACCTCAAATGATGATGCAATTGATATAGCAAAAGATAAAATACCTGACTGCATATTAATAGATTATATGCTTCCTTATGGTGGAGCTATTAGCTTTACAGAAAAAATTAAAGAAGACAATTTACTTGGAAACACCCCTATAATATATCTTACAGCAAACGATAGTAAAAAAGCATATCTAAATGCTCTTGATTCTGGAGGAGATGACTTAATACTCAAATCTACAGATAAAGATATTTTAGTTGCACGTATTAGAGCCTTTTTAAGACAAAAACGTGTTCTTGAAACGAATGCTTCTTATATAAAACTGCTTAAAAAAGATATTGAATATGCCTCAAAAATACAAAAAACTATTTTATCTCATGGAAATATGACCATACCAAGAAATGATCTTTCAATTTTTCATTATGCTCCAAATGAGGTTTCAGGAGACATTAGTAGTATTAAGAATTTAAGTGATGATTGGTATGCTATTCTTTTGGCTGACGTATCAGGTCATGGCGTTGCTGCTAGCATGCTTACGATACTTATAAAATCTTTTTTTGATGTTAACGCAACTCTAAATGATGAAAAAATGATGCCTGATTCTTTTATAACTAAACTAAATGAATTCTTTATCTCTGAAAATTTTGATAGAAGTTTATTTGCTACAATTTTTTATGCTTTATATAATAATAAAACAGGTGAGTTTATATTCTCATCTGGTGGAGCATCAGAGCCTATACTTTTCTCTCATAAAACAGATGAAGCTAATTTTATAGAAGTAACAGGAGCTCTTCTTGGAATAGCAGAAGAAAGTTCATACTCTAACCAAACAATAACTCTTAACAGAAATGATATTATATTTATTTTTACAGATGGTGCTTATGAGCTTTTCAATGAAAATAATGAGATATTTGGGGAAGACCGATTAAAGGATTTATTTTTTTCATTAACAAAAAATAATGTTACAAACATCTCAAACGATATAATAGAAAACCTTAAAACATATTCTAAAAATACACTTGAAGACGATATAAGCATGTTAATATTAAGACGTACAGAATAATAGTTCTAGTAAAACACCTTAAAAGAAATAAAACATAAAAATAGAAAAAGTATGTTAGGCATCCAAGCAGCAAAATATGCGGGCATTGCACCAATATCACCAAGAGACCTAAATAACATTAATATAGAATAATATAAAATAGAAACTAAAACAACCATAACTAAACTCGCAACCAAAACACTATGCTTAGAAAGTTTAGAAAATAGAACAGCAAGCATAACAATTACAAAACCAGAAAAAGCATAAGATATTCTAAAATAATAGTCGGTTGCAAACTTATTAACATTCATATTAGACTTTTTACGCATTTTTATAAGAGACCTAATCTCTGAAAGTGACATAGAGTCTAAAATGGGGGGATTAACAAAATATTCTGGCTCTTCAAGTGTTTTAATGTCATAAACATCTTTATTATAATCAACAGATATAGCATTATTTTTGAAATTAAATATAGTAGCATTTTCTGCTCTCCAAACATATTCATCCTGAACCCAAACAATTTTAGGAGACGACACTCTATTTTCTATATATCCATCTTTGTTCACTTTAATTATAGTAGCATTATACATCGCTTGCTCATCGAAAACATAATTGTCAATAAAGTATACATATCCTTCTCCTCCAAAAAAGTGTATATCACTTCTTTCTGTATCATCTCCATGATTACGTATTATATTATTTACACTAAACATTAATTTATTAGCAGGAGCCGCAACAAATTCCCAAAGAGCCACCAAAGATATACATAATATAATAACAGAAATTAAAAGTGGAGCTGAAAACTTAAGTACACTAATGCCACCATTTTCTATAGCGAGCATTTCTTTATTTTTATTAAGCACCCCAAGTACAAATGTAGAAGAAAACATTAAAGCAATTGGGAATATATAATATATATTATGAGGAACTCTAAGTAAGTGATACATCGCAAAATATCTTATATCTTCTGGACTCTCTACATAAGTTTCGAGCCTAATACTTATATCAGCGACAGTAATAAGTATTACAAAAAAAAACAGAGAACCAAAGAAAAATTTTATAAACTCAGCTGTAATATATATCTGTAATTTTTTCATAATTTAAGCGTTTCAACTTCATCTGTAATAGAGACATGCAATTCTCTAATTTTGTCCAATAAAGGACCCGGTTTAGCTTTACTAGATTTTCCACTACCAAATATCCTACTTATTTTTGTTTTAGCATCTTCCAAAACGCTTAATTTAACTGCTTTATCAGGCATAAAAACAGATGCTGACAAAGCAAGACATGCACCCATATAAAGCATTCCTTCATATCCAAAATTATTATCAATATCAGGTCCAAATGACTTAAGCTTATCGTGAAGCTCTTCTCCAGTTTGCATAATATCTATTGATTTTGTATAAAGCTCAGAGGCTTTGTATTGAAAAAATGGTATAAGCCTGTCATAGTTTTCACTAGGCATTTCAGCAGCTAAGTCTTCCAAAGTCCAACTAAGCCTTAAAGAAGACAATGCTTTTTTTAATGTTGGAAAAACATCTTTTGTATGCCAGTAATAACCAGATATAGCAAGAAAATAACTAGCAGCACCTGATACTAAATCTCTGTTTTTTGTAAAATCAATGTCAGTTCCAAAAAAGTCTTCTACATACTTTCGTCTATTATACTGCTCAGACAAAGCATGATCAGCCCTACTAATGTCAGCAAGCGAGAAGTCTTCAGAAAAAGCAGCGTATAAACATTTAGGGCATACAGTTACGACATATATAAGAGGATATACCTTGCCATACTTACTACTTTTTTCATAGATTCGTCTTAAGTCATTTCTAAGAGGACCTGCTATAATTCTTGAATTACCTGTAAGAAGTGATTCATGATAAAACTCAGTTAAACAAAAAGGACATTTCCGAGGGTTCTTTTCAAAAAAACTTATTTTTGTATTTTTACCTCTAACTATAACATCATCTTCTGGAAAATCTATCATAAAATACCTACCAATTATATACTATTATAAACTTGTAAAATATATTATAGTAATAAACAAAAAAGTCAAACTATATATATTTAATTTACTCTAAAAAATCATTTAGGTTCAAACGTGCTACTCTAAGCTCATTAAAATCCATACTATAATATACTATATAATAATATGAATGCCCTGCTTCTTGAATTCTAATATCCCCTTTTACTTTACCTAAAAACTTTGAAAGATCAATTGTTTGTTTTGAAGTATGAAGATATAAATTATTGTCCTCTGTAGAATAAAGCACAACATTTCCATCAGGATATTCTTTAGTTACTGATATTTCACTAACCTTAGAATCACTTGTTTTTAGAAGTTCTCGTTTGTAGCTATTAATCTCAAAATAAATAATATTAATATCATTTGGATTTTCTACTGATGTATATGGTACAGAAAATGTATTTTCGTATGACTGATAAACATCATAAAGAAGTGCATTAGTTATAATAGGTTCAGAATCATTATAAACAAACTTAGTATTAGTTAAACGACTTCCATAAAAAACATTCCCACTAGCCTCTTCCTGTAAAAACAAACTATAACCATCAGGTGTAGTTGCAGAAATCATATTTTTAAGTCTTTTATTTGTATACATAAGTTCTGTAAAAAAATTATTTTGATAAAGCCTTGACACCATCATATTGCCCCTAATATCTATAGAAAATATTATAGGACTACCAGATGACGACACCACAACATCAAGCTTCTTAGTACCCGAAATATACAAACTGTCTAATTTATATGAAGTAAATTGGCTATTATTATTATTATCAGTATACCAAATATTATTTTGAGCATCCGTATATGCTATATATACATTTGAAGAATCCTTATCGGTTGCCATAGAAAGTAAATACCCATAGTTTTTATCCGTGTCTATAGGTCTTTTACTAAAGTTACCATACTTTAAACCATCACTAACAAGTATTAGTTCAAGTAAAGAGGTATCAAAAAAAGTAAAATATAGCCTATTAAAATCATCAACAAAAATATCACTTAATATAGGAGGCGTACTCATTGATGCAATAGTCCAAGTATAAGCGGACTCAAAATCACTTATTCTTATATACTCTTCTGAATTCTTTACTTCATTTCCATTTTGAGCAAAAGAAGTATTTAGACAAATGCAAAATATTATAAAAAATCTTGTTATTCTCAAAAAATCACTCCCTATCTTTTTTTACTATTCTTTTGTTTTATACCACTTACACACTCAAGTCCTTCAGACAATGGTCTTATAAATCTACATTTTATCACGTTACCATTATCATCATACTTAGTATTTATATAAGAATAATAAAAAATACAATGTTCTATATTAGCATTATCATCAACTATTGTTCCATAAAGATAACTTACACCTTTTATTAAGACATTTTTACCAATATTTGTAGGACTTTCATCACTTCCTGTAATATTTACGCCTCTTTCAAGTATAGTGTTTTCACCAACAAAAACATTACCTTTAATTTGATTGCCATTATGAATATAAACATTGTCTTCAATTGTAAGTTGTTGCTTTTCTAAACAAGAGATTAAAACATTCTCGCCCAAATGAACATTCTCACCTAAGTGAATATTCCCGCTAAGTTTAGCCCCATTTTCAATTGTAGTTCCATAATTAACAAAGACCCCTTTCTCAATCATACTACCTTTCCCAATATAAATATCTAAAGGTTTACCTTCGCTTTCCATTTTAACAATATCTAGAACAACAGTGTCATCTATAAAAAAGTCTTCACTATCTTGTATAGTTATTATATTTTTAAGTTGGTCATAAACATTTTTACGAGCTATGGTCTCCATTTCTTTTAAGACTGTCTTATCATTAAAACCTAAAACCACTCTCTCGTCTTTTGGTGTATATGTAGAAATAGCAAGCCCATTTTTAACAAATAGGTCAACAATATCAGTAAGATAAAACTCACCTTGAGAATTATTTGACTTAATCTCTTTTATAAACTTTTTCAAATGCTCTATCTTAAATCCATAAACACCAGCATTATACTCTCTTATGGAATCAAGTAAATCATCTTTTTCAAAAGAAAACTTCTCATCTTTATAATCAAGATAAATTTTGCCTCCATCAGGCATTGCCAAAATATCTTTATGCTCCATAACACCTATAACATCTGACTTTTTCTCAAGCCTATATTTACTACGAACTCCGCTACTAGTTAATGCACGAACTCTAAGAACTCGCCCATAGTGATTATCACCTTTAGCCCCTTCATAATTTGCGGTCATAACAATCATGTCTTTTTTAGACTTTACAAATGTTGAATGAAACTCTTTTACTGTAGCTTCGTTCATAAGCCCCATATCAGCATATATAACATAACAGTATTTTATATTTGAAGAATCAATATTATCTAATGCAACTAATACAGCATGCCCTGTACCTAATTGCTTTTCTTGATAAACAAATGCTGTACTTTTTTGATTACCAATAGTTGACGCCACTTCAAGAGCTTTTATACCTACAACAATACTAGTATTAACTTTAGGTATACCAGAATTAAAAGCAACTCTAACTCTTTCGACACTTGGAACACCCCAGATTTTATGTAGCATTTTAGATGTCGAACTTTTAATACGTTTCCCATGTCCTGCTGCGAGTATTATCACAAGTGTGTCAGATTTAGAGTACTTAGACGACAAACTTGAAAGATTTTGTTCAATTTCATTTATATTATTCATTTTATTTCCTAAAAATAATTATAGCTTAAAGTATAATTTAATTTATTTATCTCGTGAGTGAAACTTATTTTTTTTATCCAAAGTTTCTTTTGCTTTTGAAATAATTTGTTCTCTATCAGGTTTTTTAATAGTATTAGAATCTTTTTCAGTCCACTCTCTTATAGCCTTAACAAAAACCAAAGCTATATTTTCTACCTTTTTTTTAACTCTAACACTTCCTTCAATTGACTTTTCATTTTTTTGTATATACTTATAAAGTCTATATGCTTTTATAGTATTTTTCTCATCATGATAATAATCAGCAATACGCTCTATTCCAGAGAAATAGGCAGCCGTCATATAGCAACGATAAGCCTCGTCTAACTTTTTTGAATTAAAAAACTCATTCCCCTTTCTAACAAGAGCAACTTTCACAGAATCGTTTATTTCCATAATAAGTCTATTTTATTTTAAATACCAAAAAAATCAAGCCCTTTAAAACTAGACAACTGTAATAATTAAAGTATTATAAAAACAATGTAGTTTTAAATATTAAACAGTTTAAAACAGTTAACTAAAATTCTGCTATAATTATCTACTTTTTATTACTTTTTTTAAAATTTCAAAGCTTTCTATAGTGTAAACCTATTGACAATTTTTTCAATTTATAATATACTGATTTGAGACAATGAATGTAATATATTTCAATTGATATAATTTTAAGGAGAGTAAACTATGGAATTTTTTCGAAGTATGCGACTTATTGCTCGTCATCTTTTAATATGTTTTGTAGCAATGAGCATATTTTCGGGTGTCGTTTACGCACAATCAAAAACCGTATATATTGACACTCAAGTTTTATACAACTTTGAGACTGTGGAAGAGTGGCTACCTGTTTCAAACTCTAGCCGTTTTATGGTTACAGGTGCACAAACAAATGATGAGGGTATTGAAGTAACATATCCTAATGCAAGATTATTTCCTATAACGCCTTATGGCTTAGGAAATCTATCAAGCCAGTCAACTAATTCTTTAGGAGTTAGTGTACTTTTTAATAGAAAAGCCTATAATTTCTTTGATCTTATCCCAGCTGATCAAAAATGGATCCCTGGAAAAACTCAATCTTTAGACCTTTGGGTTTGGGGTGGTAATTTCGATTACAGAATGGAGATTATACTAGAAGATCGTAAAGGTTATACCCATACATATGATTTAGGTTCTTTACGCTATATGGGTTGGAAGAATTTAAATTATAATATTCCTACATCTACTAGACAAGCTGAAGCTCATATACCTACTACATACGGACTTAAATTCTTAAACTTCCGTTTTTGGTCTTCACCAGAAACAAGAACTGATAGCTTCACAGTGTTACTAGATTACTTCCAAGCTGTTACTGATACCTATCGCGAGTCTTATGACGGATCTGATGTTGAAAAAGCATTGCTTGAAGAGCAGAATGCAGGAACAACAGGCGGTGGTGCTAACAATACAACAGAAACTGAAGTGGCGAACTAGAAAGCTATACTTTTAAGGAGATAAAATAATGAAAAGAATAACGATATTGATGATAATGATTGTTCTATCCGTAGCTTTTGTACTGTTTGCGCAGGAAGCTACAGGTGAAGATGAGGCTGTAAATCAAACAAGTGAAACTATTACAGATTATCCAATAGATAATTTTGAATTTGCTAACACTTGGGTTGGTTCTATGCCAAGAGATCTTGGTGTTATAAGTTTAATGAAACAAGAAGGCGGACCTGCTGATGTTGTCGCTAGCGATGCTGAAGCTAACAAATATATTTTAGGTGCTAAAATTGAGTATTTTAGAAGTGGTCACCCATGGTTCTCTATTAGTCCACCTAGACCTATTAAAATACCTGGATTAACAAAAGAACTTAGTGTTTGGGTTGCTGGACGTAACCATAACAACAAACTTAGTTTTTATGTTCAAGATATACTTGGAAATACTCATGAAGTTGGTAATGAACCACTAAACTACATAGGTTGGAAAAATATATCTGTGAGTATACCTGTTAATGTTATTCAAGATGCAACTAAAAATCAATTTGAAGAAGGTATATCATTTATGGGAATACATATTGATGTAGACTCTAGAGATTCATTTGGAAAGTACTATATATACTTCGATAATTTGTTAGCTAAAGTTGATGAGAATTACTTTAAAGCATACAGAGATGAGGATGATCCAAAAGATACTTGGTAGTCTTAGAGATTTGACTATATAAACATTGAAAGACAGATAGCTCAAAATGTTATCTGTCTTTTTTTATTCCTAACACTATGAATGGATTTTAACATGAAAAAAATATTAAACATTGCTGCTCTTATAATTTTAGTTATTGCTATATCTTTACTACTTGAGCTTCCTACCCCAGTTATGATTTTTGGTATTTACTTTGTTGTAAATATTGTTTCCTCAATAGAAAAAAGAAAGGCTAAAAACAAAAAGACTCAAGCAAACAAAGATTCTAGAACTATACCATCCAAAAATATAGATGATAATGAAGCATTAAGAAATCTTAGAGAACAAACATCGACAAAAAACATTGATGACATAGTTATAGAAATATCTGATCAAGACAGTGATTACTCTGAAATAGATTATGAAAGTGTATATAATAATGAACAAAAAAAATTAGAAGAAAAAATGATTCTTTACAATAATAGTGCCAATAATATAGAAAATCTCACAATTAAAGAAATAGATACTCAAGCTCAAGCTTCAAATACATGTTCTCAAAAAAATATTTTTTTATCAACACTTTCAATTGAGCAAGCAATAATATATGATGCAATGCTAAATCCTAAAAGACTAAACTATAGATTTCTAAAGAAAGTATAAAAATGATTTCAAACTTTGACAAACTTCTTGACATAGTTAATACTTTAAGAGGTGAAAATGGATGCGATTGGGATAAAGAACAGACATTTGACACCATAAAATTACACATAACTGAAGAATCTTATGAGCTTATTGACGCAATAAACAATAAAGATTTCAATAACATTAAAGAAGAATTAGGAGATTTAATGCTCCAAATTCTTCTTATTTCTCAAATCGCTAAAGAAGACAAATTATTTACTATAGACGATGTCCTTAACGAAATAAATGAAAAACTAATAAGACGCCACCCACACGTATTTGGAGATACTGTTCTTAAAGGCTCCAAAAACGTTCTCAAACAATGGGAAACTATAAAAAAATCTGAAAAGGAAGAAAGAAAATCTATTTTGGACGGCATACCGAAATCTCTTCCAACAATGAACACAGCATACAAACTAATGGAAAAAGCAGCGAGGGTTGGATTTGAATATAAAAATGTAGCAGACTCTTTTGATAAAATTAGAGAAGAATTTAATGAAGCAGAAGAAGCATTCAATTCTAATGACAAAGAACATTTAGAAGAAGAATTAGGCGACCTTATGATGACAATAATAGATTTTGCTCGCATGAATAATATAAACCCTGACTCTGCTTTAAGCAAAACAAACAAAAAATTCATAAGACGTTTCCAATACATAGAAAATAAAGCAAACGCTCTAAACAAAACACTAGAGTCTATGACATTAGAAGAAATGGACAGTATTTGGTGTGAATGCAAACGCATCGAAAAAAATAATTAATCAGAGTCTTTTAAGTTCTCACCAAACACTTTTTTTAATACCCTCAAATAATATTTAATATCATATACACTTCTTATAGAAAAAATACTTCTAATTAAAAATATAGGCATAAAACGTAAATTATAAAAAGACTCCATCCATTCTTTTATACTTTCGTATGACAAATTATTTTTAATTATAGGCTGAGTAAAATCATACATCAACCAATTTTCTGTTAAAAGTAAATTATCAGACTTGCATTTTGAAAAAAGTTCAGTTCCAGGATAAGGAATTAAAATATTTGCATCAACAAAATCAATATACCCTTTCTTCAACATATTTTTTATTAAATCATATATATCTAAAATACTATTTTCTGTATCAGAATAATGACCTATTGCTAAAGTAATATGAGGCGAAAGTCCTTCTCGTTTTGCTTCTTTGCATGAATAAATTATATCGTCTTCATTCAGTTTATCCAAAATATTCACAGTGTTTAATTGTAAATAAAAAAATAAACTCTTAAATCCTGCTTCTTTCATTAATCTATAGTCTTCTTTTTGAAGAGTTCCAAAACAAACATTACAATGTAAAATAACTTTTTTATTAAGTTTGCGGTCTATCATTTCTTGACAAAATATAAAAAGCCATTCCCCCAAAGGAAAATATTTAGTTATATCTATAATCTCTTTTACATTATATCTATTAACAAGAAATTCAATCTCATCAACCACATCAATAGGGTCTCTTAAACTAGAGTTTTCATAAAATATAGTAGGCAGTGAGGAATTAGTAGATTTATTACACTTATAATAACGCCCCGACATGATATAAGTAATTGGATGTTTTCTAAAGTCCGTATTATACGCATATCGAGACCATTCTGTAAGATCCCTATCCAGAAATGGTATATTTCTAAGTTTACTCGTATCAATAAAATCATCTGTATTTTTGATATTGCCATTTTTAGTTCTATAAACAATACCTTTATCAAGCTTTTCTTTTCCATTCAAATGTTCAACTAAATTCATTAATAAAAAATCGAAATTGGCACCTTTAAGAATATAATCCACATTACAATTTTCCATACTTTCAAATGGTAATGCACTAACATGCTCCCCACCTAAAACTATTATTATATTAGGATACCTATTCTTTAATGAATAAACAATTTCCCACATATAACATATTAATGGAGTTGTAACCTCAAAAAATAATAACTCAAGTTTCATTTCGTCCAAAATGTCGAACCACTCAATTGTACTAATATCTCTTATTATAGCATCTAAAAAAGAAACACTGTATCCTCTTTTTTTTAGCATTGTGGCTGCCATAGAAGATATTAATGGGTATGAATGGCTATATTTATAAAAATACTGACTTCCTCTATTTTTAGAAATCAAACCTTTAGATTTATTGAAATTATACGGAGGGAATCCTATACATATATTTTTTATACTTTTTCTTTTCATTAATTTCCAATATATAAATTATTTAATATCTTCATTATAGTATACATATTGAAATATTCAACTATTATATTGACAAATATATTCTAATAATATAGTCTTGTTAGGATGCAAACAAAAAAATTACAACCTAGATTTTGGAATAACTAGTTAATGAATATTTTCGATATATTATTTTACATCACAGTCTACCCTGTGCAGTTTTTAATAGAAACAGTTTTCTACTTTTTTGCAGTCTACA
>CAMRCO010000054.1 GCA_947040945.1 uncultured Spirochaetia bacterium
TTTTATAATTTTTTAAGTATATTACTTTAGTCTAAAAAATCAATATAAATACTTGCATGAAATTTTTTTGTGCTATTATATAGACACTATTTTGTTTGAAACTTTTTGACCAAACATTTCGTCATGCTCAACAAATAATATTGTGGGCTTATAAAAAAGTAGTAACTCTTCAATTTGCATTCGTGAAATAACATCAACAAAATTAAGTGGCTCATCCCAAATATAAATATGTGCCTCTTCAGATAAACTTTTTGCGATAAGAACTTTTTTCTTTTGTCCTTCGCTAAATGCTTCAATATCTTTTTCAAACTGTATGCGTTCAAAATCAAGTTTGCGAAGTATAGCTTTAAATAATGTTTCGTCAATTAAACTTTCTTTACAAAGATTTTCTAAACTGCCTTTTAAATATGAGGTGTCTTGAGAAACATACGAAATTTTTAATTTAGATGCTATATTAATTTCGCCTGTGTAGTCGATATTGTCACCCAAAATAAGTTTTAATATGCTCGATTTTCCTGACCCATTTTTACCTCTGAGGCAAGCTCTTTCTTTGTGGCAAATATCAAATGAAATATTTTCGCATATAATTAAATTGTCATAGAATATATTTACTTTTTGAAAATATATAAGCCTATTTGAGTGATGTTTTAAGGGGCTTATTTTTAATGAGAATGAGCCTTCTATATTTTTAAGTAGCCCCGACTTCTCTTCTATTGCGTTGTCTTTTCTATGCTCAATTGACTTTGCTCTTTTCATCATTTTAGCCGACTTATGCCCAATATAGCCTTTAGCGTTGCCTCCTCCAATTTTAGTTTTTTCTACAGTGTCCGACCACTTGCTTGTACGTTTTGCCGATTCTGTGAGTCTGTTAATATCTTTTTTTAGTTTAGTATTTTTATCAATTTCAAATTTGTCACGTCCTGCTTTATTAGCCCACCATGAACTGAAGTTTCCTTTTTCTATTTCAATATTTGTTTTATTTATTGAGATGATGTGGTCGACACAATTATCTAAAAACATTCTGTCATGCAAAATTAAAATAAATCCATTTTTATTTTTTAAATAATTAGCCACTATAATTCTTGCTTCAGCGTCAAGATGATTTGTAGGCTCATCAATTAAAAGAAAATTATTATCGTTTAAGAATTGCATAGCAAGTAAAACACGTGTCTCTTCTCCACCACTTAATGTGTTAAATGGTCGATACAAAATATCTTCTTTGAGTTTAAGGTAATGAAGCTCTTTTATAATAGCCCATGTTTCGACATCAGAATTATTATTAATAAGTTTGTTTCTTAATACCTCTAATGTTGTTTTAGTTTTATCTTCAATGCTAAATGGGAAGTACTGAAACTCGACACCACTGCAACTAATTGTGCCTGTATATTTATAGTCGCCTAAAAGTAATTTTAAGAATGTGGTTTTGCCACGCCCATTTCGTCCTATAAATCCGAGCTTCCAGTTTGTGTCGATATGAAAAGAAACATTTTCAAATATGTTGTCATAGCTACTTTCGTAGGCAAAGGTAAGTTTTGAGACATTTATTAATGACATTTAGTAACTCCTTCTCAAACTTATCAAGAAGTGTTTGTCATAAAGTGATTATTTAATTTTGTAAATAGAGATAAATTTACATGACATAACTTTCTTGATTAGTATAAAAATATTATTATAGATTTTGTTTAGAAAGTTTGTGTCATTACATTGTATAGCGTCTCCATTTATTTATTTTTTAATTTTATATTAGAATATCTTTTAGTCAATATATTACTTAAGTCCACTTTTCTCCCCATAAATACATAGAAGTGATTATTTTTTTTAAGTCACGTCCTTTATCAGTTAAAGAATATTCAACAGTTACAGGCACAGTAGCAATAACTTTACGATTTATCACTTCTTGCTCTTCTAAGTTGCGTAAACAGTTAGTGAGCGATCTTGCATTAACATTATGTAATAATTTTCGTAATATTCCAAATCTTTTTGTGCCAGAAAAAAGATGCTTAATTATTAAGTAAGACCATTTTCCTCCTAGTACATCTAAAGTTTTTTCGACATAACATTCTATTTCATAGTTAGATTCACATTTGCTCGAATTAAATATTTCTGTTTCTTTACTTGTCATATAAATTATCCTTGTTGTTTTATTAGTATATTTTTTACACCTAAGTAATAAAAAGTATACTATATGTAAAAATACTCACTACTTGATAATATATACCTTTTATAATAAAGTGTCAATATAAATATAAAAGGAGTAATGAAAATGAATTTTATTGATTTAGCAAAAAAACGGTATAGTGTACGAAATTATGAGAGCATTCTGGTTGAAAAGGAAAAGCTTAATACTATTTTAGAGGCAGGTCGTATTGCACCTTCTGCTGCTAATTATGAGCCTAATCATTTTTTAATAGTTAATAAAGAAGATGGCTTTAAAAAGTTATCGCTTTCTGCTGACACACATGGAGGCTCACTCGCTATTATAATATGTGCTGATAAAAATAGGGCTTGGGTAAGACCTTATGACAATCATAGCATGGTCGATATTGATGCCACTATTGCAACAGATCACATGATGATGTGTGCGGAAAGTTTAGGATTACAAACTTGTTGGATAACGTATTTTAATCCTGAAATACTTCGTGAGTCATTTAATATTCCTGCAAACTTAATACCTGTGAATATTTTGGTTATTGGATATTCAGCAGACAAAACAGCACTTTCTAAGGATAGGCATTCGGAAACTAGAAAAGCAATATCTGAAATAGTTACTTATGATTCTTTCTAAGTAAGGGTTAATTTTTATGCGTTTATCATTTCTTAAAACAGTGGTAAGCGTATAAAAATTGTTATACATTTTTAATTTCTTTTATATTGCCAACTATTATTGACATACATCACTATAATTATATAATACACCCTTAAATGATTATTAATAAAAAAATAGATATAAAAAAATATGATGCTTTTTACACAAAAAGAAGCGTCGCTTTAGAGTGCTATAAAATAATTAAAGAAACACTGCATGAGTTTATAAATAAAAAAACATTGTGGATTGAGCCGAGTGCAGGTGACGGTAGCTTTCTTGATGCCATAGACGGAAAAAAAATAGGTTTTGATATATGCCCTCAAAGGGGCGACATAGAGGAGCTTGATTTTTTAGAGAGTAATATAATTTTTGAGAAAATAAAACTTGATTCAAAAAATACTATAATTATAGGGAATCCTCCATTTGGGAAAAGATCAAGTAAGGCAATAGAGTTTTTTAATAGAGGAGCAAATTATGCTGAAACTGTTGCTTTTATTTTGCCAAATCAATTTAAGAAATATTCAGTTCAGTCTAAATTAAATAAAAACTTTAAGCTTATAAAAGAAACTATTTTAGATGCTAATTCATTTTTGGCTAATGATAAAGATTATGACATTAGATGTGTGTTTCAAATTTGGACATGCCTCGGCACTTCATTTGATGACTTAAGAATTAAAGAGTCACCAAAAAGGAATCATAAAGATTTTGAAATGTTTCAATATAATAACACAATACCCACATTAAAGTATTTTGATAAAGAAAAATACGCTTGGGATTTTGCTGTTCCTCGTCAGGGTTTTTATGATTACTCATTAAAAGTTTTGGACGAAAAAAAATTAAATAAAAAAATACAATGGATATTTTTTAAGGCTAAAAATAAAAAAATACTTAAAAGACTTAAAACTCTTGACTTTGAAAAACTTGCACAAAATAATACATCAATACTCGGGTTTGGAAAACATGATGTTGTAAGTGAGTATATTAATTTGTATGGTTAAAATTTTTAAGGATATATTAAAAGATAAAGATAAATGGCTTCAGTCAGAAAAAGGAAGCGAATTCGAGGATAGATTTGAATCTGCATTAAAGAAAGATGGATATGGTAGACTTCTCGTTTGCGATTATAAAAAAATATTATCTCATATTAAAAAAAATATTTTAGATAAAGAGAGTACAGATTTTATTGAAAACACTTTTACTAGTGGCGACCTTAAAAAAGCATTTTTTTGTCAGCCCTATGGAAGCCAACAATATTCTGATTTTTTGGTGCTTACTGAAAAGTTTATAAAGTAGGAGATGAAAGTTATGACATTAAAACAAAAAAAAGCTACATTTTTAGCAATATTTGCAGCTATACTATATGCGTTAAATGCACCAATATCAAAACTATTACTTATTCAGGTAACACCTACTATGATGGCTGGACTACTCTACCTTGGTGCTGGTATAGGTATGTTTATCGTTGGAGTAATTAAAAATAAAACAGGCAAAGAACAAAAAGAATTACCTTTAACAAAGAGCGAACTACCATATACTATTTGTATGGTAGTGTTGGATATTGCCGCACCTATTTTCCTTATGTTGGGACTTGTAACTACTTCAGCCGCAAATGTTTCTCTACTAAACAATTTTGAAATTGTGGCAACGTCATTAATTGCTTTGGTTATATTCAAAGAAGTTATTTCAAAACGTCTTTGGTTTGCGATTGCACTTGTGACAATATCTAGTATTATTTTATCGGTAGATGATATAACAAGTTTTCAATTTTCGTTTGGATCAATTTTTGTTATATTAGCTTGTGTCTGTTGGGGTTTTGAAAACAACTGTACTAGAAAACTGTCGACAAAAAATCCGTTACAAATTGTTGTTATAAAGGGGATTTGTTCTGGAATTGGCTCGATAATTATTGCTTATATCATAGGAGAAACATTGCCTAGCGTTGTTTATATACTAATAGCGCTACTACTTGGATTTGTTGCCTATGGATTAAGCATTTTCTTTTACATCCATGCTCAAAGAGAACTGGGTGCTGCTAAAACAAGTGCATACTATGCAGTTGCACCATTTATAGGAGTTGCACTTTCGTTGCTGTTATTTTGGGAAATACCAACAATGTCATTTATTGTAGCACTATTAATAATGATAGTTGGAACCTACCTCGCCTCCACAGATAACTCATAATTTTAACAAAATATCAGAAAAAATTTATTGTTTTTGTACTCACAAGAAAAATCAAAATCTGCTTAATTGCTAAAATAATATTTGTGATACATCAAGCACTCACATAATTCAATCCATACAAAGTGATTTTGCCAAGCAATGAGCGTGCAGTACTTCTAGACTTTCATGAAAATTATGTTAAGCCATTTCAAAAGAAGTTTAAAGCGCATATTAAAAATAAAGTAGATAACGGACAGCTCTCCTTAAAAAGAGGTTTTAATATATGCACGATGCGCATTCGAGCAAAATAAAACTTCTAATAAAGAAGCTCAAACAAATTATTTCACGGCTGATGACAGAGACGCTGTTGAACAAAAAACATTAGCGCTCCTTGATGAATTGTGTTAATTATTTTATTATTTTAATTTAGAAGAAAGTGAAAGCATTTGACTTTTTGCTTTGAACTTTGTAAGCTTTTTTTATTAAGTCTTCATTTATAACATCAGCACCCATACCGCTTTCGATGACAGCCCCTTCACTTAAAACAATAACATTAGTTTCTAGGTTAATGGCATCATTTAAGTCATGCATGCTTATTATAAATGTTTTTCCATTTTGAACCATTTTTTTTATTATTCCAAACAACATCGATTTATGTCTTATGTCAAGTGATGCTGTGGGCTCATCAAGAAGTATAATATCGCTTTCAGTTGCAAAACTTCTTGCGATGAATGTACGCATACGCTCGCCTGTTGATACATGTTGAATACTTTTATCTTTTATTTTCCAAGTGTCCATAATCTCCATATACTCTCTTATTTTTTCCTCATGCTTTTTTGTGATAGAGTTTCTTTCACCAAGAGAAACATATAGCCCCATTGTAACTATATCATATAAACTATAATCAAATGTTGATATGAAGTCGGGGGAAGTGTAGGTTATGAGGCTTGCTCTTTCACGGTCTTTCATTGTTTTAAGTTCATGGTTGTTAATTAAAATACTGCCTTCATAGTTTTTATTGTGAAGTCCATTTAAGGTTTTTAGAAGCATAGATTTCCCGCTACCGTTTTCCCCAAGCAAAATTGTGAGCGTTTTTTCAAGGATATTAAATGACATATTTTTAAGAATGCTAGTTTCTTCTATATTAAGAGACATATTATTAACTTTAATCATAAGTTTTATAAGCCTCCTAAGTATGATTTTTTTTTATTTTTAATTAGAAGATATATAAAAAATGGAGAGCCTATGAGTGACGTTAGAACTCCTATTCTAATTGAAATATACGCCCCAATTACTCTTATTATTAAATCAATTAATGTTAGGAAAATGCCTCCAAGTAAAAAACTTGTAGGTATTAAGTTTTTATGATTTGAGCCTACAATGAGCCTTGAAATATGTGGTATTATAAGCCCGACAAAACCTATCATGCCCGATATTGAAACTGATACTGAAGTTAGAACTGTCGCTATTATAATTAAAGTTTTTTTTATTTTTTCTACATTAACGCCAAGTATTAAAGCTTGAGTGTCCCCTAATGATATTAAGTCGAGGGCACGCCTTAGTCTCAATGTTATGATAAATGATATTATTGTTACAGGAAGTATTATTAGCATGTGAGAAGTTGTTTTGCCTTCGAAGCTACCCATGAGCCAAAATAATATTTCCTTTGATGCCTGAAACTCATCCATAGTGCTATAAATTAAAAAGTTTATAATGCTACCTAAAAGAGATGATATTGCTATACCTGAAAGAATTAATGTTTCTGTACTGCTTACACCATTTTTTTGTGAAATTGAATAAACTAAAACAGTTGTTCCTATGGCGAAAATGAATGCAAATATTGGGGTTACTAAAAAGAATACTTGTGAGAAACCTGTAATCATTGCGACAACGGCACCAAGGGACGCTCCACTTGAAACACCTATTATGTATGGGTCAGCCATTGAGTTCTTAAATATACTTTGCACAATTGAACCTGATAATGCGAGTGAGCCTCCCACACATAAAGTTATAATTGTTCTTGGTATTCGTAAACGCATTACTATAATAGAGTCGACACTATTGTCATAACTTAATATTGATAACAATATTGTTTTTAGGTCAATGTTGGTCGAGCCTATTAAAACTCCAAGTACAAATACTATTATCGAAACAGTAATTAAAATAGAATAAAATAGTTTTTCATTTTTCATTTTTATTTATATGATTAAAATAAAAATTATAAAATCTCGTCTTTAATAAATGATAGTAAATCTCTTATATATTCTTTAGTAAACTTAAGCTCAATGCCAGCCTCTTTATATAACTGGGCAAGTGGCACTTGATAGCCTTTTACTAAAAACTTTTTATAATTTTCTACAGCTTTTTTAGCGTCTTTTTTATATTCTCTATAAACGGCAAGTGCTCCAAGTTGTGCGATGCCATATTCAATATAATAAAATGGCATTTCAAATATATGTAATTGCCTCATCCATCTTGCAGATTTTTCATCACTAAGCCCAGTCCAATCGACACCTACAGAGTCTGAATATCTTGTCATAACTTCTGTGAAGGCTTTTTCTCGTGAACTAGCATTAGGGCTATCTGTGTATATTTTATGCTGAAAACTATCAACTGTCATACACCATGGGAAAAACTTTAATGCGTTTTCAATGTGATCAATTCTAACTTTATTATATATTGTTTCTTCCTCATAGCATTCTCTCCAATGTGGCATACTAATCATTTCCATTGCCATAGACGCAAGTTCTGCCGCCTCCATTGGTAAGTCTAGAAAACTTGTGTATTTATGATTTTTTTGTGAAAACTCATGGCAAGCATGTCCGACTTCATGGGTTATTGTGTTTAGGTCAGATTGAGTGCCAACAGCATTCATAAAAATAAACGATGCTCCATACTTGTGTAGAGGATATGAGTAACCACCGGGGGCTTTATTTTTACGCCCCAAAAGGTCAAGCAAATTAGTTTCGTTCATTGATGAAAAGTTTCGTCCAAACTCAGGGTCTGTTTTCTCCATTATTTTAATTGTTTTAGGTATAAGGTCTTCAAGATTTTCTACTGGTTTAAGTATTATTCCGTCTAGGCTCACCTTTGTGTCCCAAGGTTTTAATGTGTCAATTTTAAGGGCATCACATCTTTTTTTGTTAAGGCTTTTAATTAAAGGGAGCATTTCACTTTCAATAGCATCATGAAAAGCATAAGTGTCTTCTACTGTGTATGAGAAGCGTCCTTTCTCTTTATATATATAATCTCTATAATTTGAAAATCCTGCATTTTTTGCGATGCTCACTCTTAATTCATAGAGCTTGTCAAATAGTTCATTTAATTTATCTTTATGTTCAAGTATTTTATTGTTTGATGCTCGCCATGCACTTTCTCTAACTTGTCTGTCAGAGTCTTCAAGAAAAACTTCCATTTCAGGAAATGTTTTCTCTTCCCCATTAAAGTTAATTATGCTACTACCAATAATTGAGCGATAGTCAACTCCAAGTGCCGACTCTTTTGTGTGTAGATCGACATTCTCTTCTCTAAAAATTTCTTTGTCTTTTATTAGTAGGCTTTTAAATAATTCGCCTGTTTCTCCATGAGTTTTTGCCCACTCATCAAATGCAGGACTTTCTGATATAATTTTTTTGAAATTAAAATCTTTTGGGCTGTAGTAGGCAACTATGTTCTCTTCAAAATGAGTGTAATCATCTTTTACTTTTATGTCACTCGTGTCGCATGTCATTTTTATATATAGTGTTGCACCAGTATCATTTATTTTATAGTAAATTTCATCTACTTTATTTATAAACTCTTCTAATTCAGAAACTGTTTTAGGTGTTTCTTTTTCAAGCTCTTCTATCCATTTTTTTAAGTTTAGAGGATTATATTGATCAATCTCTTCATTATAATAGTTATATTCTCTTAGTTCTAATTTAGCCACTTTGACACTCCTTAAAATATATATACTTAAATATTTTCGTCTATTATAACAGTTAGGAATTAATTGTCAAAATAATTATGATATTTTTTTATTGTGAAAGGATTTTAATTTTTATTTATAGATTAGAGTATTTGATTATTAAAGTTAATTATTGTATAATTATAAAATCTATTTTTAGAGGTGTAATTATTATGGATAACTTAACAAGGCTTGAAAAAGAATATATAAAGTCGAATTTTCAAACTAAATCAAAAGAAGACTTAGCATTAAAATTAAAAAAAGATGCTGCTTTAATTAATGAATATATTGAAACACTTGAAGCAACACGTAAAAATAAAGAAGTAAAAAAGTCAAAAAAAGATGGTGCTGAAAAAATTAAAAGAGAACCTATATTTAATATAGTTCAAGTTGTGCCTTATAATGTATCTAAAATTGATTTCATTTTTGGTGCGGTAGCATTTTTTCTTACACTAGTGCTTTATACTCTTACACTTACTCCGTCTCTTTCAGCAGGTGATAATGGAGAGCTTACAACGGCTGCATATTTCTTAGGTGTTGGACATGCCCCCGGGTATCCATTTTATACTTTAATGTCTAAAATATTTACGTATCTTCCAATTAACAATATTGCTTGGCGTACCAATTTCTTTTCAGCTTTTTGTGCGGCTTTGTCAATTTTTGCATTTTATTTAATACTCGTAAAAGTTTTAGGTCAAAATAGAATTACAAAAGGTTTTTCTCCATTAGTTCAAATACCTGCTTTTTTATCATCTTTAATGTTTACCATATCTGACAACATGTGGGCACAGGCTACTATGGCTGAAGTTTACAGCTTAAATATTTTGCAAATTGCTACGATGATACTACTTCTTATTTATTGGTTTGAGTCAGTATGGAATCATGCAAATGATGAAGCTCCATATTATGGAACTAGGTATTTAATGGTATTTGGATTTTTATATGGAGTGGCACTTGCGAATCATCATATAACTTTACCTTTTGCCTTCGCTCCTCTTCTCGCAATATTTCTTGTTTTAGTTGTAGTTCATAAACATAGATACATTAATCATATCGAAACTTCTTTTATATCTATATTCATATTTTTATTTCTTCTAATTGTTGGAGGATTTGGATACTACCGATTTATAATGAGCTATGAGGCTTATCTATATTTTCCGCCTGGTGTTTTGTCAAATGATTCATTTTTATCTATAATATTTAAACCACTTTTAGATGTTCAAATACTTTCAGATATAATTCTTGGTCTTTCAAGTGGAGAATATTTGAGACCAGATAAGTTTGCTGAGCTTAATAATCCAAGTTATCCTACACTTTACAAAGGAATATTTTTAGTTTTTTGGCCTATATTTTTTGTGGTTACTTGGTTTCTTGTATATAAATATATGGTGCAAAAAAATGAAAAGTTTTATAATGATAATGATTATATAACAGGTATTGGCATGGCTTTTTATCAAATGTTTTTTATGCTTTTACTTGGTATTTTAATTTATGCCTATATGCCTATAAGGGCACGGGCTTTACCTCCTCTAAATTGGGGGCAACTTAATGAGCCTACGGGTTGGGAGAATTTAAGTTATTTCTTTAGCATGCTTCATCGAAAACAATATGGTGCATCAGGAAATGATGTTAAGGCTTTGTTTATATTACACCCTGAACAAGTTAGGGCTTTAATTACAATATTTAAAGAACAGCTTACAAATTGGGGATTATTTTTTATAATACCGGGCTTATTTCAAATATTTAAGAAAAATAAGTTTATGGGTGGGTTTGCTTTATTTGGACTTCTAACATTTTCAGTTTCTTTAATGGTATATACTAATCCTCCACCAAGTGAGAGAACATTATTTTTTGTAGAGATTTTCTTTTTGCCTGCGACTTTATACCTAATGATGATTGTAGGTTTTGGGGCACAGTGGTATATGGAATATTTCAATAAAAATATTGTAACTATGTTTAAGAAAAATAATAATGAACTAGCAGATGTTGCACTTGATAAGTTTCAAGCGAAGCATATTGTGTCGACACTTGTTATAATCGCAATTATTACTCCAATATTTATGCTAAACTTAAAACGAAATAATAATTATAATGACTACAGTAATCATGATTATTCATATAACTTAATGAACTCTATTCCTCCTAATGCAATATTTGCAACAGAGGGTGGGGACAATCAGGTTTTCGGTTTGGTTTATTATACTATGGTTGAGCGTAGACGTCCTGACTTAAAAGTTTATGACCAGAAAGGAAATGTTTTTGAGCGTGTTTACGGAAACCTAATGAAGACTGATGGCAGATGGATTGGTGAAATAAGTGAGAATGTTGATGCTGACTTCATTGAAAGCGGACGCCCTTATTATATGGCTTGGAAACGTAATGGAATTGAAAAACTTGGTGATTATTATTTTAAGCCTTATGGACTCGTTTTTAGAGTGCTTCCAATAAGATATGCATTTCTTGATGAACTTGAGTTTTTTAAGTCTCTTACAGTTAATGAATATAAAGCACTTGCGAGTTCTAATTTAAAACGAGATTATACTGATGATTTGGTTGCGACTGACATTAACACTCTTTTAGATGAAGGACTTATAAACACAAGCCGTAAAAATATTTATAATGGTAATGAAGTTGTTACATTTGTAAAAATGAAAGAAGATTTAATTTTTGGAGGACTTGAAACTGAAGAGGATTATTGGGATAGCTACACAATGCATGGAACTCCTGAAGAGCAAACTGAGTGGGATTTCCTTACCAGAGAAATTTTTATAAGTTCTTATGGGCTTGCTAAAATTGATCTATATAATAGAAGAATTAATATGTATAGTAGACTCATGAATAAAATGGGTAATAATGAAGTTGCAAGTAATGGCTTGACAGCTGATGAGATAGTCTTAAAAATAGATGAGTATAAAAATCTTAAAATGAAAGAAGAGGAAAATATTCTTGCTGTAGGTTTTGATATGTCCAATGTATTTTTTATATTGGGTGGTCAAGCGATAATGAATAAGGAATATGAAAAATCAGCTGAAATGTTTAAGCGTGTTTTAGATCTTGAAAAGCTTGTTTATCCTGCATATTTTAATCTTGTCGCAAGTTATGAATTTTTGGCAAGAAGTGAGGACACTCCTTATGAAGAGGAAGCTAAGTATTTGGATATGGCATTAGAGGTGCTTAGTCAAGCAGAATCTACATTTTATAGAGGGGTTGATATGGGACAAACTCTTAGAGAGGCAAATCCTAATTACAATCAAGTTATGCAGTATAAACGTAGAATAGAATTGCAAAAAACAAATACAAGGCTTCAAGCGGCGTCAATAAAAGAGCAAGCTGTTAATGAAAACACTTTTCAAAGTTATTCATCTTATGCTAATTATGTTTATCAATCGAGGCAGGACATTGAAGAGGCTTTATGGGCTAAGGAAGAGGCATTTAAGAGAGCGGTCAAGAAAGAAGATAAATTAGCAACAAGTAAAGAGATTTCTATTTTGCATGTTAATACAGGGAATACTCAAAAATCTGTAGATACAATTCAGAATGCTAAAAAAAATATAAAAGGTCTTACTAAAACTGAAATTGAAGGGCTTGATTTTGATATAGCAAACATTTATTTAAATCTTAAAATATATGAGCAAGCTGCTAATATATATAAAAAGTACACTAATAATATAAGTCAAAATGGTGCATTTTCTTTATATGCTTTAGGTCATATAGCAACTCAAGAAGGTGATTTGGAGGAAGCATTATCTTTATATAATCAATTTGATAAAATGCTACCAGTTGCTTTGACTAATGAAAATGTGGCAGGTCTTAAAGCAGAAATTGATAATATTAAAGTGCAGATTATAAATTATATTAATCAAAGTGATTTAGAGTAAAATCAATTTTTTAATTAAATGGAGAGGTATATGATTTTTCATGTACCTCTTTTTTTATTAAAAGTATGAAAAATATTGACAAGTAGAAATTTATACATATACTTAGTAGTATGATTTGTTATAAAATATACTATAAAACAATATCCTCTCCCCCCACAGGTTTAGTGTAGTAACACTAAATTTATAACATCCTAAGTAATTTTATTTAAGGGTGTTTTAAAAAATACATATTAAATATAGAGTTATGCTTTTTCAGTGAATTAAATATTTTGCTGAATAAGGTGTCGTGAATAAAATTCAATTGATATAAAAATTGAAGGGCTTGCTATGTGCAAAATTAATTTAGTTGCTAGTATTTTAGATTTTAAATAAAAAAATAAAAAAGGAGTCCCGTTATGAATCAAGAAGTTATAATCACATGTGCTGTGACAGGTGCTGGAGACACAAAAGAGAAACATGCAGGCGTGCCTGTAACCCCAGAAGAGATTGCAGCATCAGCAGTAGCGTCTATTAAGGCAGGAGCAGCAGTTGCTCACCTTCATGTTAGAGACCCTAAAACAGGTAAAACAAGCAGAGACCTTAAACTTTATGAGGAGACTGTAAAACTTTGTAGAGCTAGTGGAGTTGATATGATTATTAACCTTACTGCTGGTATGGGAGCTGATTTTGTTCCATCTGATGAGAATCCTGCTGTGGGTGGTGCTGGTACTGATATGATTAGTGCAGCTGAAAGAGTTATTCATATTGAAAAAATTAGACCAGATATTAGTACACTTGACTGTGGATCTATGAATTATTCTACTACTGCATATATCGCAACTATGGAAATGCTTAGAGAAACAGCAAGAAGAATAACAGCAGCAGGTGTTAAGTCTGAAATAGAAGTTTTTGACTTAGGGCAAATTTGGCAAGCAAAACAACTTATATCTGAAGGTTTAATAGGTGATGATCCTATTTTCCAACTTTGCATGGGTATTCCTTATGGAGCTGAAGCTACAACAGGAAACTTACTTGCTATGTACAATGCTCTTCCTTGTGGTGTTAATTGGGGAGCTTTCTCTATAAGTAGAATGCAAATGCCTATGGTGGCACAGTCAGTGTTTATGGGTGGAAATGTTCGTGTTGGACTTGAAGATAATTTATATCTTGACAAGGGGGTTCTTGCTACTAATGAAAGCCTTATAACAAGAGCTAAAGAAATTATTGAGAGAATGGGCGCTAAAGTTCTTACTGTAGATGAAGCTAGAGCAAAACTTAAATTAAAAAAATAAATATTATATAAGGAGTTGTTAGATGTTTGTTGATAAAAATAAAATTAAAAAAATTGGAATTGTAGGTTGTGGGGTCATAGGAGCAGGTTGGGCTGCGAGATGCTTATATCGTGGATTTGATGTTATAGCAACTGATCCTGGTCCTAATGCTGAAGAGTTATTAAAAGAAGTTATTGAAAACTCAGAGTCTGCTTTAGAGAAAATAGTTTTCATTCCTAAAGAAAAAAGAGGTAAACTTACTTTTATTAAAGATTTAGCAGAGGCTGTTAAAGATGTAGACTTCATTGTTGAGAGTGCTCCTGAAGTTGAAACAATTAAAGTTGCATTACTTGCTAATATAACAAAAAATTGTAAACCAGATATTATAATAGGTACAAGTACATCAGGACTTCTTCCTAGCAATCTTCAGGCAGAAATGGTTAATCCTGAAAGACTTATAGTAGCACATCCTTTTAATCCTGTATATTTACTTCCATTGGTTGAGGTTGTTGGGGGTAAAAAAACTTCACCTCTAGCTATAACTACAGCTATGGATTTTTTCAAAATTATAGGTATGCATCCTTTAAAAGTTAGAAATGAAATTGATGGCTTTTTAGCAGATAGACTTTTAGAAGCTGTTTGGAGAGAAATACTACATCTTGTTAATGAAGATATAGCAAATACTGATGAGCTTGATCAGGCTATTATATATGGAGCGGGTCTACGTTGGGCATTTATGGGCACAAATCTAACTTACTGGCTTGCTGGTGGAAAACAGGGTATGCATCACTTTATGGAGCAATTTGGTCCTGCACTAAAACTTCCATGGACAAAACTTGAGGCACCTGAACTTACTGAGGAGCTTATTAATAAAATGGCAGATGGTACTAATAAGCAAGCTGATGGAATGTCATTACGTGAATTAGAAAAAAAGCGTGATAACTGTATAGTTTCTGTTATGAAGGCTTTAGAAGAAAATGATTATGCATCAGGTAAAACTATAAAAGAAGATGCAAGAATACAAAAAGAAAGATTGTCTTTATAGATTTTTTATTTTGTACAGAGTGATAATAATAAACTAAGGGAGGCTGCTATGGGTGAAATTATTTTTTCTTTATGTATAGGGTTATGGATTATGTTTTTAGGTGTTCTTATTCATGTATATATGAAAAAAGAATGTAACAACATAAAACAGAATAAAAAATAATTGAATTAAAGGGTAAAATTATGAATATGTATTTTATTGGAGTTTTGATTAGTATAGTTGTATACATAATTGTAGGTAACTATGCTGGACGTAAAGTCAAAAATATAGATGATTATTATGTCAGTGGAAGACGTGCTCCTACTTTGCTCATAGCAGGAACCTTATTCGCCTCAATGCTTAGTACTAATGGGTTTATGGGAGACACAGCCTATGCTTATACAGGCTTTATTACTTCTATAATAATTATAAACGCAGGTACAGCAGGGGGCTACATTTTAGGACCATTGTTTTTTGGTCGCTATCTAAGAAGAATGAAGCCTTTAACTATGCCTGAGTATTTTGGTAAACGTTTTAATGATGATAAAATAAAAAAGTTTGCAGGTATTGTTACAGTAATATCTTTATCAGCATATCTTTTAGCGGTTATGCAAGGAACAAATATACTATTGATTGAACTTACAGGATGGAGTCCTTTAGTTTGTTTAATAGTATCTTGGCTCTGCTTCACATCATTTACATTCTATTCAGGTTCAAGTGGTGTTATTCTAACAGATACAATAATGTTTATTATTTTCATAGGAGCAACAATTATAGCAGGTCCTTTTGTATTTGAAAAGGCAGGTGGATTTACTAATTTAGTTTCTAATTTGATGGCTGACCCAAATACGCCAGAGGGACTACTTACTTATCATGGTAATTTAGGGACTGGAACAATTTTTGATGCTATGTCATATTCGATTATTTATGGTCTTATTTGGATGCTTACAGTTGCTGTTAGTCCTTGGCAGGCTAGTCGTAATCTTATGGCTAAAAATGAGCATGTTACTATACGTTCTGGTGTTATAGCTTGTATATGTACAACATTATTTTTAACTTTTTTATATGCAATAGCTATTTCTATGAATTTAATAAATCCTAATATAAATCCACCAGAGAAAGTTGTTATATGGGCAGCTTTCAATGTTATGCCTAAAATAGTTGGTGTATTTGTACTTACGGGAGTAATGGCGGCAGGGCTTTCTTCAGCATCTACATTCCTTTCTGTTATAGGATTTAGTTTTACAAATGATGTTTTGAGTATAAAATTTACTAGTGATAAACAAAAACTTTTAGTAACTCGTTTATCTATGCTACTTTTCAGTATTATTGCTGTTATTTTAGCATATTCAGAGATTTCTATTATTAGAGTTATAAGCTGGTTTGCTAGCACATTAATAGCATCATCATGGGGTGTTGTTGCTTTTATGAGTGTATGGAGTAAAAAAATTACAGCGAAAGGTGCCTATTATGGTATGATAGCTGGTTTTTTAGGCTTTGTTATTACTAAGTCTTATAATGAAATCAGTGGTAATAATATTTTTGTTAATATAACTGACCCATTTATTATAGGAATTGTTTTAAGTTATATTGCTGTATTAATTGGAAATAAAATGTCTGCTAAAACAGAGGCAGAAATTAATTTCTTAACAAATATGCATGTAATACCTGAAGAGGAGAAGGATGAAAAATTATATAGAGGTACTATAAACTTTGGAAATATTTTAATATTTTCTGGTATATGTATATCTCTAATATTAATTGTTTTCTGGGCTTTCCCTTATATGAAATCTATTTAGTATTTAATATTATAAAAAATAGTTTTATTGAAGGAGTGGAAATATGAAAAAGATTTTATCTATAACAATAATGTTTATATTTGCTACATTTGAATTATTTGGTTTTTA
>CAMRCO010000055.1 GCA_947040945.1 uncultured Spirochaetia bacterium
GTTAAAGCAAATAAGCTGTTCCCTAAAGCACAAATAGCAGCAAAAATGAAAAGAAGCTCCACACCAAATACTCTCCAAATAGCACCTCCAAGAAGAGCTATTAAAATACTCATAACATGATTAATTGAAATGCCAGTCGTTAATGTAGCTGAAACTTCCTCTTTATTTACGCTTAATTCTTTAACATAAACACTTGCCGCAATACTCGCCTGAGATATAATAATATCGAGAACAAAGTTTATCATAACAACCCAAATAGCTATGTTCACAGGAAATAATTTGTGGGCAAATCCGTATACTAGACAAACAAATATTAGCACAATAGTGTCGGCAACCATAACAAATTTATAGCCAAGTGTGTCAATACACTTACCTATTAATGGCATAAATAAAATACCAGAAATGGCTGATACTGCATAAAGTGTCGCAATAGTTTTTGTATCTGCTCCATATATTAAAATGAGTACATAAGGACCAAATGTAAGAAAAACTTGTTTCCTCGCACCATAAAATAATTCTAGAATATAGAATGTGTTAAACTTTTTACGAAAATAAAGTTTAGACTTAGCAATATGCTCCATATTTTTATTTTTCTTTGATGAAAAAATCATAATTAGAAGAGCAACAACAAGTGCTAAAGCTGAAAGTAAAAATATAACTCTAAACTGATTTACAGACTTTATATTAAAAAGTGGAAACAACATAAAAAGACCAGCCGTTATAGCGTATCCGCCAACTGTTCCAATATTCCCCACACTTGTAACTATTCCAAGCGAAAGTCCTTCTTTTCCTTTTTCTGCCGTATGCATGGCAACTGAGCTTCTTGAAGGCATAATCATGTGCTCACCTACACTGAATAAAACCATCAAAGCAACAAAGGGAACTTTCATTGTTGGAATAACAGCCATTAGCAATACTGCTACTGCACAAATGAGAATAGAGATTTTAAGGATACTTTGTTCATTAAAGCGATGAAAAAAAGCTATAATAAATACTAAAAATAGACCGGGCATTTCACGTAAAAATTCAATTATTCCACGCTCAAACTCATTTACATGTATAATATTTGCAAGATAATTATCTTGAACGCCACGATAGTATCCATAAGAAAGACCAAACAAAAGCATTACTATTAAAAACAAAACAGCATCTTTTGTTTTGTACACATTTTTTATATTTTTAAGTAATTTCATAGCTAGTATAGTATATTATATAAAGTAAAAATGCTATATAAGATTTTTAATATAATGAGCAGTAGATATGACTAACCAAAATCAATTTTTAGCAACTTTTCATCCCAAGGGGCTTTCTTAAATAATGAATTAGGTACATCTCTAATTGAGTTCAGAGGATAATAGTTTAGAATAATGTCTATTGTTAAGGCATTATAGATATTAATCCAATAGGTTCTTGCTCATCCTTTGAATATGATAAAATTGCATTTTTTCAAGTCTTCTAATATACCCTTTAAGTGTCGATTTATCACTAACTACCACATTGCCATAATCAATATAGGTAATACCATTTTTACTCTTCACATACTTGCTCAAAAACTTGTCGTAATCAGCATGTGATATAGTAGCCTTATTGTCATTGTCGTGCTTATCCCAAAATGCTGTGTATTCAGATATTTTAACAATATATCTATAATTATAAACCATCAAAGAAAGTAGTAGAGAATAAAAAATTGACGCTATTATTTATTCTCTATGCATATTAATATTTTAATTATAATAATTGTTATAATTAAAATGTAATGCTTGCTTTTTTTTGTAAAAAAGTTAATATGAACCTTGAATTACAAATCAAAAACAAAATATATAAGGAGGCGTCCCATGTATAAATTATTAATCGTTATCTTATTGGCTATTCCTTTAAGTTGTGGTAAACAAGAAGCAAGATATCAAATTTCAGAAGAACGATTAAAGTATCCTAATGTTATTAATATGTCTGGATTACCTTATAACAATTTCCCTGAAACAAGACATGAATTTTATCCTTTTGTAGACCTTGGTGCTTGGCATGCTCATTATCTACCTACACAGGAAGACAAGTCAGCTTGGGGTGGCTTTACAGGACCTTTGTATATTGCCGAAGAATATGGCGTTTTTTTGAGTAAAGCATTCGCTATTCTGAATATTTCCACAAATAATCAGGCTGTTAATCTAGCTGACTTTCAAGCTACTTTCACTGCACTTCCCGGTGGATTATTTCAAAAATATGAAAGTGAAAATTTAGATGTTAATCAAGAATTAATATTTATCAATAATAGAACATCTCTTGTTAAAATAACTTTATCAAATAAATCTAGTCAAGAGATAACAACAGAAATAGGATTAAGTGGAGACTTGTATTCTTACAAAAATGATGCTTATCTAGAAAGTGCAAGTAATGGAGTTGATGTATCATTTAAAGGCTTAAGAGAAACTTGGACTTACCTAACTAAAGATAGTGCTAAATTTAGTTTGAGAACATCTTTTGACTCGACTAGTACAATTAACAATCTAAGTTATAATAACAAAGCAAACTCCCCTATAAAAATTATGGCAAATAAAGAAACTGTTTTTTATTATGCTATGTCTCATACATTCACTCCTGAAGAAAAGTCTAAAGCTATTACTGAAATGACAGAAGCTTTTGATGACCCTACTCCTCTTTTTATAGCAAATAATGACAGATGGGTAGAATATATTACAAAAGTTACTAAAGCTAATGATGATAAATATAATATTATCTCTGTCAAAGCCCTAGAAACATTAATCGTAAACTGGAGAAGTGGTGCAGGAGCAATCCCTTCAGACGGTATCACACCTGCTTTGGCTGTCAAGTGGTTTAATGGATTTTGGCCTTGGGATTCTTGGAAGCAAGTAGCTGCTACTACTATTTTTGATAAAGAATTAGCTAAAGCAAATGTTCGTGTTTTATTCGATTGGCAAATAAAACCAAATGACGCTGTTCGACCTCAAGACAAGGGTATGATAATTGACACCATCTTCTTTAATCAGGCTGAAGATCGTGGTGGAGACGGTGGAAATTGGAATGAACGTAACTCAAAGCCACCTCTTGCTGCTTGGTCTGTTTGGACTGTTTATGAAGAACATAAGGATAAAGAATTTGTTGAAGAAATGTATCAAAAACTTGTTGATTATCATAATTGGTGGTATTCAAATCGTGATATCAACAAAAATGGTATAGCTGAATATGGAGCCACTATACACCCTCTAAATATTACTGATGAAGATAAAATACTTGCCGCTGCTTGGGATAGCGGTATGGACAATGCCCCTAGATTCGATGTTGAAGGTTTTGGTCCTGATGATATAGGAGTAAAAGTTTTCGACCTTACTAATAGCAATAATGAAGTTATCGCTTACACAATCAATCAAGAGTCAGTTGATCTTAATTCTTATCTATATAAAGAAAAAAAATATCTCAGTAAAATGGCAACTCTTTTAGGTAAAAAAGAAGAGGCAGCTAATTTTGATTCAGAGGCAAAATTTGTAAAGTCATATATTCAGAATAATATGTTCGATACAAATACAGGTGCTTTTTATGATTTACAAATTGACCCTAAAAACAATACTACCAAGCTTCTTGCAAACAGAGGTAAAGCTGCTGAAACATATTTACCATTATGGGCAAATGTTGCTACTCCTGAACAAGCTGAACAAGTGAAAAACCTTATGATGGACACCGAAGTATTTAATACATATATACCTCTACCAACAGTTGCAAAAGACAATCCTTCTTTTGACCCTGATGGATATTGGAGAGGGCCTGTATGGCTTGATCAAACATATTTTGGTATCAAAGGACTACGCCAATACGGGTACGATAAAGAAGCTGATGAACTTACTGTAAAATTATTTGAAAATCTTGGTGGCTTACTAAATGATGTCCCTATTAATGAAAACTATAATCCTCTCACAGGTGAGCCTATTAATGCTCCCGGGTTTAGTTGGTCATCATCTATGCTTATGTTATTACACCATGATTTAAATAAATAATATAGCATTAAATTGTAGATTAGAAATAACTATATAAAAAAACTCCTGCTCATTGTAGTGGGAGTTTTATTTTTTAAATCCTTTTTATAATAAATGCTGTGAAAATATCCGTGCTAAACAACCATAAGAAAATACATGACAATTTATATAAAAAATTGACGCTATACTATCTCCCCCATTAATGAATGACCTTTTATGCTTTTAACCTGAACATTATATATGTCGCCACTTGTGTAGGTTTTACCATTACTGCCATCTATAATAATCGATCTATTATTTCTAGTTTTAGCTAAGTAATTCTTTTTGTCTTTTGCAATAAAGTCTATCATAACTTTAAGCGTTTTCCCTACTTGCTTAGAAAGTAGATCATGAGAAACTTTCCTTTGAACTTCTATAAGACGGCTAAGCATATCTTTACCCTTATCTACGTCATAAGGAATATTTTTTTGTGAGGCAACAGTTAAAGGGCGTTCTGAATATCTATAAAGATAAGCCTCTTCAAAACCAATATTAGTAACAACATTAAGAGTCTCTTGAAACTCACTTTCAGTTTCTAAAGCAAAACCAACAATAATATCAGTAGACAAAACAAATGAAGAGTCTACATCTCTTAAAAAAGAAACTTTTTCTAAATACTCTTCTATAGTATATTTCCTATTCATTACATTAAGTATTCTGTTAGAGCCACTTTGAAAAGGAAGATGAAGATGCTCACATACACTGCTTAAATCTCTAATCGCAGTCGCAATAGTTTTGTCAAAGTCCTTTGGATGTGACGTCATAAACTTAAGCCAAATATCATTGTCTCCAATAATTTTGTCTATTTCATATAGTAAATCAGTGAATGTTATATCATCAATATCAAGCCCATAGGAATTAACATTCTGCCCTAAAAGTGTAATGTCTTTAGCACCCTCACCAATAAGCTGTTTTATTCCTTCCAAAATCTCACTTGACTTCCTACTTAGTAAATGCCCTCTAGTGTGAGGCACAATACAATAACTACACCAATTATCACACCCATGAGTAATAGGCAAAAATGCTTTATGAGTATAAATATCATCTATGTAGGGTTTATGAAACACATAATCTTTATTAAATTCTTTTTCGTCTAAAATGTCGCTTTTAAGATATTGAGCAATATCAATTTCATTATAAACATCGAAAACATTATCAGCCCCAAAAGAATATAGAATATCTTTAGAGGTTTGAGCCATACACCCCATAATAATAATTTTAAGGTTTTTATTGAATCTCCTTTTAATAGAAGCAAAATACCTCACACGACCAAAAACTCTCTCTTCAGCATGCTCACGAACACTGCATGTATTTATTATTATAGAGTCAGACTTTTTTACATCGTCTGTTTGAATGAACCCAATATCTCTTAATGAATGTATTAATGAATTAGAATCAGCTCTATTCATCTGGCAACCGTAATTTTCTAAGTAAAAATATTTCATACTTTATATTAACACAATAAATTATTTTTGTAAATGTTTAAGCTATTTTGAAAAATCTCTATTAAAAAGAACTCCATCAGAATCTATTGATATAGTGCTAGAATTATTAAGTGTAAAGTGATATATATTCCAATCTTTATCGATTCTTAATATACTAGCAGTACTTTCTAAATATTCTAATCTATTTACTACTTTCTTTGGTATATAGCTAATATTCTCAATTATGCGACCTTTACCATCTATAAATGAAAGTTTACCGTTTCTTAAAATACCCACACGTAAACCATTCGATAAATTAATTTCATAGACACCATTAAAATTTAAATAACTTGATACTCTTTCTCCAGTAAAATAATTATCAAGAAAGTCCCAAACATTTTCTGGTAACGTTGTCGCATAAGCATTTAGATAGCTAAAAATAATTATCAAGATTATAGTTTTGCACTTAAATAATTTTATCATAAACATAATATAATATTTTTTTTCGTATATTTCAAGTAAAGTGTTTTTACATATTTTTGCCTAATTCTGAAATACTTAAAATACTATGAATAATTTACATAAATATGTTCTCATAATTTATTTGGAGGAATTCTAAAATGAATAATTATACTGATATTAACTCTAAAATTGTCGACAAATGGGTTTCAGAAGGTTGGGAATGGGGACAAATGATTGACCATGAAACATTTATAAAAGCAAAACAAGGTAACTGGTCTGTTGTACTCACACCAACAAAAGCTGTTCCTAAGTATTGGTTTTTATATAAGTTGCCAATTAATAGTTTCCATTTGAAGTTTTATCATATTAACATAATCACCTTCTTGTTTTATAAGTTCTTTATGAGTACCAATTTCTGAAATTCTACCTTCTTTTAATAAAACAATTTTGTCAGCCCCTATAATGGTACGCATACGATGAGCGACAATTACTACTGTTTTATTTTTTGTAAGATTTGCTATAGCTTGTTGTACTGCTATTTCATTTTTTACATCAAGAGATGATGTTGCTTCATCTAACAAAACAATAGGTGCATCTTTTAGTAAAGCACGAGCAATAGATAATCTCTGTCTTTCTCCACCCGATAAATTGCATCCATTTTCACCAATTAAAGTATTGTAACCATTTGGTAAAGCTGTAATATAATCATGGCAAGAAGCTTTTTTTGCTACTTCTATTACTTCTTCATCAGTTGCCGACTTTCTACCAATGCGTATATTTTCCATTACGGTATTATCAAAAAGGACTACATCTTGAAATACTATTGAAATATTTTCGAGTAAAGTCTCAGGATCTATCTCACTAATATTTTCTCCACCAATAGTAATACTACCACTATCTATATCCCAAAACCTTGATGCGAGTTTTAAAGCTGTAGATTTCCCTCCACCCGAAGGCCCAATAAGTGCTGTAATACTGCCTTGCTTTGCAACAAATGAAATATCATCCAAAACAGGCTGATCAGTATGATATGAAAAACTAACATTAGAAAATTTAATATCATATCCATCATTATTCATAGATTCTCTACCCGTTTGTATTTTTGTATTTTCTAATTCTTTCATACGAGCTACACTTAATAATGACATATATGTACCAGCTAAATTTACAAGTGCTAAAGATAAAGGTTCAAAAACTCTTGTAACAAGCATCAATGAAAACAAAAAGAACAAAATATCTATGTCGCCACTTACAAGTAAATAGACACCCGCAATCATAGAAGTACCTATGCCAAGCCTAAGTATCATTTGAGCTAAGTTCACCAAAATACCAATTACAAACTCTCCTTTTATCGAGGCATTTTCAAATTTTTCTAGTCTATCTTTCATAACGAGTAAATGACTTTCTTTACAATTATTAGATTTAATATCAGCTACATTTTCAATACACTCTTGTATTTTATCTAAATAAGACAATTGTATGGATTTACTTTTTATTCCAAAACTATCTTGAAATTTCTTTGTCGCAATAACCAAAAAGAAAGAAACAGGAACAACCCAAAATATAGCAAGTCCCATCTTAAAATTAAAAATAAGTAGCGATATACCTATAATAGTTGTAGAAATAATAGAACCTATCATCTGAGGTACAAAATGAGAAAAAGCAGTTTCAAGCATAGTAGTATCTGACATTATAACCGTTGCAACATCTGACAAATCTTTTTTACCAAAAAATGATAAAGGCAGTCTTCTTAGAGTTTCAGCTATACTTATTCGTTTATTAGAACTTAACTCATAAGCAGATACATAACAAGCGTTATATTGAAAATAATTAGCAACTATGAGCATAATAAATAATAGTAAAGAATATGATATATATAAAACAGTTTCATAATGTGGACTCATATTATTTAATACAGGGATAACAGTATCATATAAGAAAAAATATAAAGGAATATTTATAGCTATCAAAATAATATTTATAAGTACTGTTAACATACTAGCAGAGCTTAAATCTTTTGCACCTTTATCATCTAATGAAAATATTTTTTTTAGATAATTTTTCATAATACTCCTCCTTCTTTCCATATAAATGCTTTTTGATATTCATTCCACATAGAATTATATTCACCTTTTTCTTTTAACAATTCTTTATGTGTACCTTGTTCTATAATATTACCATTTTGAACTAAATAAATATTACTAGCATTTTGTGTACTAGATAATCTATGTGCTATCATAAGAACAGTTTTTCCTTTGGCAAGCTCCTTAAATGCAAGTTGTATTTCATGCTCATTTTCAGGGTCGGTGAATGCTGTAGCTTCATCCAAAAGTATTATAGGGGCATCTTTTAATATAGCACGAGCAATTGCAATACGCTGTGCCTGCCCTCCTGATAAAAATGTCCCCTTTGTGCCTACCACCGTATTTATTCCATCTGGAAGTTTCTCAATAATATCTTCACAACGAGCAATTTTTAATACCCGCATAACCTCTTCTACAGTAGCTTGCGGGTTACCCTCTCGTACATTATCCAAAATACTTTCTTTGTAGAGATTAGTATTTTGAAAAACAAAAGAAATATTTTTCATAAGCTCACTTTCTTTTATATCCCTAACATCAACACCACCAATTTTAATGCTCCCACTAGAAGTATCAGCGAATCTTGCAATAAGCATGGCTATAGTAGACTTTCCGCCACCTGAAGGCCCAACAAGTGCTATTGTACTGCCTTGCTTGATATTCAAATTAATATTATCAATAGCATTATTTTGTGCATTTGGATATTTAAATGATACATTATTAAATTGAATATCAAAACTTGAAGGGAACTCTAATTCTTTTTTTGACTGAAGTGGCTTTTCATTTAATAATTCTTCAACACGATTTAGAGCATCCTCTGCTAGCATAGTGTTTTGGCTAGTAAACATAATTTTCATAACCATAGTGGTACATATTGGAGTAAAGAGTACATAAAATAAGAAATTGAGTAGAAAATATTTTGGATCTGTTTGTGCTACTATAAGTAAAATACCAATAAATGCTAAAACTATTGGTGTAATACTTGTAAAAGATTGTGCTAGCACCATGAATTTTCTCATTGAGTATGTGTACACTATTACAAATTCTTTATAATCTATAATAGACTTATGAAACTTTTTAAACGAAAAAATACTTTGCCCAAAAGCCTTTACAACAGGTATACCTCTTATATATTCAATCGCCTCATTATTCATATTTTCAAGCTTAGTCTGATATTTTTTCATCATATCTAAGCGACTTTTTCCAAACATTGCAAATATTGTTATGATAGTTAATATTGTTGGTACAAGGCTTATAAGTCCTATCTTCCAATCAAATACAAAGAGTAAAACTAAAACAACAATAGGGGTTGTAAATGCACCTACAAGGTCAGGCAATTGATGTGCTAAATATGTTTCTGTAGCTGAAGCTGCACCATCTATAATACGTCTAGTGCGTCCACTACCTGAGGCGTTAAAATATCCTAATGGTAGATTCATCAAATGTGTTATAGATTTATAACGCATATTCCTTGCTACTCTAAATGCTGACAAATGAGTACATGCGAGAGCAAAAAAGTAAATAAGTACAGCAAGTATAGTTGTGCCTACAGAAAGCCAAGCATATTTTACAAGACTATTTGTCATCGTAATATTTGGATACATATTAAATACGAGAGAAAGCCCTTGCCATATAAATAAAATAGGTACTAAAAGTAATGCTGAACTAACACTTGAGAATATCATTCCAAGTATAGTTAAATATTTATATGCACCAGCAAATACAAAAAGTCTACTAATCAAAGATTTCTTTTTCATTTATACCCCCATACTGTTAAATTTAATACTATTAGAAATATATATTTATAAGACTATTGTAAATTGCCTATCCAATTTTTAATTCTGTCATCAGTCAAATCACTTTGATTATCTTCGTCTATTACTAATCCCAAAAACATTCCATTCTCTACAGCAGTAGAATCGCTAAATGAGTATCCATCTGTCGAAGTAGTTCCTATTAATGTAGTTCCTTTACTTTTCGCCACATCATATAGATTTTTCATTCCATTTACAAAAGTATCCCCATAGCTATCTTGATCGCCAACACCTATCAATGCTATTTTCTTTCCATTAAAATCAACATTTTGCATCTTACCCAAAGCACTATCCCAATCATCCTGCAAATCTCCTGCTCCCCATGTAGATGTTGCTAATATAACTAAATCATAGTCTTTAGCTTTCTCTATTTCAGAACAGCCAAAAACATCAGAACTTAATAATTTTGCTACTCTGTTTGCAATGCCCTCTGTTACTCCAGTAGTGCTACCATAAAAAATACATGTTTTCATAAGAAAAATCCTTTTTTTTATTTTTATAAAACAATTTGTCTTTACAGATTTATCATTTCATAAGTTAGAACACACTAACATTTAAATAATAAAAAGTCAATTATTTTTAATACAAAATAAATAAAATATTAGAAAAAAATAATTGATATTATTTTTAATACAGTATATAGTGTTAGAATATACTAACACTTACAACGAAAGGAAATCAGAAATATGTTTAATAGTTTATTAAAAGATTGTTGTTTCCCTACTTTAATAGGATTAAAAGTAGCCAATATGTTTAGCTACTCATATATTTCCAAAAAAAAATTATATGATACTATTTCTTTTTGGAATAACTTTTTAAATGAAAAATCAATACATATAGAAGTATTAAATATTACAGATAAAAAGGCTTTAATATATGTATATAGAAAAAAAAGACTTATGAATATTTTAAATAAAGATAAAGTAAAAAATATTTTATATAAATATGGATACAAAACAAATAAAATAGATGATTGCTTATCAATACTAAAAAACAAAATAAAATCATCAAAAGACTTCCCTCATGAAATAGGTATTTTTTTAGGATACCCTATTTGCGATGTTTTATGTTTTATAAAAGATAAAGGACAAAATAGTATATGTTCAGGATGTTGGCAAGTATACTCCAATGAAGAAAGGGCTATAAAAATATTCACTCTATTTAATAGATGTAGAACAATATCAAAGAAGATACATAAATCAGATAGCAAAACTATTATAAAATTAGTAGATAACAATAAATTACTGAAATACTTAGTTAATGAAGTAAACTAAAACTTATAAATTAATATATAAGTTATTCTCTCTAATATATTAGAATACATACCCAAATATTATCGTGTGTTAGTATTGATAATATAACCGTTTTATTATAGAATTATCTGACAAATAAATTGACTATTATTATTATTTAGGGAGTTATAAATTATGGACCAAAGACCTAAGCTTGGTGAAATACCAAGACAACCTATGCCTGAAAGAAGTGCTGAAACAAGAAGGAAAAATTTTGAAGAAGTTTTTTTGGGATACGATGAGGAAACTGCTGTTAAAGAATCACTAAGGTGCATACAATGCAAAAAACCTAAGTGTATGGAAGGATGTCCTGCTAATGTTAAGATACCTGAATTTATAGACCTTATATCACAAAGAAAATTCTTAGAAGCTGCTAAAAAAATAAAAGAAACAAACTCACTTCCAGCAGCTTGCGGAAGAGTATGCCCACAAGAAACTCAGTGCGAAGGACCTTGTGTTGTTGGTATTAAGTATGAGCCTGTTGCTATTGGTAAATTAGAAATGTTTGTATCTGATTATGAAAGAAAGCATTCTAAAGAAGTTGTAGAAAAAGTTAAAAGCAATGGTAAAAAAGTTTGTGTTGTTGGTGCTGGGCCTGCTGGGCTTGCTTGTGCTGGCGACTTAATTAAACTTGGATATGACATAACTGTTTTAGAGGCTCTTCACGTTGTTGGTGGAGTTTTAATATATGGAATACCTGAGTTTAGGCTTCCTAATGAGCTTGTAGCTTATGAAGTTAATAACCTTAAAGCACTTGGAGTTAAGTTTATTACTAATGTAACCGCTGGACTTGCTAAATCATTTGAAGAATTAAGAAGTGAATATGATGCAATATTTTTAGGAACTGGTGCAGGATTACCTGTATTCTTAAACATCCCGGGGGAGCATTTATGTGGAGTATATTCAGCTAATGAATACCTAACAAGAGTAAACCTTATGGGTGCATATAAATTCCCAGAAGTAGACACTCCTGTTATCAAACATAAAAAAGTAGCTGTTCTTGGTGGTGGAAATGTTGCAATGGACGCATGCCGAACTGCTGTAAGACTTGGAGCTGAAAAAGTCTATTGTATTTATAGACGTACTGAAAAAGAGCTTCCTGCAAGAGTAGAAGAGGTTCATCATGCTAAAGAAGAGGGAGTTGAGTTTAGACTTTTAAGATCTCCTATGGAAATTATAGGCGATGAAAATGCTAATGTTACAGGTATTAGAACTCAAGTTATGGAACTTGGAGAACCTGATGCTGATGGCAGATGCCGACCTATGGTTGTTGAAGGTAAAGAAGAGTTTATTGATCTTGATGCTGTTATAGTAGCTATTGGAACAACTCCAAACCCTTTAATTTCACGTCGTGTTCCTGAACTTGAAACAAGTAAAAAAGGAACTTTCGTTATTAATGAAGAGACTTGCGAAACTTCTATGAAAGGAGTATTTGCTGGTGGAGACGCTGCTCGTGGGGCTGCCACTGTTATACTTGCTATTGGAGACGGTAAAGTAGCCGCTGCTGGAATACATAAACATTTGTCTTAAATTATAAAATCTATATATATATGACTATAAAAATACGGGGGCAATAAGTCCTCGTATTTTTTATTTAAACGGGTTATCATCATCAAAATCAGGCAAATAATTATCTTTACTTTCAAGCTCTTGTGCTAGAATATTATTAAAACCCAAACTTAAAGCAAAATTAAGAACATCATTATACTCTTTCTCGGTTAAAGTATCAGAAATTTCACTATACTGAAGTGCCTTATATTTAGGGCTATACTGCGACATTAATGAAATAGGTGTCTCAAGAAAGTTGCTGTTTTTAAGTTCAAGTAAAATATCATAGCTTTGCGAAGCATTATTTGGCAACACTAAATGCCTTATAATCATTCCTTTTTTTAATATTCCTGAATCACTATAAACATTCTCCCCTACTTGTGTCTTCATCGCATTTATAGACTTAATTGCCACCTCATAATAGTTTGATGCTTTTGAATATTTCAAGCTACATTTACTGTCATAATATTTTATATCGGGTAAATAAATGTCGACAACATTGTCTAAAGTGTTTATAAGACCAAGGCTGTCGTAGCCATTTGTATTGTAAACAATTGGAATATTAAGACCATTTTCAAATGCTATTTTAAGGGCAAGAAGTATGTCATAAATAACATGCGTTGGGCTTACAAGATTTATATTGTTAGCATTTTTATTTTGAAGTGAAAGAAAATATGAAGCGAGCTTGTCTATGCTAACAGTGTCTCCAAGCCCTTCAGAGCTTATTTGATAATTTTGACAATAAACACATCCTAAATTGCATCTTGAAAAAAAAACTGTTCCACTGCCAAAATGTGGAGTTCGACCTTCCTCACCCACAAGCATAGGCTCTTCCCCAAAATGAAGCAAATGATGAGACACTTTCACATGTCCATTATTTTCAGATACCCCGCACTGCCCCATTTTACCGTCGGCTCTATTTACTTTACAATAATGTCCACATAAAACGCATTTAGAATATAGCTCATAAACTTTATTAATTGCCTCTTCTGTCGCCTTAATTTTATCTCTATTCACCACTTATCTCGCCTATAATTCTAACCTCATGTAAAAGTTTTATGCCTGTCTCTTCATAGACTTTAGTCTGAACATATTTTATAAGATTATAAATGTCATCCCCAGAAGCACCACCTTTGTTCACTATAAAGTTAGCATGATGTGAGGACACGACAGCCCCTCCTATACTGTGGCCTTTAAGACCAAGGCTTTCTATAACACTTCCTGCAACTGTGTTAGTGCTGTAGTCATTTAAGAATACGCATCCTGCTGAAGGATATTTATATTGATGCTTTTTTTTTCTATCATTAAAACTTTCTTTCATAAGTTTTTTTATTTCTTTTCGACTACCCTCTTTTAAGGCAAATACTATATCTATAATTGTATAATCTTTGTTTTGAAATATACTTTTTTTATAAGAATACTCACACTCATCATTGTTTATTCGTCTATATTCACCCGTCTCGTCAATAATACCAATCTTCGAAATAAAGTCTGAAATAGAATGCCCATAGCATTTCGCATTCATGTAGCTCGCACCTCCCACAGTACCCGGGAGTCCATACAAAAACTCAAGACCTCCGAATGAATTTTTATAAGCATATTTTACAGTTTCTTTAATTGAAAGCCCTGAATAAACTTTAATGCCATTAGGCACAACACCTATTCGGCTAAAAAAACCTGTGTATATTATTGGAGTTTTTACAACATCATCTAAAAACAGAATATTACTTCCGCCACCAAGTATAGTGTATTTAATATTTTTTTCTTTGAAAGCCATAAGAAGGCTTGAAAAACTGTCAGTGTCTTTAGGCATGAAAAAATGCCGAGCTTTTGCCTTAACTTTATATGTGTTATATTTTTTTAGGTTTACATTTTTTTTATATAGAACACCATCTAAATTATCAATATTTTCTATCATAAACTTAAGCTACCCTATTTTTATAAAATTACTTATTCTCTTCTCTTTTGAATATATATATTTCTTGGAACTTAGCATCTTGTTTAAGTAAAATATTTTTTTCTTTAACCATTTCAAGAAGTGCCAAAAAGAATGTTACAAGCTCTCTTTTTGTAATTCCGTTTTTGAATAATGATATAAATGGAAACATACTCGACTCAGCTATTTTAAGATTAACCATTTCTATAGCGTCATCAATATGAAAATTTTTAGCACCCGACAAAATAGCTAAATTATCTTCAGGCACAAATAAAACTTTAGCAAAAGCATAAACCAAATCATAGAGCTTAACATCTTGCCAAACCAAATCATTATCCTCTTTAGAATAATCCTCGTTCTTAAACTTAACTCTATCAATATCTTTTCTCTCAACAATAAAGCCCTCTTGCTCTTGCATAATTTCTAATGCTTCTGATGATATTTTATATTTTTGAAACTCAAGCATTTGCTCAACGATTTTATATTCTAAATGCTGTGTGAAACTTTCTTCAGTCATGTCTTCAGGCAAAAGCATTCTGGACTTATAAACATGAAAGTCGGCTGCCATTAAAATAAAATCGCCTGTAGTGTCTAAATCAAGGGAAGCCCTTACTCTTAAATATTCAGAAAATTGCTCTATAATATTTAGAAGCGAAACTTCATATATATTTTTTTCACTGCGTTTAAGCATTTCAAACAGAACCGAAAGTGGTCCTTCATATTCAATATCTTTGAGCGATACTATAAACTCTTCATCAATATTAATATCCATTTTCACATAATATTATAAAATTGTAAAAAATCAATACCAATATTTATGGTGGAATTTTTAATTCTCTATTTTATTTTTCTTAAATAAGACTATATATTGTGTGGCTGGGTTCAGCCAATTAAGTTTAGACTCAAGCATTGTTCCATATTTTTTTGAAACTTCAAGCACTTCGCCTAGCTTAAGCGGTCTTTCATCATGAAACTGCCAAGACTTTAGTATTTCGAGCGTGGTTCTTACTATTCTATATAAAAAAGTTGGTGTTGGAAATGTCATAAGAACATATCCGTCATCATTCTTACATAAATCGAAATGAGATTTTATCATTTTTGCTGTGTTTACAGTATCAAAATGCTCGATAAGTCCTGCACTAAAAACCATGTCGCCATTATAATTATTATGGCTCATGTCAAGAATATTTTCACATAATGCCTTAGTTTTGTCGGATGCATATTTTTTATTAAAAACGCTAATGCCAACCTCGCTACTGTCTAATGCTAAATAAGTGGCATTCTTATAATGATTTCTAAACACAGAATAAAAACAACTGTCGCCTCCACCCGCCTCAATAATTAAGTTTATATTTTTATCTACATGTTTATCAAGCATTTTTAGTATTCGTTTTTCTGTAATCGAGCTTGTAACCCCCATTATTTTTCCAAGTATAAACATAAATAAGCCACTGCCTAAATTAGAATTATTTCTTTCAGTGTAATACTCATTCCAATTTGTTTCTTTTTCTTTGTTGCTCATTTTGTATACCTTTATTTTATTAATAACTTCATTGTAAATTAAATTTTATTTTTGTTCAATAATAATAAAATATTCTAACTTGATAAATTCATTGTTTGGTAATATTATGTTTTTAATTGATTAATTTTATGTTGGAGTAAATTATGG
>CAMRCO010000056.1 GCA_947040945.1 uncultured Spirochaetia bacterium
TTCTATTAAAAACTGACAGGGTAGACTGTGATGTAAAATAATATATCGAAAATATTCATGAAAATCTCTTTAATTATTAGTTGTAAAAAATATAGAAATTAATTATATAATTATTAGATTTATTTGTCAAAAAAAAAAATATGAAATTGATATTGTAAGAAAAGTAACTATAAGTTATGATACCGCGAGAATGTTTATTATAATATATTTTAGTATAAAAAGGAGATTCAAATGATTATAGGTTGTCCCAAAGAAATTAAAACAAGAGAATATCGTGTGGGTTTAACACCTGCTAATGTTCAAGATTATGTGGCTCATGGACATAAAGTTATAATGGAAACAGGTGCTGGAATTGGTTCTGGTTTTTTAGATAGCGAATATGAAAAAGTTGGAGCTACAATTGCTGACAAGAAAAAAGTATTTGAAGCAGATATGATAATAAAAGTTAAAGAACCTATCGAAGCTGAATATGACTATTACAGAGAAAATCAAACTCTTTACACATATCTCCATCTTGCTGCTGATGAAAAATTAACAAAAATGCTTTTAAGTAAAAAAATAAAGTCTATTGCGTATGAGACTATGCTTGACAGTCAAAATACACTGCCTTGCCTAACTCCTATGAGTGCTATTGCAGGACGCCTAGCAGTTCAAGAAGCAGCAAAATATTTAGAGAAAATTTTTGGTGGTCGTGGAATCCTTTTAGGTGGTGTTCCCGGAGTACCTAAAGCTAATGTTGTTATTTTAGGAGCAGGTGTTGTAGGTATTAATGCAGCTCAAATTGCTATGGGAATGGGTGCTGATGTTAGCATTGTTGATGTGAACTTAGCAAGACTTTCTTATATTGACCAAATGTTTGACATGCGTATAAAAACTTATGTAAGTGCAAGGTCTACTTTAGAGGCTTTATATAAAGAAGCTGATGTTGTTATCGGTGGTATACTTATACCCGGAGCTAAGGCGACTAAATTACTTAGAAAAGCTGACTTACCTAATATGAAAAAAGGGGCTGTTATAGTTGATGTTGCTATTGACCAAGGCGGTTGTTTTGAAAGCTCTAAGGTTACTACACATGAAGAGCCAATATACATTTTAGATGATGTTGTTCACTATTGTGTTGGTAATATGCCGGGTGCTGTTGCTCGTACATCTACTTTAGCTCTTACTAATGCGACTACTCCTTATGGTGTTCTTCTTGCTAATAAGGGAGTTGAGGCTATATGTAAAGAGAATAACACTTTACTTACAGGTCTTAACACTTATGATGGTAAAATAACATTTAAAGCTGTAGCTGAAGCTTTCGGTTTAGAATATGCTGACCCTAAAACTTTAATATAAGTTTTAATTAATAAATAAAGGAATATTTCCATGCCTCTACAAACTACAATTGCCGAAATTAACTTATCTGTTTTTAATGACAATATAAAGAAAATAAAGTCTTGTGTAGGAAACGCTAAAACTGTTTTTGTGGTTAAGGCGAATGCGTATGGGCATGGAAGTATTGCTATGTCACATGCTGCTATAAAGTCTGGCATAGACTGTTTAGCAGTTGCTACTGTAAGTGAAGCCGTTCTTTTAAGAGAAAATGGTATTGTTGCACCTATACTCATTCTTTTTGAACACTCTATAGCTGAAGCAGAACTTGTTGTTTACTATAGACTTACTCCTATACTTACTGGCACAAATTATTTAGAGCGTTACAATGAATGTTCTAAAAGGTATAACAGAAAAATGTCTCTCTACATTAAAGTTGATACTGGGCTTAGCAGAATGGGGGTTAAACCTTCTGGTGTGCTTGAGCTTGCAAAAAAAGTATTGAGTTATGACTTTTTAGAGATTGAAGGCATAAGTACTCATTTTGCATCGTCTGACAGTGATGATGAATATGCAGTTGAGTTTACAAATTCACAAATTACAAAATTAAAAGAAGCTCATAATATACTTCTTGAAAATAATATTGAAGTAAAAAATGTTCAAGCTGCCAATTCAGGTGCGACACTTTATTATAAAGATTCTCACTTTAATATGGTGAGGTTTGGTCTTTTAGCTTATGGGTATGCTCCTAATAAACTTAAAAATAATATCGAACTTAAACCTATAATGTCACTTAAAACAAAAGTTTTGATTACAAAAAGTGTAAAAAAGGGAGAAACTGTTTCTTATGGTATGACGCATAAAGTAGAAAATGATACAAATATTGCTGTTCTTCCAATAGGATATTCTGATGGACTTTCAAGGCTTTTTTCAAATAAAGGTCAAGTTAAGATTAAAGGAAAATATTACCCTATAATCGGTAGAGTTTGTATGGATCAAACTATAATAGAAATTGGTAATGACAATATAAACTTAGAAGATGAAGTTTTAATATTTGGTGATGACGATAAACTTAATGCTCACACTTTAGCTGAAAGCGTGTCTAGTATTCCTTATGAGATACTTTCAAGAGTAGGTGAGCGTGTTTATAAGGTTTATATATAAAAACTAGCTACAGAGATTAAATCTTATATTCTATCTTGATTTAATCCCTTGCATAATATTATTAAGCCCATTTAATTAGTGTAGAGCCCCAAGTTAGACCACCACCAAATGCTGTTAGAAGTACATAGTCATCTTTTTTAATTCTGCCTTCATGATAAGCTTCTGTAAGCCCAAGCCCTATGCTTGATGCTGAAGTGTTTCCATATTTATGAATTATTAAACTAACTTTTTCTATAGGGAAATTAGACTTTTTTGCTACATATTGAATAATTCTAATATTCGCTTGATGTGGTACAAAAAGTGCTACTTGGTCAAGACTAACCCCCGCTTTTTCTAATACTTGATTCATGCTGTTTGCAAACTCTGTTACAGCTATTTTGAAAACCTCTGAGCCTTCCATAAATATTTGATGTTCATGATTATCCATTCTTTCAGGCGTTATAGGAAAAGCACTGCCACTTGCTTTAAGTGATATAATGTCTTCTCTCACTTCACTTTTCATTTGCATAGCAATAATTCCACGTCCATCATCTTCTCTTGCTGAAACTAAAGCGACACTTGCAGAATCTCCGAAAAGTATTACTGTTCCTCTGTCTTCAGGATTAGGGTCTTTAGTTATTTTTTCAGTTGCGACAACTAAAACATTTTTACACATTCCACTTTCTATTAAACTAGTTGCTGTGTTTAATGAATAAATATATCCTGAACAAGCAGCAGAGAGGTCGAGTGTAAAACAGTTTTTAAGACCTAATGCATTTTGTATTAGGGTAGCTGTTGATGGAAATATATATTCTTTTGTAGTTGTTGGCACAATTATGCCGTCAACTTCACTTAAATCAATTCCTTGTAGTTTTAAGTTATTTATAGCACTCATTGCCATGTCATAAGCACTCTCGTCATCCCTCGACATATGCCTTGTTTCGATACCTGTTCTTGTTACTATCCAGTCATGTGAGGTGTCAAGTGTTTTTTCAAAGTCATAATTTGTTACAACTTTTTCAGGTATATAGTTTGCAAGTGCTTTTATATAAGCTTTTTTACTCATAATTTTCTCCAATTTAAACATTTTACTATAGTCAATTGTAAACTACAGTTCTAAAAAATAAAATAGCTAATTATTACTAATATCGCATTTTTATTTTGATTACACATATTCTTTAATATATTCTTTTATAAGAGTTTTTATATTTTCTTTATTCCCCTCAATTGATGCTTTTTCAAATAAGCTTATCATATTTTCTCGCTCTTTTTTATCAAGCGCTCTCTCGTCCTTATCTACTATAAAAAGCTTTTTATATTTTGAAGGTAAAAACTTTTCACAGTCCATAATAATCTCTTCATAAAGTTTCTCGCCCTCACGTATCCCTGTAAAAACTATTTTAACATCATTATCATTAAATTCATACATCTTAATCATATTTTTAGCAAGGTCAAGTATCTTTATTTGTTTCCCCATATCAAGTGTAAATATTAATGCTTCATTTAATGTAGATGCCTTTATGACAAGCCTAGCAGCTTCCCTTATCGACATAAAAAATCTAAGCATATCGGGGTGGGTTATTGTTATTGGCCCACCTAATTTTATTTGCTTTTCAAATATGGGTATAACGCTACCATTACTACCAAGTACATTACCAAATCTTGTTATCTTGAACCGAGTATTATGATTTTCTTTCGAGTGTGAGTGTATAATCATCTCGCATATTCTTTTACTACAACCCATTAATGAAGTAGGATTAACTGCTTTGTCGGTTGATATAAATATAAAATCTTTTATATTGTTTTCTATAGTAAGTTTTACCAATTTATTTGTTACTAGAATATTATTTTTTATAGACTCTTCAGGATATTTTTCCATGAGAGGCAAATGCTTATGTGCTGCTGCATGAAAAATTACATCAGGTTTATACTCTTTAAGTATTCTGTCCATTTTAATATTGTCAGAAATATTTGACACAATATAAGTAAATTTATCATTTCCATTAATTGATAATATTAAAGAGTGTAGAGAGTTTTCATTATGGTCAACAGCTATTACAAGTTTTATTGGTAATGTTATAACTTGCTTTACAATTTCGCTACCAATTGAACCCGCACCACCTGTAACAAGTACCACTTTGTCTTTGTAAAACTCTTTAAGTAATTCCTCATCAAAACCAATTTCTTCACGTCCAAGTAAGTCGGATATTTCTATTTCTCTTACGTCTTTAAGGGAGAATTTCCCTTTTATTATCTCGAAAAGCCCTGGGACTATTTTATATTTTATATTTGTTGTCGAAATTATATTTAATATTTTACTTAATATTTTCTCATCAGCTGATGGAATAGCTATTATAAACTCGTCTATTGCTATGTCTTTGCTAATGCATTCTTTTACTATGTTTGGTATATTTTCAATTTTTCCAAGTATCTCTACACCCAATATATTTTTAATATCTGTGTTGTCGTCTATAAACCCAATAATATTATATTTATTATTTGATTGTGTACTTTCTTTTATTTCACGGGCGAGCATAATTCCTGCTTCACCTGCTCCTATAATTATAATATTCTTGTTCATGATTCTAATCATTATAACAAAGAGCTTTTTATTGTCAATACTTTTAATTATAAAATAATTTTATTAGACAGCTCATCAATTATAAAATATTGCTTTTAAATTACTAACAGTAGAATTAAACTATCTAAATTTCGTATTTTTTTTAACAATATTGGCTTGTTATTATCGTAATGTACATTATACTTTTCTTATGTTAACAAGATAGGGTCTCTATAGAATTTTGATTGATTATTGAAGTATTATGTTGTAAGTTGGTGGTATTATTGGTTTTGCATTTTCGAGTTCTACAGTAATTGAAAAAACTTATAATTATGGTGAAGTTACTGGTTTTAATATAGGGGGGCTAATAGCTCGTAGTGGTAAAGAGGTAAATGAAGCTCAATTTAAGTTAGAAGAAACATTTGTTGATTGGGATTTTAATGCTATAATGGGAGATAAAAGTTGGTGCTGACTATCCTACATTAAAATAGATATATTTTAATTAATATCTTTTTAAGAGCTTGCTTTAGGTAGTAGGCTCTTTTTTTTGTGGGCTATCTATATTTTAATTCTTGACTTTATGTCTAAAATGTTAGATAATCTATTAACTGTTTTCGTTCTTTTGCTTCATGCAATTATTAGGATATAAAATGTCAGACAATTCTTTCACTCATAAAACACCCTCTTCACGTTTTGGTAATATGGACTTTTATAAAAAATGTATAGCGATTGCTGCTCCTGTTATGCTTCAGCAACTTATTATGGGACTTGTGTCTTTAATAGATAATTTCATGGTTGCAGGTTTAGGAGATATCAAAATGGCTTCTGTTAATGTAGCCAATCAAATCAACTTTTTGTTTATGGTTGTTATAGCCGTTTTTTTTGCATCAGGTGGTATATATTTATCACAACACAATGGAGCTAAAAACCCACCTGGGATGAAACAGGCTTTCAGGTTTAAGGTTATTTTTGCTGTTGGAACTGCCCTTATTTACATGACAGTTCTTTTGCTCATACCTGATTTAGTTATTAAAGCAATGACTAATGGTAACAAAGAGCAGGCAGCTATAAGCGAGTATGCGGTTAAATACTTTCGTATAATAGCGTTCACATGCCTTCCTATGGCTTATTCTGGTGCTATAGGTACTTCTTATAGAGAAATAGGTAAGGCAAGGCTTCCTTTAATTGTTGCGGTAATTGCGGGTCTTATTAACTCGTTTTTGAATTGGCTTTTAATTTATGGTAATATGGGTGCTCCAAGACTTGAAGTAGAAGGTGCTGCCATTGCGACAGTTATCGCAAGAGTAGTTGAGATGATTATATTAATCATTTATGTAAAAACAAGACATATATTTTTAATAAAAGCATCTATATTTATTGAGATGATTAAAAAGTCGAGTGTAATATTTTTTAGTGAAATTAGCTGGGCTGCAAGCGAAATACTTATGACGGCTTTATATAATAGTCGTGGTGGTGCTGAAACTGTTGCTGGAATGGCTGCAGGCTTCACAATAGCAAATATGTTCTTTTTGGTTTTTCAAGGAGTACATGTTGCAACCATTGTCGTTGTTGGTGGTACACTTGGAGCAGGTGATTTGGACTCCGCAAAAATTAAAGCTAGGTGGATTCTTCATGGGGCAGTAATCGCAGGTATATTTATCGCAATTATTGAGGCTTTATCTGTATTTATGATACCGTTTGTATTTTCAAATTTGACACCTGAGGCTAATAAAATAACTATAGGCTTAATACTTCTAATTTCAGCCTATATGCCACTTTGGAGCATTATAGCAGCTCAATTTGCCGTATCACGTTCAGGGGGTGACGCTCTCTTTGGTGTTATAGTTGATATCCCTGTAAGTTTATTTTTATTTGCTCCTATTGCTATAGCTCTTGCTAAGTATACTTCTATTGGGCCTGTTCCTATGTATGGAATTGCTAAGCTTACAGATTTTATTAAAGTTGCCATAGGGTTCTTTATGCTTAAAAAAGAAAAATGGGTTAGAAACCTAACTGATAATATAGATTTATAATAGTAATGTGGACATTTATTTTAATTAAGAGTAATATGTGTCTTCATAAATGTTTTTTGGAGTTTAAATGAAAACTGTTTTAATGTCCTTCCTATTTACTTTCATTTTTGGATTAAGTGCATTTGCTAATTCTGATGTATACGATATAGAAATAAATAGTTTAGAGGATGCTAATGTTAATTATTCTTTGGCTATTTATTATAAAGAGCTTGCTAAAGCATCAAAAAGTATAAATGAAATTAGAGAGAATGCTTTAATTGCTGAATACTTACTTGAAAAAATAGTAGTATATTTGCCTATAAAAGAAGTCTATATTGATTTAGCTTCTGTTTATGAAGTGTTAAAAAAATATGATGACTCAATTAATGTATATAATGAACTTGTTCAAATTTACTATAATGATGACACTATATTTACAGCACTTGCTGAGCGTTATTTATTCTTGAAGGCAAATACTGTAAAAGCTACATATTATTTTGAGAAGGCATTTGAGATAAATCAGAATAATAATAATGCTATTATAATGCTAGGATTTTTAGCTTATGAAAATAGTGATTATACTCTTGCTATTGAATATTATTCTCTTGTAGATCAAAGTAAAGGGATTGTTCCAAATCACCTTATGAATTATAATTTTTATTATGCTGTCAGTGAGTTTTATTCTTCAAGAATTGAGAGTGCTAACAAACGCTTACAAACTATTAATGTGAATTATTTAGCCCAAAATGATAAACTTACAGTAGCATTTATATTAATGAAAACTTATCAAATTTTAGAAAATTATGAAAAAGCCTATGAAGTGAGCCTTTATAATTATGAATTATTAAATGATGAGAGATTTTTATTTTACGCTATGCTATTTAGTAAATTATCTGGTAACTTTAATGAAGATTTGTTTATTGCGTATTCTTCTAAAGGGAGTGGTTCAAATTCAAATAATGCTATAGTGGTATTGCTAAAACTGAGATATTATGAAGAAGCATTGGATATGGTGTCGCTTGCACTTGAACGTGGTAATGTTGATCTTGATATGGTGCAGCTTTATTATTATTTATCAGAAAATATTGAGAATAATGAAAATAAAGAACAACTTGAACTTGATATTATAACTTTATATTTACAAATGAATCTATATGAAAGTGTTCCGCCTCATTTAGAGAAACTTCTTTCCTATAGCACAAATGAAAATTATATAGAGTTTTATTTAAGTCTTGCTGATGCTTATTATTCAAATGAAAATTATGAAAAGTCTGAATATTGTGTAAATAAGTATTTAGCTATTACAAAAAAAGATAATAAAAACAATGAAAATATTGAAGCTTTTTTAGTTAATATGTATATTACTAAAACATTTGAGTATGATAAAGCGATGTCTATATTAAAAGAGAGTGATTCTGTTAGTTTTAGAGAAGCATATATGTCGTATCTTTATTATAAAACTGGGGATTATGAAAATGCTAGAGTCTCACTTGAAAATTATTACAACTTGTTAGAAGAAGATTTAGAGAGCTTTGAAGATTATTATTATGTAGCATATTCTGTTGCTTTTGCACTTCGTGATGAAGAATTGACATTAAAGTATACTAAAGCTTTTCTTGACAAAGAGCCTAATAATGTAGGATTTATGAATAATCATGCTTGGGCATTAATTGAACTTGACATTGACGTTGATGCAGGAATAGACATGGTCAAAAGTGCTTTAGAAAAAGAGCCTACAGATGAATATAAACTTGATACATTAGCTAGAGGTTATTATAAAAAAGAGGAATATTCTAAGGCACTTGAGTATTTTTTCAAAGCTCTTTTATACAGTGATGGAAGTAATGATATAGAAATATTTAAACATATTGGTGATGTATATTATAAAATTGGAAACAATGAAGATGCTTTATATTATTATAGAAGAGTTAGAACAGCTGAATCTGAAGATGATTTGTTTGACCTTGATTATGTAGAGAAACAAATAGATATTTTAACTAAGGAATAAATGGTAAATTGTTTATGAAGAAATTGATAGTAGTTTTATTTTTATTTAGCGTAACACTTTTTTCTCAAAATAGTGAAACTGTGATGAAAGATGCTTTTAGTAGATTTTCTAAAAGTGAGTTTGATTCATTGTTTTTATATGGTGGTGCTTTTTATTTTGGTGACAATATAGAAGAGATGCCAATGCTCATGACATATTATTCAAAGTCATTTGGTAATACTCAACATATAAAGACTGTTGATGGGCTTTTTGGTAGTATAGTATTTGAAGCTTATATAGACAATAATGTTCTTAAACTTGATATTCCACAATATGAAACTAATTTTACAGCGGAATATTCTACTTTTTCACTTACAGAGCCTATAATGCGTTTTCCACAAATATATTCTGACATCATTCAATATAAGTTTATAGATTTAAATAAAAAAATTGTAAGCACGAATATTACATTAGGTAAAAATTGGCATACAATAGAGGTCGGTTATAGAGATAGAGTGGACGCTATCACATTTTCAGCAAAAACTTTTAGAGTTAAAACATATACTAGTAAATCAAAAGACAATACTATTACAGTGGATTTTTCTTCATATTCTACAATTAATAACAAACCATACCCTATGTCATTTATATTAAAAAGTAGTGTGGATAAGAGAGAAATTAGATTTAATGTAACTAATGCAAAAATAGGCGATGATGCCAAAAAAGAGGCTAAAAATATTGGATGGTAATGTATTAAAATTTTTACTTTCTTTCCTTGATGAAAATAAAATTGAAAAATTAAAAGCATATTCTAATCTTGTTATAGAATATAATAAACATACAAATATAACAGGTGCAAAGGATTCTGAAAGTTTTTTTAATGATCACATAATTGATGTTCTTCTCGCCTATAAATATTTTAATGCGTCTAAAAAAGTTTTGGACATAGGTAGTGGGGCAGGTATTCCTGCTATACCTCTTGCAATAGTTTATGACAGTATAGGCTTTACACTTTGTGATTCTAAGTCTAGGAAAACTATTTTTTTGACTGAAGCTAAAAATGTTTTAGAACTGAAAAACATTAAAATATATACTAAAAATGTTTATGAAATTAGAGACAAGTATGACACTGTTACAGCTAAAGCTTTTTCTGATATGAAAACATTAATTAAAATATTCGATATAGTAAAAGAAAAAAATGCTAAACTTATAGCCTATAAAGGTAAAATAGATAAAATTGAGCAAGAGCTTATTTCTATTCCTAAAAAAAAGTATAGTGTAAGCATTAATAAAATAGAAGACTTATTAAATAATAAAAAAGAAAGACATTTGGTTATAGTAAAATAAAAAATAAAGCCCATAATTTCTTATGAGCTTTACCTTGATTTTATTTATTTAGATTAAACTTTCTATTATTCCATATAGGCATAATGAAATCTTGTGTCACCCAAATTACTAACTAATACATTTTTAAGCTTAGGATTAGCGAGTACTGCTATAGCTGAATAATGAATAGGTATTATTACAGAATCATCACCTGTGATAAGTATTTCTTCAGCTTTATGCATAGCCTCCATTCTCTTAGAAAAATCTGTGGTCTCTTTAGCAAATGCTATTAATTCGTCATACGCCTTATTGCTATAGTTCCAATAATTTTGTGGGCTACTTGATACATAGTTTTCTAAAAAAGTCATAGGGTCATTATAATCACCTATCCAGCCATTTCTTGCCATCTGAAATGTTCCATCTCTTCTTGCATCTTGATAAACAGCCCATTCTACAATAACAACTCTTAAATCAATATTAAGATGTTCTTTCCACATTTGTTGTATTGCTTCAGCTACTTGTATATATGGCAAGTATGTAGAAGTAGTAAACTCAATAAGAGGGGTGTTTTCTCCATTTGGGTATCCTGCCTCAGCAAGTAATTTTTTAGCTTCCTCAATATTTTTTTCATAATTATTAGGGTCTATGTCTAGATAATCACCACCATTCTCTCTAAAGTCTCCCTCGACATCAGGAGCTCCCATAGGTACCCAAGCAGCAGCAGCAGTTTGTCCACTCATGGCAACTTTCTCAACAATGAAATTACGGTCTATTGTTAAAGATAGTGCTTTACGTACTTTAGGATTTTTAAGAAATTCATTTGTTCCGTTTATATTGAAAGCAAATGTACCAAAATATGGAACAGTATATACTAAGCCTTCTTTCATAAGTTTAGGTACATCTTGCTCTGATGGGTTATTAGAAAAGTCAATTGAACCTTCTTTAATACCAGCTATAGCAAGATTTTGGTCTCTCGACAATATAAATGTTATTTGATTAAGTTTAATTTTTTCTTTATCCCAATAAGTATCACTTTTAACCATAACCATTTTGTCATCCATCACTCTTTCTGTAAGCACAAAAGCACCATTACCTATATATGTATCAGGACTCAGACTCCATCTTGAAGGGTCAGCTTCTATAATATCACGTCTTACAGGGAAGAATACAGGATATGTTAAAAGGTCAGCAAAATATCCTGTAGGGTTCACAATTTGAATCTCTAGTGTAAGGTCATCTATTGCTCGAACTCCTAAACTATCTACGGGCATTTTTCCTTCAAGCACTTCACGGGCATTTTTTATATATTCAACAAATGTAGTATATTCAGCACCCGATTCAGGGTTAGCAGCTCTTTTTATTCCATATTCGAAATCGTGAGCAGTAACGGGCTTGCCATCACTCCACTTTGAATTATCACGTAGATTGAATGTGTATGTGAGTCCATCAGGGCTTATGTCCCAATCTTTAGCAACTCCACCTACTAATACTCCATTTTCATCTTTTGTTATAAGTCCTTCAAAAACATGTCTTGCATATATAAAGTCATTTCCAGTAATTGAGGGATCTATTGTTTTTGGTTCTGATGAAACATTAACAACCAAATCAGTTTTGTTATCTCTCGCTTTTTCACCACATGAAACAATCAAAATCATTGTCAAAATCAACACGATATACTTTTTCATAATTATCTCCAAAAATAAATTAATGTAACTATATATTATATTACTATAATAGTATATGTCAAGATAAAAAATTTTATTCTAAGATATAGGGTAGAAGAGGCGGGTACTAAATTAATCTAACGTTTTTTCTTTTTCCTGTTTTTGAAAACTGAATCCACTGTGCTACATTTTCTGCATGATCACCAATTTTTTCAAAATACTTTGCTATCATCATCAAATATATAGCCTCATCAGCATAGTCAGCATTGCTTTTAATTAATGCTACCATATCGTCTTTTACATTTAAGAATAGTTGATCTACATCATTATCCATTTGTATAATCTCTTCAGCTAAATCATAGTCTTTTTTTACAAAAGCAGCAATTGAAGAGTTAACCATTTTACTTGTAATATTTCCCATTTTCAATATTAATTCAATATGACTGCTATAGTCTTTATCACTTAAATAGCTTACAATCCTCGATATATCACTAGCTTGATCACCTATTCTTTCCATATCTGTTACTATTTTAAGAGCAGTAGAAACGTTTCTTAAATCACTTGCAACAGGATGTTCTAGTAAAAGTATTTTAAGTGCTTCACTTTCTATTTTGTTAGATAAAATATTTATGTCTTTATCTTTTTTTATTACAGTTTGCGCAAGTTCAATGTCTTTGTTTAAAAGTGCTTTTATAGATATATTTATCGCATTTTCAATTAAATTACCAAGTTTAATAATATCTAGGTTTAAGTCTTGCATCTCACTATCAAATCGTCTTAATGTCATAAAATCTCCTTGAAATATAAAAAAATCAACCAAATCTACCAGTTATATAATTCTCAGTTTTTTCATTTTTAGGATTTGAGAATATAGTTTTTGTTTTATCGAATTCAACTATCTCCCCTAAAAGGAAAAAAGCTGTATAATTTGAAATACGTAAAGCCTGTTGCATATTGTGAGTTACTATTACAATTGTATATTCTTGTTTTATTTCTTCTAATAACTCTTCAATTTTACCTGTACTAATAGGGTCGAGTGCACTGGTGGGTTCATCCATTAAAAGTATTTTAGGATTTACAGCTAAAGCACGTGCTATGCAAAGACGTTGTTGTTGTCCGCCTGAAAGCCCCATAGCATTACGATTTAGTCTATCTTTTACTTCATTCCATAAAGCCGCCTTAGACAAACTATATTCAACAATCGCATCAAGGTCTTGTTTTTTGTTTACACCAAATGTTTTAGGCCCATAAGTAATATTGTCATATATACTCATCGAAAATGGATTTGGTTTTTGAAACACCATACCAACATTTTTTCTTAAAAAACTTACATTAACACTTTTGTCATATATATCTTGTCCTGCAATTTCTACTAATCCATCAATTTTACAGTTATCAATTAAGTCATTCATTCTATTAAATGTTTTAAGTAGTGTTGACTTTCCACATCCTGAAGGGCCTATAAATGCTGTTATTTTATTTTTTTGCATCTCTATATTTATATTATTTAAAGCTTTAAATGTATCATAATATAGGTTTAATTCCTTTACTGTTATAGATTTTTCTATATTGAAGTCGAATTTTAGAGTTTTCAAATTAATCTCCTAATAGTCTCTTTTGAATTTTTTATCAATCATAAATAATATAAAATTAAGCATTAACACAATTATAAGTAACACTGCAGCCGTTGCGAATGCTTGATTAATATAAAGACCTTCCCCTGCAAATATCCACATCATAACAGAAAAAGAACTCCCCGGGCTTAAATAACCTATAGGCATATAACTTACAGCACCTGCAGTATATATTAAAGCGGCACTTTCGCCAACAATACGACCAACACTTAATACAACAGAGGTCATAATGCCTGAAAATCCGCAAGGAAGAACTACCTTAAAAATAGTTCTAACTTTAGACGCTCCTAAAGCTAAACTTCCTTCACGTAAGCTGTTTGGAATAGACAATAAAGTTTCTTCACTTTGCCTAACAATTGATGGCAGTATTATAATTACTAAAGTGAGCGAACCTGAAAGTAAGCTTCTGCCAAGCCCTAAAATATCAGCAAATAAAATCATACCAAAAAGTCCAAATATTATTGAAGGAATACCTGACAAGCTTTCTGTAAACAGTCTTATAACTGGAATTAATTTATTATTACTTTTAGCATATTCTACTATGTGTATTGCCGCAAATATTCCAATTGGTACTGTGATTGAAAGAGACAGTATTAATAGCATTCCAGTTGATACTATTGCTGGAAACAGTGTCATTTGAGCATTTCCACTTTTACCAAAAAGTAGATTCATATTTATATTAGGGACACCTTTGACTAGTATAAATATGACTATAAAAAGCAAAGCAGCTATTGATAAGCTTGTGCATAAAATTGCGATTGTTTTGAGTATCTCTGTAAATAAAACTTTAGACCTCATTTTTATATTTGAAAAAGAAAAGTTTTCTACATGTGTTGGTAAAATTTTTCTTATAGTTTTTTTCTCTGAATTGGTTTGTTTTTTTAGGACTGCAAGTATTAAATTAAGAGCTAGAATAAAAACGAGTAAAACAAAACCTGTTGCAACCAAAGCTGAGCGATGAATACCTGTAGCATAACCCATTTCTAGTGCTACATTTATTGTCAGTGTTCTAAAAAATGAAAAAACGCTATCTGGTATAAATGGGGCATTACCTGCTATCATAATAACAGCCATAGTCTCCCCAATGGCACGCCCTATGCCAAGTGCTAAAGCGGCAAGTATTCCACTTTTTGCAGCAGGAACGACAACTGAAAAAACAGCTTGTGTGTGTGTGCTTCCTAAAGCGACAGCTCCATCATAGTATGCTTTTGGAACAGCCTCTAAGTTTGATTTACATATAGAAGCGACAGTAGGCAAAATCATAATTCCTAATATAATACTACAAGCGAGTAATCCTTCTCCTGAACCATTTGGAGATACATTTTTAAGTATAGGGACAAGCACTATCATGCCAAAAAATCCATATACTATTGAGGGAATGCCTGCAAGTAAACTAACTATTTGTGTAAGAAAAAATTTAATTTTTTTTGGAGCAAACATTGCTAAGTAAACAGAGGTAAAAAAACCTATACCACCACCAAGAATTGTCGCTAGTATAGTTACGTATATACTACCTATAATCATAGGCAATATTCCAAATTTATTATTGCTTGGCATCCATGTAGTGCCTAAAACGAATTTCAGTACACCTATTTCTTTGAATGCTGGTATACTTGAAGAGAAAATAAATAAACAGATAGCAAACACAACAAATATAGAAAATATGGAACATATAAAAAATATATATCTCATAGATTTATCAATAAATGCTTGTTTGCGTATTCTGTTTATATCTAACATATTAGTACTCTTTTAGTTATTTGGAATAAAACCACTTTCTACTATAATTTTTGTAGCATCATCACTAGCTAAATAAGTCAAAAACAATTGAACTTCTTCTCTAACAGGTTCACCTTTTTTTGTAACTATATTGAAGTTTCTAGAAAGTTTATATTCACCTGTTTGTATATTAGCAACTGTAGGAATTACAGCAGTCTCTTGTGTTCCGTCATTATATGCTAAACCTTT
>CAMRCO010000057.1 GCA_947040945.1 uncultured Spirochaetia bacterium
AGAATAATATTTTTGGCATGAGGGTGGTTTCAAGTAAAGCTAATCCTCAGTCGGCAATTTTTCCAGAGGCAAGGCTTGCTGCGTTTTCTTTCATGAATCAAGGAAATGATTTGCTAATGGGGGAAGGTATAGCTAATGCGATGGATGCGACAGCAATTACTCCAGAAGAGTGGACGCTTTTTGGTTTAATATCAGGAGTATATTCAGGATATGACTCAGGAGTTGGTGAAGACCCAACTGGTCGCTCAACTTTTGGTGGTCCTTCACTTATGGTTGGTGTTTCAAAAGCGATACCAGTTAAAAATGATGAGCTATTATTAGGTACATATTTTGAAGCAGGTATTGGATTTGTAGATTCTGAAATTGACACAATTTATGGTGCTGTTAACACAACTGGAAATGCAAACTATTATGGACTGGGTACTATTATTAGGTACGCCGTAAATGCTGGTTTTTATACTGAGAATTTTTTCCGTATAGGCATATTAGATAGTAGAATGACGTCTGGAAATGGAATTTATAGTATAAAAAATAATTTTCTATCAGTATACATGGGAGCAGGCATAAACTTCGGTTATGAACTAGATTTATTTAATGCTCGTGACATGTTTGACGTCTACACTCGTTATACATGGGGGCATTTAGTTGAAGGAAGAGGTGAGATTGATGGACAAAATTATGGGTTTAATACTATAAACTCACATCAAATATCGCTTGGTTTAAGATACAACTTTATAGTAGAAAGTATGTTCTCTCCATATCTAGGTGTTAGGGTGGAACATGAGTTTTCTGCAAAATCAGTTGCGAAAATTAATATAGATTATGAAACAACATCTAGAAGTCTTAAAGGATTCACGGGGCTTGGAGAAATTGGAGTACGAATAACTCCAAACGAAACATTACCTCTCACAATGGCTTTAAATCTTGGTGGTCATATTGGAACAATAGAAGGGTTTGATATAACTTTTGATATTGAATATCTTTTTGGCAAGAAAGAAAATAAAGACGTAGTTCTAGCTAATGCAGTAGTAGTAACGAACGAATTAGCTGTATCTAATAAAGAAATCCTAGCTAACAAAGAAGATGAGCCAAAAGAAGAAGAAGTAGTTCCAGTAGCTGTGAGTGAAGTAGAAGAAGCAAAGGAACTAGAAAAAAATATAAACAATGATAATGTAAAAGTTCAAAGTATAGATGAAGGGCTTCTAGTCAAAGTTGGTGAGTTTTTATTTAAGGTAGAATCTTATCAATTAACAGATAAAGGTAAAGAAAGTATTAAAATCATAATTGATGAAATAAATACTAAATACCCTGATAAAAAAATAATAGTAAGAGGTCATACTGATAGTATTGGGGATATTAAATTTAATCAATATTTATCTGAGCAAAGAGCAATATCTATTATTAATATACTTAAAGAGAGTATTGAGAGTAGTAGAATTTCTTATGAAGGGATGGCTTATTCTGAACCTATAGACACAAATTCTACATCAAAAGGACGTGCTAAAAATAGGAGAGCAGAGATTGTAATAGTAATGGAATAAATCTTTTAATAAAAATTTGATAGCAAAAAACCTATTCATACAAAATTGTATTGGGTAGGTTTTTTTTGCTCTGTTTAATATTATTTTGTAAAATTAGACATAAAAGTGTTCTCTACATGTTTGTGTACTGGAATGATGGAACGCAAAGCGGAATTTCTAGCTTTTGGAACAGAGTGTTCTTTATGTAGTATTAGTAAATTATTTTTATGAGTTTCTAATGTGAAAATTCTTGACAATATATCATTATAATTATAGTATTAAGTGTACCCTAATTTCAAGAAATCAGGAGTTATTATGAAGTATTATTTAGGTTTAGATGGCGGCGGAACTCGCACAAGGCTTTTAATAATAAATGAACTTGGTGAAGACTTAGGGCATTATGTTACTGACACAATTCATATTCATCAAGTGGGAGAAAGTGAAACTAAAAAACGTTTTAACTCTGCTATAGATTCTGTTTGTTCACTAGCTAATATTAAAGCTGACTCATTAACTCATTCTTTTTTAGGTTTCCCTGGGTATGGTGAAGTTGAAAAAGATAAAATTTTTATAGATAATATGGCAAAAGAAGTGTTACCTAAATCAACTTTAGGCAATGATGTTCATGTTGCATGGGCAGGTTCGCTTGCGGCGGAAGCTGGTGTCCAAATTGTAGGTGGCACAGGTTCTATAGTTTATGCTCGCAACAGCAAAAATGATGAAGCACGTTGTGGTGGTTGGGGACATTTTTTTGGTGATGAAGGTTCTGCTTATTGGATTTCTCAATTGGCATTTAATTTATTTTCTAAGCAATCAGATGGTCGAGTAGCAGAGAGTGCTTTATTAACTATTATGCGTAATCATTTTAATTTGAAAAGTGATTTTGAGCTTATCGATTATTATAAAACACATTTAGTAAATAACAGAACTGAAATATCATCAGCCGCTCCATTATTGTTTCAGGCAGTTAAAGAAGGGGACGAGAGTGCTAGGCAATGTGTTGAACTTTGTGCCTATGAGCAAGCTCTTACTATTCATGGGGCTGTAAAGAAATTGGTATGGGATAGTGATACTATTCCTGTTTCATATTCTGGAGGTCTGTTTGAAGCAGGCGACACTCTATTAATTCCATTACAAAACTGTCTTACAAAAATGGACACACGATTAGTATTAAAAAAACCTATACTGCCACCTATTGTGGGGGCATGTTATTATGCTTCTATATTAGACAATGGTGGGAAGGTTAATGCTGAATTATTAGAGAGTCTAAAAAAGCTTTCTTATTAATGTTATGGTATAGTAAAATTGAAATGCTTATACCTTTATATTTTGACATATTTTACTGTTTAGTATAAAATCCTTATAGTAACTTATTTATGGAACATAATACTGATAATTTTTTAGATTTTATTATAAAAATTAAAAATAACTCACTTCTACCCTTTGATGATTTAGTGCTTTTTTACTTTATGATGAAAGAAGCTAGTTTCTATGACTTTGCACTTTTAGAATATATGCTTTTTCATATTGAAACTAATATTTCAAATGGAGACACTTTAACTGAAAATGTGGCTTTGGTATTAAATGATATTAAATGTGATGCTGTTCTCTATGGGAAAAAAAATGAAAGTAAAGTGCTTGATAGAGTAAATGAGATTTTATCTTCTCACAGTTCAATTGAAAGGCTAAAAGAAAATGATGCTATAGCAACTTATATCAATAATATTATTTCGAGAAAAAGTGTAGACGAGAAGGAGCATTGGTATAAACTTATTTCTGAATGTAGAGGATTAAGTCAGGCTAAAATTACTAAAAAGTTTTATTTTAATATAGAAGACATTACTAATAATATAGGTTTAATATCTTATAAAAATACGCTTATTAATATAATTGACCATTTGCTAAATGTTAAGGTTATAGATGATGAGTTTGTTTATGTGTCAAAAGAAAATATTAATATAATTAGAGGTTTTATTTATTCTAGTATATTTATTATGGATGATGACATTATAGTGTTAATTGAAAAGTTTGCTTTAAAATGTTTTAACAAAATAAGAAATCGTGGGTTTTTATCCCTAGCATTAGCTAATAGTTGTTTATATGCACTTTCAGAATCGAAAATGCTTATGGGTGTTTCAAGTTTATCTTATTTAAATGTTATGGTAAAAGATAAAAATGTTCAAAAAAAAATAGAGTTATATTTGTTAGAGTTAGCAAGTTTTCACAATGTTAGTGTATATGACATTGAAGAAATATCGGTTCCTGATTATGGATTAAGCATATTGTAAATATTTGATATTGTTTGGAGAGTTTTATGAAACGTATTATTTTGTTAGTTTTAGTTATTTCAACTGTATTGTTACTTTCTTGTAACTTGATGGGGCGAGGTAGCACAAAAGAATATGTGCCAAATATTATATCTAAAGAAAATATAAATTATAAAACAGCTTTTAAGTTATATAAAAGTGGAAATTATGCAAACTCTTACAAAGAGTTTAAGGCTATTATTGAAAATGATAGCGAGCCTACTATAAATGATTATGTAATATATTATGCGGCTCGAAGTGCATTCTTTTTAGGGAATTATAATGATGCTATAGATATGTTTGATTTACTTGAAAGTAGGTATCCTAAGTCAATACTTATTCCATATTCTACTCAGTATAATGCATTAGCTTCGTTTTATAATGATAATTTCCCTATTAACGAATTTTTTGAAAGTAATACTCCTGATTGGATTAAGAAGTTTGTTGGTGAGAGGGCTTTGAATAAACTGGTTGCATTAAAAGATATGGATAAAGCGTATGAACTTTCTCTTATTCTTATAAATGACTTTAACTCCTATGGGGCAGTTTTATTTTTTAATAAAAACTATAAAAAACTTGCTATGGCTTTAAGTGATGACTTTAAGTTGATACTTGCAGATAGTCTTTATAAAAATGATTCTATAACAGCATCGATAGATTATTTTGAGAGCATTAAAAGTAATCCTAAATATAGTGAACAGGCGAGTTATTACTTAGCAAGAATTAGCCAAAGAAAAGGTGAATCTCAAAATGCTATTAATATGTATAATCAAATTATAGCTAATGCTAATTATAAAACATATAAAACTTATTCTATGTTCTTTCTTGCTGAAACTCTAAATAAATTAAAAAAATATGACCTTGCTAATAAGGCTTATAGTGAGTTTGCAAAAAAATATCCAAACGATAAAACATATACTCCTCAAGCTTTAAGGCGTCTTGTTGTAAATGAAGGCATGAAAGGGGACTTAAAGGCGGCTAAACCTTATCTTAAAACAATATTGTCTAAGTTTCCAAATAGTAGATTTGCTGACATATCTTTAAGAAATTATGTTCGTTATGCATTTAAGCTTAAAAATAAAGATGAAACATATTATGCAATTGATGAGCTTAAAAAAAGATATAGAACATTTAGGAGCGATTATCCTCTTTCTTGGCAAATGTTTGCAGGTGTAGAGTTTGATGATGAGGTGACTCGTGACAGTGCCATAATGAAAACACTTCTTAAAAGTAAAAACCCACATCATATTAAGGGAGCTTTATTATATGCTGATGCTGACATGCTTCATCAAGTGGCTTTAACCAATAGCTATTATTATAACGAAGCTCTACGTTTATATGAAGCGGGCAATAATAAAAATGCTATTGCTAGCCTTAATAATGTTCAGTTTATAAACTCTATTATAAAAGGGGAAGATACACCGTTTTTGACCGATGCTAGAAAGCTTGCTTCTAATATATTTATAGAGAACGATTTTGTAAAGGATTTTTATTCTGACAAATCAGACAAAGATTATTTTCCTGCTATTTTAAGTCAAACAAAAAATGAAGCGATTAAGGCTCTCGCTTTATATTATTATGAGGATTATGACAATTCTTATACTGAATATAATAAGTTAATAGCTAAAACAGAAATGACTTATCCTGTATATTATTATGCGGATAAAATTTTCACAAAGTCAACGAATATGAAGAGGCTAATGCAAATTAGTGCACGTGTTGGGCAGTACTTTGATTATCCATATAGTGATAATGTTGAGCTTTTGCCTGATGAGATTAGGCGTCTTGTTTATCCTAGATATTTTGATCAGTATGTTGTGTCTGAAGCAAAACATTATAAAATTGAGCCTAGTTTTGTTTATGCTATAATGAGGGAAGAAAGTTTGTTTGATGTAAAAGCTAAGTCTTTTGCTAATGCTTATGGACTTATGCAAATGATTAGAACTACAGCTGAAATGGAAAATGTTTTACCTCGTTATAAGTATAAACCTATGGATTTATATAATCCTGAACAAAATATTAATTTAGGTATTGCTCATTTGTCGAGGCTTTTTAAAAGTGAGAATGCCAGTAATTATATGCTTATTGCATCAAAGTATAATGCAGGGCCCGGCAATGGTAATAAATGGAAGAGAGAGTTTGGGACAAATAATATGTATTACACGGCTAGGCTTGTTAATTTAGAAGAAACTGAATACTATATTGAACGTGTTATGAAAAGTTATGATTTTTACAGTCGGTTTTATGAATAATTGTTTAATTGAAGAAAGTCATATTGAGTATGTTAAATTTTTTTATATTATGTTATAATACGTAAAAACTAGAGGTATTATAATTATGGATGAATATATTAAAAGTATACTGAAAGATTTTTTTGAAGAAGCTTTTGATTTGCTTGGTATTCTTGAAAAAAATGTTTTAATTTTAGAAAAGAATCATAACAATAAAGAATCTATACAAGAGATATTCCGTGCTATACACACACTTAAAAGTAGCTCAGGCACAGTTGAGCTTACTGAAATAGAAAAGTATTCTCATAATTTTGAGGATGTGCTTGACTTAGTTAGAAGTGGAAATATTGAAATAAATAATGAAACTATAAATATGCTTTTGAAAGCTATAGATATAGTTAGAGAACGTGTTTTAGCCGCTAGTGAAGAAAGGAAATATAAAGGAAGCTTAAAAAAACAAATTAAAGAGCTTGATACCTTTAGAGATACATTTGAAATAAAAGCATCCCCAAAAGCAAAAACACCTAAAAAAAATAGTAAAGAAAAAAAAGACACTAAAAAATCTAAGTATGATGGAGTAAAAATTAAAACCTCTGAGATAGAATCAATTAAAGAAGCTTTAGCTAAAAACTCTAATATATATACTGTACTTGTTAAGTTTGATGGTAAAAGTCCAATGAGAACAGTTGGTTCTATTCAAATATATGCATCATTAAAAGATTTTGGAACAGTATTATCGACAAATCCTTCGTTAGAGGAACTTCAGTCTGATACTTTTTATGAAGATATTTCCTATGTAGTTTTGACAGAGTTTTCGAAAGAAGCAATAGAGACTGAACTTAAGTTTCCTGGTGTTACAAAATCTATAAAAATAGATGACTTTAATATTGATGAATATATGATGTCTGAAGAGTATGTAGAAGACGAAAATGTATCAGAAGAAGAAGATACAACTGTGAAACAAGATAGACAGACTGTATATTTGCGTGTTGAAAATGATAGAGTAGATTATATGATGAATCAGGTGGGCGAGCTTGTAATTAATAAAAGTTCTTATCAAAGATATGAAGATGAGTTTATAGCATTTTCTAAGTCTTTAGAAGATCATATTGGGGATATAAAAAAGCATTATAAAGACACAGTTATGCAAATTCTTAGAAGATTTGAAGATAATATAACTAAAAAAGAATCAAAAGAAATAAGAAATTTTTATATAGATGGGTTTAATGATAAACTTAAAGATATTTCAGTTAGTGGGGAGCGGTTTAAGACGTCTTTAAGTAAGTTTAGAGTTTCATATTTACTTCTTACTCGTGTTACAAATGAGCTTCAAGATACAGTTATGAAAATTAGAATGGTACCTATATCTCAAATACTTAATAGATTTCCTCGTTTAATTAGAGATTTGTCTATTGATTTAGGTAAAGAAGTTGATTTAGTTATATTTGGGGAGGAAACTGAACTTGACAAATCGGTTATAGATTTATTGCTTGATCCTATAATTCACTTGGTTAGAAATGCAATTGGTCATGGAATAGAGACTCCTGAAGAGAGAGTCAAAATGGGAAAAAGTAGTGTAGGTACAATTACAATTTCTGCTTCTCATGAAGGCAATATGATTGTTATAAAAATAATTGATGATGGTGCTGGAATGAACAGTGAGGATATTTATAATTCAGCTTTGAGCAAAGGAGTAATATCCGCTGGGGCTAAGCTAACAGAAAAAGAGATATTTGAGTTGGTATTTACTGCAGGATTTTCAACATCTGAAACTGTGAGCAATGTATCAGGACGAGGTGTTGGAATGGATGTGGTACTAAATAATCTTGAAAAAATTAATGGGACTATTGGTATAGAGACTGTTTTCGGTAAGGGCTCTACATTTTCTCTTAAAATTCCTTTAACATTAGCTATTATAGAAGCTCTTATTGTTGAAAGTGAAAAAGAATTTTATGCGATACCTATAAGTAGTATAGTTGAAACTATAAAGGTTGAAAAAAGTGATATAATTGTTCTTGAAGGTATTGAGGTTATTAATATTAAAGACGAAGTTGTAAATATTGCAAGAATAAAAGATTTATTTAAGCTGCCTAGTAGATATAATGATGTTTCGTCGTTTTATGCTGTTGTGCTTATGGCAGAAAATAAAAAAATAGCATTACTTGTAAACAACTTAATAGGAGAACAAGATATTGTTATAAAAGCACTTAAGGATCAACTTACAAAAGTAGAAGGTATAGCAGGAGCGACTATTTTAGGTGATGGTACTGTAAGTTTTATTTTAGATACTCAAACTATAGTTGGATTAGGTACAAAGCACATGACTGAGAAAGAGAATTATATTAATTTAAGTGAAGCTGTTTATTCAAGTAATATTAAAAATTTTGTAGATAAATTGAAAAAAAATAACTTGTCTGATATCGAGTAATTTTTATATATATAACTTGTTTTTTTATAAATGAAGAGAAAAGGAATAGAATATGAATATTTGTGTTATAGGCTCAGGTTATGTTGGACTTATTACTGGAACATGCTTGGCTGAAATGGGGAATGATGTTATATGTGTAGATAATGATAAAGAAAAAATAAAAAAACTACTTAATGGTAGAACTCCTCTTTATGAGCCAGGGCTTGAAGAGCTTATGCTGTCAAATATTAGCGAAGGTAGACTTAAGTTTACTGATGATATTGAACATGCTGTTAAGTCGTCAGTTGCCTGTTTTATAGCTGTAGGTACCCCGTCAGGTGATGATGGGAGCTGTGATTTGACTTATGTGTTGGCTGTTGCTAATTCTATAGGTAAAGCAATGAACGAATATAAAGTTATAGTTAATAAATCGACTGTTCCTGTTGGCACACATATTATTGTAAAGCGTGAAATTGAAAAGAATTATACGGGTGCTTTTGATGTAGTTTCTAACCCTGAGTTCTTAAAGCAAGGGGCGGCAGTTGATGACTTTCTTAAACCTGATAGAGTAGTAATAGGTGCTAATAGTCAGAAAGCAATTGATATAATGCGTGATATATATAATCCATTTGTGCGTACGGGGCATCCTATAATTATAATGGATACATATTCTGCTGAAATGACTAAATATGCAGCTAATGCTTTTTTGGCTACTAAAATATCATTTGCTAATGAGATTGCTAATATATGTGAGAATGTTGGTGCTAATGCTGACTTAGTTAGAATAGGGATGACTACTGATCAAAGAATAGGGCCTCAATTTTTATTTCATGGGCTAGGTTATGGAGGAAGTTGTTTTCCTAAAGATGTTAAAGCACTTGTAAAAACAGCTAGCGACTTTGGCATGGAAGCAAATATACTTAAAGCAGTTGATAATGTTAATATTAATCAAAGACATATTTTTATAGATAAAATACTTAATAGGTTTGATGGTAAGGTAGAAGGATTAACATTTGCTTTATGGGGGCTTGCTTTTAAGCCACGAACAAATGATATGCGTGAAGCTCCAGCTATTACTGTTATAAATAAACTTCTTGAGTGTGGTGCTAAAATAAGAGCGTTTGACCCTAAGGCAGTAGAGAGTGCTAAAAGTATATTTGGAGATAAAATATATTATGCAAGTAGCTCGTATGATGCATTAGATAATGCTGATGCGGTACTACTTCTTACTGAATGGAATGAGTTTAGACGTCCAAATTTTGATAAAATGAAAACAATGCTTAAAAACCCAATTATGTTTGATGGGAGATGTCAATATGAACCCTCTCGCATGAAAGAAAGAGGGTTCGAATATATTTCATTAGGATATAAAAACGAGTCTTAAATCCAGTATTTTTCCATACGTTTTCTTAAACTTTCTTTATAAGCATTAATATCTTTTAGTGGTTCTTTTGCGAGTCCTTCTTCTGATGCTTGTTGTGCTACGGCTCCAGCTACCCATTCAATAACTCGAGGGTCAAATGGTTTTGGCACAATATATTCTTTTCCATAAGTAAACTTTTTACCATAAGCTTTCTCTACTTCTGTAGGTATAGGCTCACGAGCAAGACTAGCTAATGCTTTGCTTGCTGCCATTTTCATGCCTTCAGAAATGAATCTGCTTTTAACGTCTAAAGCTCCTCTAAATATAAATGGAAATCCTAAAACATTATTTATTTGATTTGGATAATCACTTCTTCCTGTAGCCATAATAAGATCATCTCTTGATGCCACCGCAATATTATAGTCTATTTCAGGATTAGGATTAGACATAGCAAAAACGATAGGGTTTTTAGCCATCGATTTAATCATAGAAGGTGTAACACAGTCAGCAACCGAAAGCCCTATAAATACATGAGCTCCTTTAATAGCTTCTTCTAGTGTTTCTACATTTTCACTTGTAGCAAAGTCTCTTTTTTCAATAGTAACGCTATCAATTCTTTTTTTAGTTATAACCCCTTTACTGTCGCACATAATAATATTATCACGAGGTATTCCTAAGGCTACAAGCATTTTAGCACAAGATATTCCAGCACTTCCAGCACCATTAAATACTATTTTAATGTTTTTAATGTCATGCCCTCCGACGTCTACGGCATTTATAAGTCCTGCTGTTGTTATAATAGCAGTACCGTGTTGGTCATCATGGAAAACAGGAATTGAACATTCTTTAATTAATGTTTGTTCAATCTGAAAACATTCAGGTGCTTTAATGTCTTCAAGGTTAATTCCACCAAATGTAGGTTCAAGTGCTTTAACTATGTCTATAATTTTTTGAGGGTCTGTTTCATTAAGTTCTATATCGAAAACATCGATGTCAGCAAATCTCTTAAATAAAACACCTTTTCCTTCCATAACAGGCTTAGAGGCTAAAGGCCCTTTGTTTCCAAGCCCAAGTATAGCTGTTCCATTTGATATAACACCTACAAGGTTTCCCTTAGATGTATATTTGTAAGCATCGCTTTCATTTTCGTAAATAGCAAGCACAGCCTTTGCAACACCGGGAGTGTATGCTAGAGACAAGTCGTCAGCTGTTTTACATGGTTTCGATGGCACGACTTCAATTTTCCCCGCTTTACCATCTAAGTTATGATAGTCTAAAGCTTTTTTCGTAAGTTCATCCATAATTTTCTCCTTTTAATAATTAAATATTTTTTCAATACCTAATACAACATATTAAGTATTGCTGTAGCTAAAAGTATTATAAAAGCACCACCTATACGAGATGAAATTTGTGCAAATGGCATGAGGTTCATTCTTTTAGCTGCTGATAAAATAGCAACATCTCCTGTTCCTCCCATATTTGCCATACATAGTCCTGCTGTAAGGGATGCTTCGATAGGATAAAATCCTAAAAGTTTTCCAACAAAACCAGAACCTAGTACCGCACCTATTACAGTAAGAAAAACTAATACAAGATATTCAACTGTGATAGCACTTAATACATCGGATATATTTAAATAAACAACACCAATTCCTATAAGAAGAGCAGGAGTAAAGTTGTCAGCAACAAGCTTATACCATTGGCTACACTTGTCTCCATATTCTTTAGGTAGTATATTAAAAGCTTTAACTAATGCTACTGTTATAATCATTAATGCATAATTATGTATAGGTATCCATTTGCTTAAAATTAATCCAAAAATAAAGAATGCTGATGAAATGGCTATTCCAACTCCAAATACTTTCATATTTGTAATGTTTTCAATAACGCTTTCTTTTGGGTCATCTTGCTGTTTAACCATAAGTTTACCTTCGCCTGAAAGTCCTTTTACTTTTTGACCAATTTTGTCTAATACTCCAGCAAGAACTATGGCAAAACAGTTACCAAGTGATACGGCAGGCAACATAATTGATATCATGGCTGAAGGGTCTTCATTTAGGACTTCTCCAAATATCTTAGATAATGGAACAGCTCCTGCGCCAACACCACCGCCCATTATAGGTAATCCAATATACAAAATTGCTCTTTTTGCACCATAACCCATAATAGCTCCACCAATTCCAACCAAAACTAAAGCAACTATAACTCCTCCTAAAATAAGAGGAATATATCTTACAAATGATTTAATAAGAAAATCTCTACTCATACCTAAAATACTACCACAAATTAAAGCGGCAATATAAAAATCAAGAAATCCACCACCCTTCATAAATGTGCTAATATTTTTTATAGTATCTTCAGGGATAAGACTAAAATGCACTATCAGTCCACCTGCAAATATTGCGACTATCGCACCTCCACCTAAAAAGTCTTTTACAATAGGCGTTTTATTTCCTATTTCATCAAATAAAGCTCCAAGTACAATCATAGTTCCTAAAGCTCCAATAAGTCCATTAGGAAGCTTTCCTATATACATAGCAATAATATATATAGCAAGAAGCGGTACAAAGTAATACCAAGATATCCCCATAATTTTATATGTAGATTTTTGTTCCATAAAAGTAACTTCTCCTTTTTAATAATTAATCCTAATAACAGTATAGTCTGCTTAAATCTTAAAGTCAAGTTAGTGTATCATACTTTACAAAACTGTGGGGTATCTTAAACTACATAACATAGTATTATTTTATATTATTTGACTATTTATATATATTGTGTTAAGCTAGACCTGTTTCGAATATTTAGAGTTTTATTTTTTAAGGAGGGTTTTGATGAAAAAAAAGATTATGTTTTGGGAACTAGTTTTTATGATAGTTTCTGCCTTATTTGGTATTCGGTGGATATCGAGATCTACGGCTGAATCATTTGGATTAGGTTTAGGAGCGATTCCAACTTGGTTTGTTTTTGCTTTTATATTCTTTATTCCTTTGTCTTTAATATGTGCAGAACTTGCTGCTACATACCCTAAAGATGGTGGATTATATGAGTGGGTAAAAGAAGCTTATGGTGAAAAATATGGCTTTTTAGTGTCATGGCTCAATTGGAGCTCTAAATTATTCTGGTATGGTTCATTCCTTACATTTCTTGCTGTAAATGTATCATATGTCATAAATATGCCTGAACTTGCTTCAAATCAAATGTTTGTTGTTGTGTTCTCGGTGGCACTCTTTTGGATACTATCGTTAATATCGATGCGGAGTATGGAATTGGGTAAATATTTTACAAGTGTTGGAGCATTAGGTTCTACTGTTCCTGCAGCTTTACTTATCATACTTGCTTTTGTAGCAGTGGTTATATTTAAGAAAGCACCTTCTGCATCTACCTACACTGTTGCTAGTTTAATGCCTAAGGTTAATGCTAACTCTATGGTTGCTATTTCAGCTATAATGTTTGGATATGCTGGTGTTGAAACTGTTGCTAACTTTGTTACAGAAATCGACAATCCTCGTAAAAACTTTGCGAAAGCAGTTATGGTTGCGGGTGTTTCAGTTGCTATTTTGTACATTATAGGTTCATTTGCGATAACTATGATACTTCCTACATCTGAAATAAAAGCATCTACAGGTGTACTTGAATCTTTAGCTAAAATAGCTATTTATTTAGGTATAGGTGAGTGGTTTATACGTATTATTGCTTTAGGTATTAGTATTTCAATTTTAGGAGCTATTATATTGTATATAGGTTCTCCTATAAAAATGCTATTTGGTTCTGTGCCAAAAGGTGTTTTCCCAGATTCAATTATTAAGCTTAATGCTTTTAAGATACCTGCTAATGCAGTATTATTTCAAGCTATTCTTGTTAGTTTAATTATACTCTCTATAAACTTTTTACCGGGTGTTGATGTTGTTTACAATGTTTTAGTTACTATGACAGCTTTAACAGCATTATTTCCTTATGTTTTAATGTTATTAGCTTATATGAAGCTTAGAAAAACACGTCCTAATGAAGACAGACCTTATGTAATGGTTAAGTCTGATAGTATGGCTATTCTTATAGCTAAATTATTGCTTGTTGTTGTTGTTTTAGGAATAGTGTTAGCTGCAGCTCCTGTTATGCCAACACTCAAAGAAAATATCATCTATGAAATACAAATGATAGGTGGAGGACTTGTTGTTATACTGTCTGGTTTATTAATTTGGAAAAGATACGAAAAAAATATTTAATTTATATAAGGATTTTATTATGATTAATGTAAACAGATTAGAAAAAGTTTTGGCTTCAATGAAAAGTGAGGGACTATATCAATTTATGATAACAGATCCTCAGTCTATTTATTACCTTACTAATGTAAATATACATCCGGGTAATAGATTTTTAGGTCTTTATATCAATCAAGATAAAAAACATTTTCTTGTAAACAATGCTCTATTTCCATTGAAAGATATTGGTTTAGATATTGTTTGGTATAATGACACAGAAAGTGCTGTTACTAAATTTCAAAGCATAGTAAAAAAAGATGAGGTTCTTGGGATTGATAAGTTTATGTCTTCTAATTTTCTTATTCAGATGATGGATATGAAAATGGCTAGTGATTATAAAAATGCATCTCCTCATGTTGATTATGTTAGAATGGTTAAAGATACTGAAGAGATTGAAAAAATGCAAATTGCTTCAAGTATGAATGACAAAGCTATAGCCATTATAATAGACAAAGTTAAAATTGGTGTTAGCGAGCTTGAGATAGTTTCTGAAGTTAAAGCTTTATATGCTGAACTTGGAGCTGAAGGTTGCTCATTTGACCCTATAATTGCTTTTGGTGCTAATGCTGCTAATCCTCATCATAGTTCAAATGATACTGTATTAAAAGCAGGTGAGAGCGTTATCATTGATATGGGATGTATTAAGAATGGATACTGTTCTGACATGACTAGAACGATTTTTGTTGGTGAGCCTAATGATGAAGCAAAAAAAGTTTATAATATTGTAAAAGAAGCTAATGAGCTTGCAATAGAGGCTGTAAAGCCTGGTGTTAAGTTTTCATATATAGACGGTGTTGCTCGTGGCCATATTGCCAAACAAGGGTATGGCGAAAACTTTACACATAGAACAGGACATTGTATTGGTATGAGTACACATGAATACGGTGACGTTAGTGCTATACATCATGCTGAACTTAAAGAGGGTATGATATTCTCTATAGAGCCCGGTATTTATCTTACAGGTAATGTTGGGGTACGTATTGAGGATTTAATAGTGGTAACTGCTAATGGATATAAAAGTCTTAATAGCTTCCCTAAAACGATGATTGTTAAGTAAATTTCGGTTTATGTGAAAAATGGCTCTTTTAGTAAAATAAAAGGGCTATTTTTTTATATTATGCCCATTAAGTCTTTTGCTTCTTTTAATGTAGTTTCAGCTAAAAGAGACGCCTCTTTGGCACCTTTATTAAGAATATCTTCAACATAACTTCTATCTTTATTTAGATTATTA
>CAMRCO010000058.1 GCA_947040945.1 uncultured Spirochaetia bacterium
GGAAAATGGAGTGGATATTAATACTAAAGATAATTTTGGTTATACAGCTTTAATACTAGCTGCCCAGGATGGACATTTAGAAGTTGTGAAATACTTAATAGAAAATGGCGCTGATATTAACGATACAGATGCAGATGGTTATACAGCTTTAATAAATGCTTCAATAAGGGAAAATTTAGATATTATTAAATATCTCGTAGAAGAAGAAGATGCTGATGTTAATGCGAAAAATGATGATGGTGAAACGGCATTGATAAAAGCTTCTCTGTATGGATATTTAGAAATAGTAAAATACTTAATAGAGAAAGGTGCTGATATAAATGCTGAAACTGATGCGGAAATGACAGCTTTGATAGGGGCTTCAAATAGAGGACATGTTGATATCGTTAAATATTTAGAGAGTCTTAAATAAAACAAATTTGGAGTTTAATATGAATACTAATAATCTTATTGATAGTGCAAGAGATTGAGACTTAAAAGCTCTAGAACAATGTATAGAGAATGGAGCTGATGCTAATGCTACAAATAACGAAGGCGAAACAGCATTGATATAAAAAAAAATAATTGACAAACACTTATTGTTAGTATACCTTTTAAAGTAGATTATGATTATAGATAAGGAGCGTATTTATGATGAAGATTACTTTTATTTTGGTATTATTAGCTATTAATTTGTTTTCATGTAAAAGCGAAAAAAAAATTGATGAGCTTATAGTATCAGTTGGTCCTGAGCCTAACACACTTGACCCAACAAGAGTTTCTACAGTTGATGGAGGAATATATAACCTGCATGTATTTGAAGGGCTTACAGTTAGAGGTACTAATAAAAAAGCAATAGCAGGAGCTGCATCAAATTGGAGCATATCTCCAGACAATAAGTCGTACACATTTAACATAAGAACAAATGCTTATTGGTCAGACGGAAAGCCACTGACAGCTCACGACTTTGTATATGCTTGGAGACGTGTTGTTGACCCTATTATGGGAGCATCAGCCTCTAGTCATTTTGAAATAATAAAAAATGCTAAGGCAATAAGTGATGGCAACTTACCTAAAGAACAACTTGGAGTTCGTGCAATTGATGACAAAACACTTTATATTGAGCTTGAAAACCCTGCAACATATATTCAAGAATTGGTCGCTCACAATGCTTTCTCTCCATTAAGAGAAGATATAGTTGAAGCTGACCCTGACGGTTGGGCAACTAATCCTAAAACATATATAGGTAATGGGGCATTTGTTTTAGCAGACTGGGAACATGATTCAAAAATTGTTTTAGAAAAAAGCACTAATTACTGGGATTCTGAAAATATAGTCCCTAACAGAATAAGATTCGATTTAATTTCAGACCATAACACAGCAATTGCAGGAATTCGTACGGGAGCAATAGAATTCTACACTAGTGTTCCTCCAAATGAAAGAAATAGTTTATTAGAAGAAGGATATGTAAAAGATGTTGACGGCATAGGGCTTTACTATTATGTAATTAACGTAAGAATTGAGCCTTTAAATGATGCTCGTGTAAGAAAAGCATTATCACTTGCGATAGACAGAGAATATATAGTAAAAACTGTAATGAAAGGAAACCAAACAGCAGGCACAGGCTTTGTACCTGAAAACATTATGGACGGAGACACTGAGTTTAGGGAAATTGGTGGTGAGTTTTTCTCTCCACTCTCTAAAGACTATGAGACAAATATTATTGAAGCAAGAAAACTTATGGCAGAAGCAGGTTATCCAAATGGAGAAGGTTTTCCTGTCATAGAATTTAAGACAAACCCGGGGGCTCATGTTATAGTTGCTGAAACAATTCAAGAGATGTGGAAAGAAGCACTTGGCATTAGTATGTCAATAGTATCAGAAGAGTGGAGTGTATTTTCACAAACACGATTTGACGGCAACTTTCAAATTGCAAGACATGGTGGAGTTGGAGGATATAATCACCCTATGTCTTTTTTAGCACCTCTTAGAACAGGTAATGTTAACAATGAAGGCAGATATAGTAGTGTAGCTTATGACAATGCACTTGAAGAATCATTAAATGCAAAAATGGAAGAGGCAAGAAAAGCAGCTTTACACAAAGCTGAAAAAATAGCTTATGAAGACATGCCTTTCATACCATTATATTACTACTCAATATCTGTAATGCAAAACCCAAAACTTACAGGCGTTGTGTATGACCCTTTCAATAAATTCAGATTCCATTATGCTGAAGTTGTAAAATAAAGTTATTTATATAAAAACAAATAAAATGCCACTCCTAAATTAATAATATAAGGGGGTGGTATTTTTATTTTCTCAATAATAACTATTCAAATAATTATTCTAGATTCAAACATAAAAAAGCACCCACACTTGTAAACTACTTTGTAAAAAACACTCTAGTAATAGAAGAAAACATAAAATTACAAGCTATCAAATCAATATATTCCATTAATTCATCTAAATTATTTAGATATGAACTAATGGCAACAAAAAGTTTTAAGCATTTTTTTATTATACCGAAATTAATTAAAGATAATAAATTAAATTTGGAGGACTACGACTTATGATGCGTTCACTATTTGCAGGTGTATCAGGATTACAAAATCATCAAACTCGTATGGATGTTGTTGGTAACAATATTTCTAATGTAAATACATATGGTTTTAAAAAGGGAAGAGTAACATTTCAAGATATGATAAGTCAATCTTTAACTAGTGCTGCTCGTCCTCAAGATGGCAAGGGTGGAATTAACCCACAACAAGTAGGACTTGGTATGATGGTGTCAACAATAGACACAATACATACTCAGGGAGCTTTGCAGGTTACAGGTGTAAACACTGACTTAGCTATTCAAGGGGAAGGATTTTTTATTGAAAAGTCAGGAGATAAAACATTCTATTCAAGAAATGGTGCTTTTTCAGTTGACAGTACTGGTAGCTTGGTTAATCCTGCTACAGGTTTTAGAGTGCAAGGTTGGATGTCTCAAACTGATGAGGCGGGACTTGACACAATAAACACAGCAGCAACGGTTGAAGATATTATAATACCTGTAAGTGAAAAAGACCCAGCACGTGCAACTCAGAACACAACATTTTTCTCAAACCTACAAAAAACAGGCGAGAATCACCAATCAGACATAACAATATATGACTCTACAGGAACACCCCATCAACTTAGAGCAACATTTGCACGTACTGAAGTAAACACATGGGAAATGAATTTAGATGTTCCTACAGCAACAGCAGGCAGTATTAATGCTTCTGCAGGGGCAGCAGGTGCTGGTACTGGAACTACTCTAACTTTAGTATTCAATGATAACGGTTCTTTAACTTCTGTTGGAGACGGAACAAACACTGATACTGAGGGGGAATTAGTACCTAATATAACATTCACATATGCTGGTACAGCAGGTGAGGTTACTCAAACAATTAATTTAGCAATAGGAGAAGTTGGTATACCTAATGGCATAACACAATTTGAATCTCCATCAACAACAAAAGCTATTTCTCAAGATGGATACACAATGGGTATGCTTGATGGATTTAGTATTGATGACAGTGGAACAATTACAGGTATATACTCAAACGGAAATAGAAGAAGCTTAGCTCAAGTTGGTTTAGCTAAATTTGCTAATGCTGGTGGACTTGAAAAATCTGGAAACTCAATGTTCTCAGAAAGCAATAACTCAGGAGCAGCTAACATCGGTGTAGCTGGAGGTGCTGGACTTGGTTCAATTAGAGCTGGTGCTTTAGAAATGAGTAATGTTGATTTAAGTGAACAGTTTACCGATATGATTATAACTCAAAGAGGTTTTCAGGCTAATGCTAGAACTATAACTACAGCCGACCAACTTCTTCAAGAGATTATAGGTCTTAAAAGATAGATTTATTTAATTTAGTATGTTATTATATAATAATTAATTTGGGAGTTTTATACTATGATAAAGGTTACAAGGTTTGATGATAGTATTTTATATGTTAATCCACATCAAATTGAGTTCATAGAAGAGACTCCTGATTTAGTTATAACTATGCTTTCTGGAAGAAAAATTGTTGTAAAAGAGAGTTTTGATACTACATTAGAGCGTATTATTAGTTATAGAAGTCGTACTGTAGATGAAAGCACCGTAAAAAAACCTTCTTTTTATGGTGATGAAGAATAAGTATTTTTCGTAATTTTTTTATGAGGTAAGTTAAATGGATATTACTGTCGTTATAGGTCTTGCAATGGTTTTCGTTCTAAACCTTATGGGTATTTTTGCCAGTGGAGGATCGATTGCTCACTTTTTAGACCCAACATCTTTTATTATTACATTGGGTGGTGGTTTTGTTTCTGTTCTTATTTCAAACGATTTTGAAACAATTATGAAAGTACCTCAAGCTTTTGGAGTAATAGTAAATAAGCCTAATTATGCTGAAGATGAGATGATTATAACTTTAATAAGTTTCTCTGAAAAAGCAAGACGTGAGGGTTTGCTTGTTTTGGAAGACGATATACAAGACGTAAGTGATCCTTTCTTAAAAAAGTGTATGCAACTTGTTGTAGACGGAACTGATCCTGAGCTTGTTAAAAATATTATGAACACAGAAATTGAGCAGATAGAAGCGAGGCATGACACTGTAAAAAAGATTTTTGATGATGCTTCGGCTTTGTTCCCTGCTTGGGGTATGATAGGAACATTAATTGGACTGGTTATAATGCTTCGTTCACTTGGTGGTAGTGGTGGTATGGAGGCTATTGGTGGTGGTATGGCGGTTGCTCTTATTACTACATATTACGGAGCTGTTCTTGCGAATGGTTTTGCTATGCCTATTGCTGCGAAACTTGCTACAAGACATGCAAGTGAATCACTTATAAAAGCTTTGATGCTTGAAGGCGTTTTGTCAATACAAGCGGGGGATAACCCTCGTATTGTTAAAGATAAATTGGTATCTTTTTTACCTCCTAACAAAAGACAAAAAGTAAATGAGCATTTAGGAGAAAGATAAATGGCTACAACTAAGTTCGGGAAAAAGGCAAAAAACGCAGGCGATAAAGCACAAATACCTGGACCTTCTGTACCGTTATGGATGCAGACTTTTGCCGATTTCGTAACACTTATGCTTACATTTTTCGTTTTGCTTCTTGCAACGATGTCAGAATCTGTAAATGATTCCTCTATTGAGCTAATTGCGACTGCCTTTGAAGGAGCATTCGGAGTTATGCCCGGCGGAGCTACTTTATCTGAAAGTAATCTAATTCATGGTGGAGCATCAAGTGATACTTTACCATCAACAGAAAGAGGATTCTCTACAGGTGATGATGTTAGCGTAGCAGCAGCTGAGTTTAAATCAGAAGTAGAAACTCAAAAAATAAGACTTACTGAAGATGAACGAGGTTTTGTTATTTCTCTTGGTGCCGACCAATATTTTAGGTCAGCCAGTGCCGAAGTAGTTGATAATCAAGAATCAACAGAAACATTTATAAAATTGGCAAGGCTTTTAAGTAGCATCCCAAATGAAATTAGAATAGAAGGACATACTGACGTAGGTGCTTTCAGAGAAGGTAGCCAACTTGAAAAAGAATTCGGTAACAACTGGGGACTTTCAACAGCCCGTTCAATATCTGTACTTGAAAAAATATTTACAGACGACCAAACGGGAATGCTTAACCGTGATAAATTTTCTGTCGCAGGATTTGCTGACACTAAACCTGTAGCTCAAAATGATCTTCCTGAGGGACGAGCCTTAAATAGACGAGTTGATATTGTTATTATAAGACGTGATGTTACATACTATAATCAGAAATAATAAAATATGACTTTAGCTAATAACTGGAATGACTACAAAATACTAGATGCAGGTAATGGTCTTAAAATAGAATTAATAAAAGACTATACTGTTATAAGACCTGACTCTCAAATTATTTGGGACAAAATTAATCCTGAAATATGGAAAAAAGTTGATGCCATATATCACCGAAATAAAGAAGGTGGAGGGTATTGGCAGTTTAACAAAAAAATAGACCAAGCATTTTTTATTAATTATAAAGCACTTAAATTCAACATTGAACTTACAAGCTTTAAACATATAGGGCTTTTCCCAGAGCAAGCTGCTAATTGGGATTTCATAATAGACAAAGTATCCTCTGAGTCAAAAAAAAGAGAAATTAAAGTATTAAACTTATTCGCATATACTGGTGGGGCTACTGTTGCTGCCGTTTATGCAAATGCTCATGAAACTGTGCATGTAGACTCATCAAAAAGAATTGTTGGCACTGCTAAAAAAAATATAGAATTAAATAATTTACAAAATAAAACTGTACGCTACATAATTGAAGATGCGACAAAGTTTGTTATGCGTGAAATTAGGCGTGGACGAAAGTATGACGTTATCATAATGGATCCTCCTGTTTATGGACGTGGGCCTGATGGGGAGCTTTGGCAAATTGAAACTAGCTTAGTTGATTTGGTTAGAAAATGTAATGAGCTACTTTCAAGTGACCCCATATTAATGCTTATAAACTCATACACCTCAAGCTTTTCAAATGTAGCATTAAAAAATATGATGGAAGGTATAGTTACACCAAAACACAAAGGCAGAGTAGAATCAGGCGAAATAGGCATCCCTATTGAAAACTCTAATATCTCTCTACCTTGTGGTATATTTTCAAGATGGTATAAAGATTAATCTTTATAAGGAGAAATACTCCTAAGTTTTTCTACAACACTAACAACAGTATCAGCTGTAAAATTAATTTCCTCTTCAGTGTTATCAAGTGAAAGTGAGAACCTTGTAGAACTATGAGCGAAATCGAAAGGTAACCCCATAGCACGAAGCACAGGAGATGGCTCAAGTGTTCCTGATGAGCATGCACTACCAGTTGATGCACATATTCCATAGGTATCTAAATGTAGAAGAACAGATTCTCCTTCTATATTCTTAAAGCTAATATTTAAAGTGTTACCCATTCTGATAGCATTCCCACCATTAACTTTAGTATTCTTAATTCTACTTACGAGGTTATTTTCAAGCATATCTCTAAGTTTACTTGTATGCTTTATAAACTTATCCATTTCAGCATTAACCATAGAAGCCGCACAACCAAGCCCAATTATATATGGCACATTTTCAGTTCCAGCTCTCCTACCCCGCTCCTGATGTCCACCTGTTTGTATAGTTCTAAGTTTTGTACCCTTTCTAATATATAAAACACCTATTCCTTTAGGAGCATGTATTTTATGACCCGACATTGTTAGCAAATCAATATAATCTTCTTTTTGAAGATCAATAGGCAATTTTCCAACAGCCTGCACAGCATCAACATGAAAAACAGAACCTGCACTTTTTACAATATTCCCAATCTCTTTAATTGGAAAAATAACACCTGTTTCATTATTAGCATACATTATGGAGACAATAGCTGTGTTATCATTTATTGCATTTTTAAGGTCATCTATGTTTATGTTGCCATCAGAATCAACATCTAAAAATGTAGTTTTATATCCATGTCTTTCAAGCGACTTATACGTCTCGATAATAGCAGGATGTTCTACTTTAGTTGTGATAATATGATTTTTGTTAGGATAAGCCTCTAATGTTCCACGAATAGCAAAGTTGTCGGCTTCCGTTCCGCAAGAAACAAAACAAAGCTCTACAGGTTCAGCATTAATAAGGCTTCCAACTTGACTTCGTGCTAAGTCGAGTTTTTCTTGAACACCTCGAGCAAATGTGTACATACTAGAAGGGTTAGCATATTTTGTTGTAAAATACGGCATCATAGCCTCTAAAACTTCAGGATATATTCTAGTAGTTGCATTATTGTCAAGATAAATTATTTTATTCTCTTCCATTTTTTTATCCTTTAATTTTAAGCTTCTATAACTACCAAATCTTTATGAACAAGCTCTTGTATTTTAGGCTCAACAAACGCCTTAAGTGTTCTACTTGAAGCACTACAATTTGAACAAGCGCCTTTGAAAGCTATGATAACATTATTTCCATTTAAATCTACTAACTTACAACTTCCGCCATCAAGTTTTAGGGCAGGATTAATAACATTATCTAACGCCTCTTCAATTCTTTTTATTTTCTCAATTGTTGTAAGAGTTCCTTCTTTTGTAACTTTTGCTAAATGCTCTTGTTCATTTACCACTTTAGTTATAATGTCCTCTATTGCCATTTTACAAGCTCCACAAGCTCCACCCGCTTTAGTGTAGTGAGTAACCTCTTCTATTGTTTTAAGACTATTCTCTCTAACAACACGCTCTATTTTAGTATCAGTTACACCAAAACACTTACACACAATGGCACCCTCATCATGATCATTTTCATCATCATCAAGTTTAATGCCTCTATAGTTAGCAATCGCCTTCTCAAGTGTCTCCATGCCCATAACAGAGCAATGCATTTTCTCTTCAGGTAATCCACCAAGTTCATCGGCAATATCTTTATTAGTTATAGCCGCAGCCTCATCAAGTGTTTTACCTTTAACCATTTCGGTAAGTATGCTACTACTCGCTATAGCACTAGCACATCCAAATGTCTTAAACTTAGCATCTAGAATAATCTCTGTGTCTTTATCTATTTTTAGATCAAGCTTAAGAGCATCTCCACATACAATGCTACCTGTCATCGCAGTTGCATCAGCATTTTCTATGTCTCCAACATTCTTTGGATTCAAAAAATGTTCTTTTACTTTTTCAGTATAATCCCACATATAAAAAACTCCTTTATTTATTTTTTAGAATATACACTATTTAAAATTGAAATAACACCTTCTTTACATGCCCCACAAGCAAGAGTAATTCTAGTTTCTTTAGAAATATCCTCAATGCTATAAAGCTTTTTTTCTTTAATTAAGTTTTCAATATCTTTACGAGATAAATTAAAGCAAAAACATATTATTTCATTATCATCATTAGTCATATATTCTTAAGTCTCATTTTTATTGTTAGTACATTTTAACATTTACAAAAAAAATATCAATAGTAATTATTACTATTATGGAATTCTATTCTCTCTAAGATTTTCTATTGTGCTATTAAGTTCTATATCTTTTTGTGGGAAACCTACACCTCCAAAATCTGTTAGAGTAAATGTGAAAAATAGTTCTTGATCCCAATAACTTCCTTTTATAGAACCTGTGGCAAGATCACTCGGCAAGCTTGAAGGACGCACCCTATATGAAAGCATAAGCTCCCATCCGTCAAGGTCATGCCAAATAGATGCTTGAATAGAACCGAGTTTAAATAAACTAGCTGTTCTTTTAGCATTACTAGAAAAATCAAATGAATCAACTAAGTCCCAAAAAGGATTAACCCATTCCTCTCCTCTCTCTTCTGCATATTTAGGTATGTATCTATAAGCTCGATTATTTTCACTTTCAACACTAAAAGCAAATCTCCAAAGTTTATATATTTGCAAATCTATACCAAATGTAAATGCTATTGTGTTATACTGATAGTTTATAAAGTCATGAGAATAAGAAAGAGAAATATATGTTTCAAAAATATTTTCTATACCGTCAAAAAAATAATCACCTGTAGCACGCTCTATAATTAAATCAGTGAGGAGGTCTAATGGAATTGGAATATAAAAATAAGAAGATATTCTCTGTGATGTAAAATTTGTTCCGAGTAGGTTTTTTCTAATATCAGCAGAAATATATGACCTGTCGTATGTTAGCCTAGTATCAACACCCGCCTCAGTTGTTAGAAGCTTATTAGTTTCTATTACAATAGAATATGATTGTGTTGTTACGTCATAATCTGGTCTAAAATCATACCCTGTTCCAATATACCCTTCTGCTGACAAGTTCAAATCGGGGAGAAAAAATAAACTGTATCCTGTACCGCCAAATCTAAATCTACTTGTTATAGAATTATTATCAAATCCACCATATACATCTTGTGTTGTATATTCCTCTCTAAATCTATAAGCTAAGTTATAATTATTATCAAGTCTAACTGTTGGTTCAAAATATTTCGTAAAAGTTTCAGGAATAATTGTTGTTGGCAAAAACAGAGAAAAAGCCATTGATGTTCCAAGCCCAAAATATGAAGCTTGTCTATCATATATTATGTCTTCAGGTTTTGGATCAACACTTATTTGCTTTTTATACTCAGCATTAATAGTTGGATTAAATGATGTAAAAAGTCCACTAAATGACCTCGACAAATTACCAGATGCCCCTATATTATGTCTTTCAGCTAATTTATCAAAAAGTTCTTCTTGCAAATCTGGGTTATCCTCAAAATGAATTCCACTAGAAGTTTTATAATTTATTACATAAGAATATGATGCTCCGACATTATAATTAATATTGGCATCAGGCATATAGTATGAAGTGCTTTTCCCTATAACATCTCCATAACTTAGATTTATAGATGGTAATGTAATTCTTGAAGGTTGAAGTTTATAATAATCAAAATTAGTATTATTTTCAAATGCTGACAAGTTTCTTATAGCAGAAGATGACCAATCGGCTAAAATAGATACATTAACTCCATAAATATTATTTTCAAGCCTTAAGCTATTATCAACATACGATTCATAATCAGAGTCTTGTACATCAGAAAGAGAGCCTATAATTGATGTAAAAAATGAAAATATATCAAAGCTTTCTCTTATATTGTAATAATCAGATTCAAAATATAAATCACTTGTAAGTAACAAACTAGCTGAAAGAGTACTACTAATATTCTCATTTCTAAAAACTTCAAGACTATGATCATAATCAAATCTGTAACGAGGAATAAAATCTCCAGGCTCACCATCATCAAAATAGTTTACATACCTAGTATCAAAACCTATTTTTGATGCAACATATGAATCAAGCAAATAGTATTTACGTCCTAAAGCAAACATAGCATCGAGTGAAATATTTTGTGTATCATTGTCAAAACGTATTTGATCGCCAATCATAAAACCCAAACGCTGATAAAGATCAAACCTTATTTTATGACTTACCCCATGAAAATTAAATGTCTTATGATTTTGTATATAAACACCTTCACGAACTGTTTCTCCAAATGTTGTTATAATACCAGTACCCATATTGTTTTTAACAAATAATGGAAGATAAAATAGAGGTTGCTCTCCTATTTTATAAATACTATTAAATATCATAATTTTGCTTTGATCCCAAAAATACACTTTACTAGATAAAAAATCATGCGCACGGGGAGTTAGGCGAGAAAAACTAACCTCACTATTATCTGAAAAAAACTTCTCTCCATAAAATTTAAGAATCTCACCATCTACTCTGAACAACATAAACTCGGTTGCACCTTTATAAAATAAGCCTTGATTTTTTTCTCTATTATATAAAAACCAGTCCCCTTGAAGTTCTGTGCCTCCGTCTTTTACAAACAAATCTCCATCAGCATAAACCTCCCCTGTTTTCAAGCTATACACAACATTATCAGCATTAAGCATATAATTATAAATCTTCATTACAACCGAACCCTGAAGACTTATAATCTCCTCCTCTGAATCCTTAATTGTATACCTCTGAATAAAATCAGCAGCTTCAAGAAAAACACCAGTTCCACCTGTAAGTCTAAAAGTATTTCGATTAATTGTTTTTATAATCTCACTTTGATTACTTTCATCTGCCTCTATATTCAGTTGGCGGGCAATAATTTTTTTTCTTAAAGCACTAATGTCATCAGTACCATTATATTCTATACTATAAAGCATAGCATAATCTATAAGTAAATCACGCTCAGACGTGTTTATTAAGGTTATAAAAGACCCGGGGTTTTTGTTAGCTGACACACTATTTATTCGAAGTATTGGATTTTCTATAGCTGTGTTATCTACATTTTGAGAGTGCAAAAATGTTTGAGAAAAAAACATATATATAACTATAATTAGTAGATGCATATAAATTAAATGTTTTTATTCCTTAAATATCTAATAGCTTAAAAAAATTACGCTTCCCAACTTTTAATATTCCACCAGTCTCAATTTTATCATTAATTGATGATACTTTTTTATTATCAATACTTACACTACCTTGCTCAACAAGTCTTTTAAGATGCCCACGGCTTTCATCAGGCATACATACACTTATAATATTAAGTATATTATCCCCTAGAGTAAACTCAACCTCTTTAATATCACTTGGTACTCCATGACTTGAAAATACAGTATTAAACTCTTCACTTGCAAATTCGGCACTTTCTTCATTATGGTAAAGTTTTACAAGTTCATAAGCTAAAATACATTTATACTTTTTAGGATTATCTCCATCAGCCATAGCTTGCTCATATTCTTTAATCTCTTTAATTGGAATATCTGTAACAAGCTCCATATACTTAAGTATTAATGCATCAGGTATACTCATAGCCTTTCCATATATTTCCTTAGGGCTTTCATTAATTCCAATATAATTTCCAAGCGATTTACTCATTTTTTGAACGCCATCAAGTCCTTCTAAAAGAGGAAGTGTAATAATAGCTTGAGGAGACAATCCATATTCTTTCATTATGCTTCGACCAACAAGCAAGTTGAAAGTTTGGTCAGTTCCTCCAAGTTCAATATCTGCCTTTAATGCAACAGAGTCATAAGCTTGAACAAGTGGGTATAAAAGTTCCATCATCGCTATGGGCTGACCACCTTTATATCGTTTAGAAAAATCATCACGCTCAAGTATTTGTGCTAATGTATATCTTGAAGTTAGCCCCAAAACTTCAGCAAATGTCATAGGTGCATGCCAACGTGAATTAAAATCTACCACTGTTTTTTCAGGGTCAAGAATCTTAAAAACTTGTGTCTTATATGTTTTAGCATTTAGAAGAATTTCGTCTTCAGTTAATTGCGGTCTCATTTTACTCTTGCCTGATGGGTCTCCAATTCTACCCGTAAAGTCCCCTATTAAAAATATAACTGTGTGTCCAAGGTCTTGAAAATGCTTCATTTTTCTTAAAATTACAGTATGCCCTAAATGTATATCAGGCGCTGTTGGGTCAAAGCCTACCTTAATTGTAAGTGTTTTACCCTGTTTGAGTTTTTCTTTAATTTCACTACGACCAACTATTTCAGATGTCCCACGTGATATTAATTCAAACGCTTCGTCTAAAGAATATTTATCCAAGTTCATAACAATTATCTCCTTAATAAGTATACAGATTTCAATAGTATTTGAATTTAGAGTTAAAGTCAAATAGAAGATATTTTTATGCATTATTAATATTTATGATTATACAAAAAACATATTATAATATATAATAACGGACGGACAATTTTAAGGATGGTTTATGAAAAGGTTTATTTTATTATTTATTTTATCTTTCTCTTCTATTATCTATGGAATTGATGTTGATACAGCTTTAATATATTCAGCCATGAAAGGAGACATTAAAGGGGCTAAGTCGTTCATTAAAAATGGAGCTAATGTTAATGCTTCTGTTTACATTAATAATACTGATATAGAGTCCACCGCATTGATGCTTGCCTCTCAAAATGGACATATTAATATTGTAAAACTTTTACTAAAAAACAAAGCTGATGTTAACAGTAGAGGTTATAAGGACAAAGGATATACTCCCTTGATGCTCGCCTCTCAAAATGGGCATATTAATATTGTAAAACTTTTACTAAAAAATAAAGCTGACGTTAATATTCAAAATAATGAAAAATCAAATTACACTGCCTTAATGCTTGCCTCTGAAAATAAGCATATTGATATTGTAAAACTTTTAATAAAAAATGGTGCTAATAATAATATTAAAGATGATACTGATACACCAAAAAAATAAATTACTTCAAACAATCTTTGCTATACTGCTTTTAATATTTTTAGTACCCAGCAAAACTTACGGAGACATAGGTCCAAAGCCTTATATTATAATTGAACTTGACGGATTAGAAAACCAAGTTTATTACATAACACTACTTTCAAAATCTGACTCAAGTGGCCCAAACTCTGTTAGTGATGAGGAAATCCCTCGAGAATATTTCGCATACGACATACCATATTATAAAATCGCATGGCAGTCTTTTCGTGAATATAAAGATGATGACAATTTTTATTTCATTGAGTATTTTGACAATCACAATGAAGAAAATGAATTTGTTTGGAATTATATGCCACCGAATGAATTTAAAATTTTATTATACTTTCCAGAAACAGATAAGTTTGCTGTTAGCGATATTTATGAAAGATATGCATTTAAAAGTTATTTCAAAGCAAAAGTAGAAGACTTAAATACTCGAAGTAATAAAGACACTTTAAATATAACAGTAGAAAAAAACTATCGCTATATATTAGAAATATTATTTTTTATTGTAAGAGTAATTTTTACAGTATCAATTGAAATATCTATTGCTTTATTATTTGGATTAAGAAAGAAAAATATACTACTCTTTATTGGGGCAACAAATATAATTACACAAATTATATTAAACATTCTCTTAAGCCTAGCTAATTATTATTCTGGAATTCTTGCATTTATTTTTCTTTATATTTTTATTGAGTTTTTAATATTTATAATAGAGGCAATTATTTTTAGCATTTATTTTCATAGATTAAACAAAAGAAATAGTGATCAGAAAATTTCAAAGTATATTGCCACAATATACTCTTTAACTGCAAATGCGACATCGTTTATATTTGGAATAATTATATCATTTATACTAGAAATGCTTTAAATAATATCTTAAACAAATATTATTTTTTATTAGGCTTTTCCACTGCTCCCGCATCTTTAAGCAATTTTATAATATCTTTATTTTTTTTCTTTAACGCATATTGAAGTATCGACACTCCCTCATCATTTACATCATTCACATCAACTCCTTTTTCAATTAAGAGTATAACAAGTGGGGCATCATTATTAACTATAGCCAATTCTAAAGCATAAATTATGTTAGCATTGTGTTCTTCTAATAGCAATTCTATAAGTTCAGTATTTTGAAATTTTATAGCTAAAAATAAAGTGGAGTTTACATTCTCAGGAATATACTGTAATAGTAAAGCTACAAGTTCCACATTATTATTTTCTACAGACGTTTTAAGAGCAGGGCTTAAATTGTCAGCTCCACTATTTATTAAAAGCGTCACAAGTTCAATGTTTCCAGTTTCTAC
>CAMRCO010000059.1 GCA_947040945.1 uncultured Spirochaetia bacterium
TATCAATTTCTTCTATAATTTCCTCAATTTCTTTACTGTTTATATTTATGTCGTCATGGTTTTTGTCTTCATCATATTCTGTATCTATATGTTCTTCTATAATCTCTTCAATTATTTTAGTTCGCTCTTTCAATGTAAGGAATGTATCTGTTTTGATGTCTTTATAAAAATACTCAATATATTCACTTTTAGTAATATTTCTTTGAAATAAATTGAAGTATGGATTAATTCTATATAATAGATAATCACTTGGTGTAAATGTTGTTTTTGTGTTTTTAGAAAATACACCAAAATTATCTATATATACATCTTTATCCTCATCAATAATATTTTTTATAATAGCAACTACTTTTCTATATTTGTTTGTTAGGCTAAACCCTTCATCTGCATAATTTACTTTTATATCTCTGATTGTTAGGCTTTGAGCTTCTATGTTTTCTGAGAAGTCAGTGTAGAGTTTAGGAGGATAATATTTATATTCTTTATTATTTGTTTCAGTATATTGCTCTGTATTATATTTTGTAGAAATTGTGCCTATTTTGTTTAAGTAAAAAGATGATGTTGACTTATTTGCTATTATGTCTGATATTCTTTGAAAGAAAGTATTAATTATAGATTCTGCTTCACTATATTCTAGGTCTAAGAGTAAAGTTACTCTATCTTTAAGAATATTTTTATCCATTAGCAAATTATCCTAGGTTACATAATAAACTTATTAAGTCTAGCATATTACTAGTTATTTGTCAATTTTAGCACATAACCTTTAGTAGGTGTGAGTATTTTTTTTAATAATATGGCTTAAAATGCATAATAGTTAGATTTTTTTCATAAAAAATAAATATATTTCTTATGGAATAATAAAATTAGACGATATTATATGAATGGGTTGACATTAAGTAGTATTTTTTATACTTAGATGTTATATCTGGAGGTAGATGGGGTCCGGTGTCCCCCGCGCTCTTCAAAAGCGTTGGATGTCCTAAAAGCATCGGCAGGTTCGACTCCTGCCTCTTCCGATATTTTAATGCCATTCTCATTTGAACTTTAAGGGTGTCATTTATATGAAAAAAATAAGAGTGATTACATATATACTTGCTTTTTTTATAGTTTTGTATTCTTTAGCTTTTTCGCAAAGTGATGAGGATTATATCTATAATAGAGAGTCATTTCTCGAACCGGGAACTGTTGAAGAAGAGGTATCACAAGAACCAACTAAAATAAAAAATTATCCTTTTGCATTAGGTCCTAAGATTGGAGTTATACTAGGAGGGTCTTATCTTGCTGGAGTTTCTCCTTATTTTGGTATTCTTTTTGAGTTTCCATTTAATAGGTATATAGGGCTTCAAGTAAACTTGTTATATCACCAATATAACATAACAGTAGAAGATTTTAGATGGACTAAACCAGATGAAGGCTCTATTGTAATGCCTGTAACAACTATCAAAGGTGGAATATCTTTACTTAATTATTTAGAGACTCAATTATATTTGAAAGTATATATAAATAAGTTTTGGATAGGTGCTGGTGTGGGTGTTAATTTGTTTTTGGGTGGCACAATTCAAAAAATGTACACTATTTCAAGTACTATAATTGGAAGTGATGGTAATGTTATTGATGATATAGCTATGTTTTCGGAAAAGGTTGAGTCTGAGACTATATTTTATCTCGCATTTAATATAGGGTATGTTACAGAGCTTGCAAATGATGTATTTTTGTTTCCTGAATTATACACTCATGTTTATGCTTTCGATAGATATTTCTTAAATAAGGAATGGTTTGTTATTGGAGCTAACTTAGGTTTGGGTTACAAATTTTAATATAATGTTTAAATAATATGAGGTAAATAATGAAAAAAAATATAATGCTGTTAGTTTGTAGTATGATGCTGTTGCCTGCTTTTCTATTTGGAAATACACCTAAAACTATAGCTGTATATCTTACAGATGTGAAAGCTCCTTATAACATAACTATAAAAGGTAAATATCAAGCGTATAACTACTTATATGAAAGTGAGATAATTTCTGCTTTAGATGGTGACGTAGAAGTAGAAATTATTGAACATAAACTCGGACTTAAAATTGAAGATGTTGGAGTTTATGAAAAAGGTATAGTATTTGATACAACAGAAGGCTTTAATTTAAATGGAGTAGATTATTATGGTGATTTACTACTTGTTCCTTATCAAGGAAAAATGATACCTGTAAATAGATTATCTGTTGAAGACTATGTGAAAGGTGTTTTGCCACATGAAATGTCACCAGATTGGCCTCTTGAAGCATTAAAAGCACAAGCCGTTGCTGCAAGAACTTATGCGATGTATCATATACTACTCAATGATGGTAAACGTATATTTGATGTTGATAATACTACAAAGTATCAAGTTTATAATGGAAAGGCAAAGATAAATAGTAATATAACTCAGGCAGTTGAAAGTACAAAATATGAAGTTATGACTTATAATGATAAAGTAATAGCAGGGTATTTTAGTGCTCTTTGTGGAGGACATACTGATAGTTCTCTTAATGTTTTTGGGGTTGCAGTTCCTTATTTAGAGGGAGTTACTTGTAATTACTGTAATGCTCAAATAAAGATTTGGACTAATGCTGTAAGTTATGATGAGTTTAATAAAGTATTTGCAAAGTCGAATATAAAAGTAAATGATAAAACTGATTTTAAGGTTAAAGCAAACTCAAAGTCGGACAAAGTAACTTCTATTGACTTAAACACTGCTAATGGTAAAAAAAGTATTAAAGGAAGTGATTTTAGAAGTATTCTAACTCCAAAAATTGTACCTTCTCTTACTTTTAGAATAGATAAAGTTGATAATGGTATTGTAATTATTGGGCAAGGTAGTGGGCATGCTGTTGGTCTATGTCAGTGGGGTGCTTACGGAATGGCTCAAGTTAAAAAAGATTATAAGTATATTCTTCCATTTTATTATAAAGGTATAGTTATAAAAGATTATACTACTATGGGAGATAACATTAAAGCGGATGTTTGGCGAAATTAATAGACTGTAAAAAAAATAAAAATAGACACCCTGTATTTAAGAATATCTTTTATGCAGGGTGTTTTTTTATAAAATATATGACTATTTATAAATGGCTTTAATTGATGCGATGTCTCCATCAGACAGTGTTCTAATATAATTTATTGTGTCTCCATTTTTAAGTAATATAGTAGCATCTCCATTTTTACTGAAAGCGTATGATGAATATAACATTATAGAGTCATAATCAAAGTCTCCATAAGTAGTAGAGTTGTGAATAGTAATTTTTTTGTCCCATTTCCACCAAAATACTTTTATCGTAATGTATAGGTCTTTATACTTTTTTGCTTTATAAAAATTATATTCATGAGAAGACTTAATATTATCCCAATATATATTAATATAATCATCTCTATCATATCTTTTATGTTCATGTTGAAGCCCTAAAACATGCCCAAGTTCATGTGTAGCTACCCTTTCTGTAGGGTTATTAATTATAAGAAAAGCAAATGGACATTTACCTACTGTTGCTTTTCCTGCGGATTCGTTATCACTTGATGCTTGTATATGGACATTATGTGAAAAAAGTGCTAGAAAATTATTTAGGCTATTGTTTGCAACTTCTTTAAATAATAAATTATTGTTAGCAGCCTCCTCCCATTTAGTCATTGAGGCTTCGACAGTCTTTCTAGTCTCACTATTGACATCAGAACTATATCTATAATAAATTATACGCCCCCATTTTTTGGTGGATGATGTTATAAATCCTTTTGTGCTAGGGGACTGTTCTCTAGTATATTCTTCCTCTGCCATTTCTAAAATTTGAAATTTATTATAGTATTCTCCACCAGCATTTTGAATTGACTCTGAATTTTTATAAATCATATTTTTATTTATTCGACTATCAGAAATTATAATCATGCCATTTACTTCATTCATTATATTGGTATTTAGTTCACTGTAAAAAGATTCATCTTCCTTAGTATAGGTATTCGCTCTTTTACTAGAGGTGTTGCCACTTTGGTATCTTAAAAGTAAATTGTATTTTGCATCTAGGCTCATATTCTCTAAATCTAAAGAAGTGGACTCTATGGGTGTTTGGGGTTTGGAATGTTCATAGTTTAGTGCTTGATCAATATACTCATGTTTAAGTTTAGTAAGAGGCCCGAGTCCTTCAAATATTTCATCTCTGTTATCGTTATTTTCATTAGAGTTTCTTGGATATATACTACTGCCACAGCCATAAATTAAAACCAATATAGAAAGTATTAATAATTTTTTTAAGTGTCTTTTCATTATATCCTCCATGAGTACCTTAAGTCTTTTGAGTATATAACTTCTATATTTTGTTTCAATTCATTATAATAACATTTAGTTAATCTATATAAAACTATTTCAAATATTATATTTATAAACTTCTATTTATTTTGTTTTAGTCTACTTATAATATTTTTATATATTTAGTTATAAATCATTTTTTTATAATAATACTTTATTTGATAATAAAATTAAATATTAGCACTTGCCATAATGTCTAGTCAAGTTTATAATTAGTGGCAGTATATTAAGGAGTAATAATGAATCAGTTTGTAGATACAGCTAGTTTTGAAATTGAGGCAGGTCATGGTGGTAAAGGTTCTGTAAGTTTTAGACGAGAGCCTTATGTCCCTATGGGTGGGCCTGATGGAGGCAATGGTGGAGATGGTGGAAATATTGTTGTTTCAGTTGATGCTCGTGTAACCAGTTTTGGTAAAATAAAAAGCCGTAAAAAGTTTAAGGCAAAAGATGGAGACCCAGGTAGTGCTAGACTTAGTGACGGAAAGAGTGGAGAGGACTTTGTTATAAAAGTTCCTATTGGTACTATCATTTATAATGAAGACGGAGATTTTGCTATAGCTGACCTTACTGAAGAGGGCGACTCAATTATTATTGCTCAAGGTGGTAAAGGTGGCAAAGGAAATAAATTCTACGCCACAGCAACCAATCAAGCTCCAGACTATGCACAACATGGGCTTGGAGGAGAGAAACTTAATATACGTTTAGAGGTTAAACTTATAGCAGATATTGGGCTTGTTGGTCTTCCTAATGCAGGAAAATCAAGCTTACTTGCTCGTGTTACAAGAGCTCGTCCAAAAATTGCATCATATCCTTTTACAACACTTCAGCCAAATTTAGGTGTATGCTATCTTGACATTGACAGGAATCTTATTATAGCAGACATCCCTGGCATTATTGAAGGAGCTCATAAGGGGGCAGGTCTTGGACATACATTTTTAAGGCATATTGAAAGAACGGGTGCTTTAGCTATTATAATAGATATTACAGATGAGGACATTTATTCTGTTTATAAAGATTTAAGAAGTGAGCTTAAATTATATAGTGAAGAGCTTTCAGAAAAAAAGTTTGTTATTATATTAAATAAAACTGATATGATAGAAAGTGATGAGGCAGAAGAAAAATATAAGAGTTTTTCTAAAAAAATAAAAAAAGATTATGGTGAAGGCATTTCGATATTTAGTATGTCGGTGTTTGCGTCATCTGATGAAGATATAAATAATATTGCTCAAACTTTTTATGATATAACTAAAAAAGAAAATAAAGAAGATGAAGAATATAAAAAACCTTTAGGCACTATTAAAAAAACAAAAAACAAAAAAATGGTATTTGGCCCAATAAAATCTAAGCGTTTGGGATTGTCTTTAGGTATCGATGTTACTCCATATAAAACATGTAGTTATGACTGTGTGTATTGTCAACTTGGAGCAGATACAAGTACTACAACTGAGTTAAAAAACTTTTATAAGGTTGGTGACATTATATATGAACTTAAAGAGGCTATTCAGAAACATAAAAATATAGACTATATAACAATAACAGGATCAGGTGAGCCTACTCTTTATTTGAACCTTAAAGAGCTTATTATGGAGATAAAGAACACAACTGATATACCTCTAGCACTTATCACAAATGGCTCTCTACTTTATAAACAAAGTGTGCGTTCAAGTTTGCTTCTTCTCGACTTAATTCTTCCTTCACTTGATGCTGGAAATTATGATACATTTCAGGTTATAAATAAGCCAGCAAAAGATATTGATTTTGACGAGATGGTTAAAGGATTGTTCGAGTTTAAGAAAATATTTAAAGGCGAAATATGGCTTGAAGTTTTCATTATTAAAGGTATTAATGACAGTGAAAGCGAGATTAAAGATATTGCGGCTATTGCTAATAGACTTAATCCTAGCAAAGTGCAACTTGTAACATCAACAAGGCGTGTGGCTTATGAGGGGACTCTTAAAGTAACAAATGAAGAGCTTGAATCTCTTGCTAAATATTTTACGGGGAATGTTGAAGCCCCAAGTTGCGATTATGAAGACACTCAAGATGGAAACAGAAACATAAAAGAAAGTGATGTTCTTGAAGCATTAATAAGACATCCTGACACAGTTGAGGTTATAGCAAGTGGGCTTGAAAGCAGTGTTTCAGTTGTAAGTGGTTTATTAGAAAAACTTATACTTGATGATAAAATTCATACAGAGACTGTGGATAATAAAACTATTTATGCTGTAAATACCAAATAGTTTTAGTGTGTAGTGTATTTTTTCAGTTGTGTAAAATTATAAGTCATCTCTTAATGTAGTTGATATGTAGCCATATTCAGCACATACTTCTTTTAAGTTTTTTTTCATTAATTTCCATCTGTCTTCCATTCCAAATTTTTTATTTTCATTGACTAAGAAATTCTCAACATCATTATACCTGTGTTTTATTAAATAGTATTTTAATAAATGCTTCCATGTTGATAATTGAATTAAAAAAAACCATGACTTTTTCAATGTCATTAAGAATAGTTTTTTCAAGTTTTTTTATATTAGTAGTAGTTGTTATATCAAAGCGTGAATATGATGATTTTGTTATACCTTCAATTCGCTTCATGTATTGATAAAAAGTACTACCTACAATATCTGCAAATTCTTCACTATAAATATAGCAGTTAATATAAAAAGTTTCATTGTCATGCCAGTTGCCCCCACTTTGTTGAAACTCTATAGAAAATTTAAATTGATCTGTTTCTTTTGTAAACAAATAGCGTTTTTTTTATAACCACTTTGTTTCATGAATGGTGCAATATTATCTTTTATAAATATATGTGTTAATTTACCCATAAATTGTATTCTCCATCTAATAATATAATTAACAAGTAATATCTAAAATCTCAAAAACTTTGTCGCCTGCTGGAACTTTTATTGTAACAGTTTCACCAACTTTTTTTCCTAAAAGACCTTTAGCTACAGGGGTTACTATTGTAATTTCATTTTTAGAGATATCGGCTTCAAGTTCTCCTAAAATTGTATATGTAAGAATTTTGTCATTCGATTTATCTTTAAGTGTAACTTTTTTACCAAATGTAATAAGCTCTTTATTTAGCGTTTTCGGGTCAATTACCTCAGATGATGCCATATCGCTTTCAAGTTTTGAAATCATAGCTTGTAAAAAACCTTGCTTTTCACGTGCTGCATGATATTCAGCATTTTCTTTTAAGTCGCCTTTTTCTCTAGCCTCTGCTATAATTTCAGGCAGTGTTTCAAATTCGGCTCTCATTGTTTTAAGTCGTTGTTTAGCCATCTGAAATCCTGCTTCTGTAATTGGTTTCGACATGTTTGCATCCTAATAATTTATTTATATAAATTGATTATATTATATAATAATATGTTTTTCAAGTAAAATATGAAAAGTAATGCTCATATTAACAGAAAATTATTGCTTGTTAGACTGTTGACTTATTTTAATAATTGGTTACAATTCTTAAAGATATTTAGGAATTACAACTATGATAAGAGAAGCGATTAATTGTAAAATAGAGAAGTTAGAAATAACTAAAGTATTCTATAATGATGAAAACACATTGCTCATTGATTCTAGTTTAATGGACTATGTGGGTATGGATGAATATGACAGAGTATGTGTTTCAAATCTACGCACAGGTCAATATTTTGAGCTATATGTTCTTAGCGGTATTAGGTATAGTGGTTGTGCTTGTTTGAATACGCATTCAAATAACTTGTCAAAAATAAACGATATTATAGAAATATTTACATATAAGTATATGCCAGAATCATGTATAAAAAATCATAACCCTAAATTAATTGATATGGATAAATTAGATAAAATACTTCTTTATTAGATTGTGTTTTATAAAATTGCATAAATGGTAAGGAAGGTATTTTTATGAGTAATTTCAGATCAGGTATAGATATAGGCTCAACTACAGCTAAAATGGTTGTTTTTGATGACAATAATAATCTTTGTTTTTCAAATTATGTTAGGCATAATGCTGATATAAAAGATGCATTAATATCAACTTTAGAAAGTTTAAAACAAATACATGGAGACATTAATCTAGATCTCGCAATCACAGGTAGTGTTGGCATGGGTGTATGTGAGAAAACAGGCATTAAGTTTATTCAAGAGGTTATAGCCTCGTCAATTGCTGTTAGAAATGTTTACCCACATTGTAGAACTCTTATTGATATAGGTGGGGAAGACGCTAAAATAATAGTGTTTAATGATTCTTTCAAAGCTGATATAAGAATGAATGGGAATTGTGCGGGTGGTACAGGGGCGTTCATTGACCAAATGGCTACATTGCTTAATGTGCACCCTAGCGAACTTTCTTCGCTTGCTGAAAATGCAAAGTCTGTTTATCCGATAGCGAGTAGATGTGGGGTATTTGCTAAAACTGATGTTCAAACACTTATAAGCCGTGATATATCGAAAGAAGATATTGCAAAAAGTATTTTTTCGGCTGTTGCGATACAAACTATTAATACACTTGCTAAAGGTTTTGAAGTTAACTCTAAAATACTTTTTACAGGTGGTCCTTTCACATTTTTGCCTGAATTAAGAAAAACATTTTTATCGACACTTAACATCACAGAAGAGGACACTTATAATGTTGAAAGACCTGAGCTTATAGCAGCAATTGGTCTTGCTTATTCTACTGACGCTGATAAAACGATAATAAGCGTGAGTGAGCTTATTAAACTTATAAGTAATATGTCGCAAGGTGAGAGTAAGTCGAAAAGTGATAAGGCTTTATTTTCATCTGAAAGTGAGTTCTCAAGTTGGCATGAGCGTCATAGTAGAAATAAAGTGAAATCGGTTAGTATTGAAGAGGCTGACGGTAAAAATTGCTTTTTGGGTATAGATTCTGGTTCTACTACGACAAAAATAGTTATAGTAGATGAAGATTCTAACCTTATACTAAAACACTATAGGAATAACAATGGAAGCCCAGTTGAGGCGGTTAATTTGGGGCTTAATGAAATAAAAAAAGAGCTTAGTGCTAAAAATGTTAATATTAATATAGTATCATCGGCTGTAACAGGTTATGGTGAGGACATTATAAAAGCGGCTTACGGAATGGATTATGGAATTGTTGAAACTATAGCTCATTATAGAGGGGCTAAGTCTTTTGATGAAAATGTTAGCTTTATTCTTGATATTGGTGGGCAAGACATGAAGGCTATATTTATTAAAGACAGTATTATTGAAAATATAGAAATAAATGAGGCATGTTCATCTGGTTGTGGTTCATTTATTGAAACTTTTGCTCGTGGCATGAATTATAGTGTTGTTGACTTTGCTAATATTGCCTGCGAAAGTAAAAATCCTTGCGATTTAGGTAGCCGTTGTACTGTGTTTATGAATAGCAAGGTTAAACAGGCTTTAAGAGAAGGTGCTACAGTTGCTGACATCTCAGCTGGTCTTGCGATGAGTGTTACATTAAACTGTTTTACCAAAGTATTAAAAATAACAGACGCCTCTGTTTTAGGGGATAATATAGTTGTGCAGGGAGGTACGTTTAAGAACCTTGCTGTATTAAGGTCGGTTGAAAAGTTTTTAGGTAAAAATGTAGTGCGTCCTGATGTCTCAGAGCTTATGGGGGCATTAGGCTGTTCATTAATTGCTTTAGATAATTATAATAAACTTGAAAGAAAATCGGAAGGTAATTTTATAGGATTAACTAATCTCGATTTATCACTTAATTATGAAAGAAAAACGCTTGTATGTAAGGGTTGTGAAAACAAGTGTACAATGACTAGGTTTTCATTTAATGATAATAAATCTTTTTATACAGGAAATAAGTGTGAGAAGATATTTAGTAATAAAGGTATATCCGAGAGAATGTATGGGCTTGATATTACAAAGAAAAAACTCTCTCTACTTTTTGAAAGACCTCTTTCCCCTGTGGGTACTGATATTAAAGGAACTATAGGAATACCAAGAGTTCTTAATATGTATCAAAATTTTCCATTTTGGTCGACTTTATTCATTGAAACGGGCTATAATGTGCATTTATCGTCACCTTCTAGCATGGAAATATCAGATAAAGGTTCTGGCACGGTTATGAGTGATAATATATGTTTTCCTGCTAAGCTTGCTCATGGGCATATATTTGACCTTATAGAATCGAATGTGGATAGAATATTTTATCCTTCTGTTGTGCTCGAAAAAAAAGAAAGAATTGAGTCTGTAAACAGTTATAATTGCCCTGTTGTTACAGGGTATCCTGATGTAATCGACAGTGCTATTAATCCATTTGGTAAATATGGCATTCCATTTGATGCTCCTTCAATAAGTTTTTTAAGTGATAAACTTTTATATGATGGTTGTAAATCATATTTTGTGCATGTTTTGGGTGTTTCAGAGAAAGTGTTTAAGAAGGCATTTAAGAAAGCCCTAAAAGAGCAAGATTTATTAAGGCAGAACATCATTAAAGAAGCAGAGCATATTATAAAAGACTCTAAAGAAAACAAAACACCTACTATACTTTTGATGGGCAGACCATATCATATTGATCAACTTATCAATCATAAAATAGCTGAAACTATATCTTCTTTTGGGTTTAATGTTTTGACAGAGGATGCGGTTGATAGTGATAAGTCTTTAAGTGAAGTTCAGGTTTTAACACAGTGGTCATATCCTAATAGAATGTTTAATGCAGCTTTATGGGCAGCAGAGCAAAAAGATATGAAAATTGAAGTAATACAAATTAATAGTTTTGGTTGCGGGCCTGATGCTATTACTAGTGATGAGATTAAATCTATTCTTAATACTTATGGAAAAAATCCAACACTTATAAAGGTTGATGAGATAACAAGCACAGGTAGTGTTAAGCTCAGAATAAGAAGTTTAGTTGAGAGCATGAAAATTAAAGAGTTTGTAGGAAAAAAGAATACTGATAGAACTAAAGTTAAAGCGTTTGCAAAAGAAGACGTAAAAAAACGCACTATACTTCTTCCTAGATTTGCTGAGTTTTATGATCCTCTACTAGCATCTTTAATTGGTAAAAAATATAATATTGTTACATTACCTCACTCTGATGAAGAGTCAGTTGAAATGGGACTTAGATACTCTAACCATGATATGTGTTATCCTGCGACTATTGTTATAGGAGATATTATAAAGGCACTTAAAACGGGCAAATATGATACTAGTAAAATTGCTGTTGCAATATCTCAAACTGGTGGGCAGTGTCGGGCTAGTAGTTATGTGTCACTTATAAAAAGAGCACTTATTAATTCGGGATATGAGCATGTGCCTGTTGTTACGGTAGGTTTTACTACTATTAATGATCAGTCTGGTTTTTCAATATCTAAAATGGATTTAATAAAGCAAGTTTTATCAGCAGGTCCTTTTGTTGATGCTATATCAAATATGTATTATTATACTGCTATACGTGAAGTCAAAAAAGGGGAAGCTAAGAGACTTGCTACTAAATATATTGCGCTTCATCCTAAAAACTTTGCATTTAAGGCTACAAATAATCTTCTTAAACAAGCCATTAATGAGTTTAATTCGATTGAAACTAATGAAGGCGAATATCCTAAGGCGGGTATTGTTGGTGAGATATATGTTAAATATAACAGCTTCTCAAATGGATACGTTACTGATTGGCTTATAAATAATGGAGTTGAGGTTATAATGCCTCCTATGACTGACTTTTTTATTAAAGATATTATTAATAAGCAAGTGAATAAAGAAGGCAACACAAGACCTGTATCTAAAATGGCATATTATTTGTGTAGTGCATTTGAAAAACTAGTTAGTGCTAGAATTGATCAAATAAACTCTATGATGTCTAATTTTAAGGGGTTTAGACCATTACATAAAATAGGGGACATTGCTACTAATGCAAGTCAAGTGGCTTCAATGACTAATCAGTTTGGGGAGGCTTGGCTTCTACCTGGTGAAATTGCGACTTTTGCTAAGGACGAGGTAAACAATGTGCTTGCTCTTCAGCCTTTTGGTTGTATAGCGAATCATATAATAGCTCGTGGAATTGAGACTCGTATTAAAACACTTTATCCAAATCTTAATCTTTTATATCTTGATATGGACGCAGGATTAAGTGAGGTTAATACTATAAATAGACTCGAGTTTTTTGCTCGTTCTGCTAAAGATAGTTTTAATAGCTCTGTCGATATGTCGAGTGAAAGTGCTAAGAAAAAGATGACTGTATAGGTTTTGATTATCTTATATTAAGGTAATTATTTTTAATAAATAAATATCTGTCATAGGCTTCTTTACGTCTACTACCATTTGGAAATTCTTTTAGGTATTTTTCGTATGTGTCGTATGACTTTTTGTAGTCCCTTATATTAGCTTCGCCTTTCTCATACATTTGTGCTAGTAGCATTAAAGCATCTTCTTTTTTCTGGAATGTGCTATTCTTTGATAAAGATTCATTTAGAATATTAAATCCTTCCGACATGTCTGCAGTTGTTTTTAGTAGATTAGCATATTGGTATGCAGAGTTTAATCCACTCTTTGTGTTGGGGTATGATTTATATACTTTCAAATATTGCTCTAAAGCATCATCGTGATTGTTTTCAAGTTCAAGTAATTTTCCTAAAGAATACATAGCGAGAGACTTATCGTCATCATTAATAGTTTTATCATTAATAATTTTATTGTATTCAGTTTTAGCATTGTCATAATTTTTTTGTGTAGTGTATATGTCTGCGATGTCAAATATGCTATCTGTTTTATAAATAGAATTAGTATATTGATTTATTAAGTTTTTATACGTATCAATAGAATTAGTATAATTTTTTGTCCTTTTTAATTCGGACGCTAATTCATATAAATTTTTCTCTTCGGCGAGTGTTTTGCTTTCATTTGTTTGATTTTTCACAACAGTATTGGTTGGTGTTTTTGGTGTTAGAGTAGCGGGAGGTATAGTTACAATTGGTTTTTGAGTTGTGTTATTGGTTTTTATGACGGTGTTAGTTTTTTGTGTTGTGGGATTATTTTTTATAACGGCATTAGTTTTTGGTTTGGTATTATTTGTGATTACTTTTGTTTGATTATTAGGTTTTTCTATACTATCTGTAACATTGATTGTATATAAATATTTTCTCACTATCTCATTATTGTTATTATCAATTTGAAAATTTAGGGTAGACTCTCCATTTTTTATAGCTTTAAATATAATTAGGGCATTAGTTTTATCTCTACTAAATTTTATAAAATCAACATTGTCTCCGAACTCAGTTATTGTTACAAACTCACTTAGATTTTTTGTATTTAACTTAATAGAAAACTCTTTACCCAAACTTAAATTAATTATTTTTATAACATCATTTTGAATGGGTTTCTTATTAAGGTTTGCTTCACTATTTTCATTAACTGTTAATGTATTTACATTATTGTTTTGTGAATATAGATTTATTCTAGCAAATATAATTAAAAGTAGGATAAATAAATAAGTATTATTTTTACGCATTTTAGTTATTTTCCTTTATTGTTTTTATTATTTAATTTTTCTGTATAATTTTTTGATTGTTGTATTTCAAAAAAAGACATATTGTTTTTTGAGCTAAGCATTTCGCCACTTTCTATTTTTCTTTTATTAGATTCTATTTTGTCAACCGCCATAGCATTTTCATCTTCTGGAGAAATTATTATAGGTTTTGCTCTATTCATGAATCCAGATATTACACCTAAAGTAACCATTAGCGTAAACCAAACTGAAACAACTATAATCGCTAGACGTTTGTATTTGTAATAATGACGGTATTTCGTCATAAATCTAAGTATATAATTTTTTATCATAGGTAACATAATATCATAAAATATTTTTTCTGTAAAGAAGCATTTTGTGATATTTTGCATTATAAAATGCTTGATTTTTACTATATCTATCATAGAATAATTGTTGATAGTTATAACAAAATAAGGGGTATTTTTTATGGGAGAGGATATTTTTTTTCAGAGAAGAAGTGTGAGAAGTTTTATTTTAGATAAAGATATTCCAAGTGAGGATATTGAATATATATTAAAAGCAGCAATGCATGCTCCATCAGCAAATAATACTCAGAGTTGGGAGTTTATTGTGATTAAAGATCGTAGTAAGATTGATGAAATGTCAAAAACTCATCAGTACACTAAGCCTTTAAGCTCAGCACCTCTTGCTATATTAGTATGTGCTGATATGAAGCCTAATGGAAAAGATATTAATAAGTTTTGGGAACAAAATGCATCAGCTGCCATAGAAAATATTTTACTTGCTGCTACATATAGAGGTATAGGTTCTTTATGGATGGGAATTGCACCAATTGAAGAGTATATGACAAAAATGAAAAATATGTTTGCTTTGCCAGAACACGTAAACCCTGTAGCTATAATAGCTTTAGGTTATGCTAAAACCAACTTTGATATGAGCAAACGAGAAAATAGATTTGAACAAGAAAAAGTACACTACGAAAAATATTAAACTTTTTTACAAAAAATTAGATTAAACTTTTTTGTATACAAAGAAATGTA